>CABUSR010000001.1 GCA_902494245.1 uncultured Collinsella sp.
AAGGTGCACGCTTTGCGGCTCATCCGGTTCCACCGGGCCGCGCGGCAAGGAGATATATTGCCAGACCGGAGGGGCCCCGCGGGCGGGAATCTGGTCGTACACATTTCCTACACATCTTGTGATCCGACTAACGTTTGCCAGCTGTTAACTACCGCTCGCCGAGCATCTCTTTATATAAGGCAGTCTCATGGTTAAAGCGGATACGTCCCCCTAGCTAAAGCACAGCCAGCATCGAGCAACTTATCGCGTTCTTCCACCGAGAACCCCTCGGCGTAGACGCGCACCACCGGTTCGGTCCCGCTAGGACGGACCAGCAGCCACGTGTCATCCTCGAATGACAAACGCAAGCCATCCATATGACTAACGTTTTGCGGCACCTTGCCACAAATCGACTTGGGGTTTACGCCCGGCAGCAGGGTTCGTAACGTTTCGGCATCTTCGGCCTCAAGGCGCAAATCCCGTCGACCGTAACTCGTCTTACCAAAACTGTCCTCGAGTTGGTCGACCAGAACGCCCAAAGGCGCGTCCGTCTTTGCCATAAGCTCACACAGAATTAGACAGGCGAGGATTCCATCGCGCTCGGGCATATGCGCGGCGATGCCGATACCACCGGCTTCTTCGCCGCCCATGAGGACGCCGCCCTTTTTCATCTCCGCCGCTATATATTTGAAACCGACTGGTTTGACGGTCACGCGGCAGCCAAGCGCCTCGGCAATGCGACGCACGAGCGTCGAGCATGAAAGATTGACGACGACGCGCCCCTCCAAATTACGAAATTGAACCAAGTCGCCCAAAACGAGCGCCATGATCTGATGCGGATGTATATATCTGCCGCGCTCGTCAACCGCACCGATACGGTCGGCGTCGCCGTCGGTCACCAGACCAGCGCAAGCTCCGTCATCGATAACCGTGCGCTCGCAAGCGTCCACCCAAGGCTCAACGGGGTCGGGGCAGATATCTTCTTGGTCAGACGCCTGCCCGGCGTGAATCTCGTGCACCTCAACGCCAAGCTCGCGCAGCAAGTCGGCTAGATAACCCTGGGCTGCGCCGCCCATGGGATCGACAACCACGCGCAGGTGCGCGCCGCGGATGGCTTCGGCATCGACAAACGATGCCACCGCCTGCATATAGTCAGGAATGATATCCGCGGTGCGATATTGCCCCTCGATCCCCATTGGCTCGGGAGCCATGGTCTCTTCGAGCTCTTCGATGACATCCTGGTTGGCGGTCGAGCCGTCACCCATGCGAATCTTGAAGCACAGATAACCCTGCGGATGATGGGACCCCGTCACCATGAGCGCGCCGCACGCCTCACCGTCATAAGCCGCCGCCCACGTAAGGGCAGGGGTCGGAACAGGTCGCGAAGCGAGCACGGCGTCCAGCCCGTGCGCTGCTAGCACGCCCGCCGCAAGCTCAGCGAACTCGCTCGCCAGGGGCCGGGTGTCGAACCCTATATATACCGTTTTGCCCGGATTGGTCTTTTGCCACAACTCGCCGACGGCATCGGCGATACGGGCAACGTTATCGGCAGTGAAGTCCTCATCGACGCGAGCGCGCCAACCGTCAGTTCCAAAATGAATTATCGCGCACACGCGCAGACACCTCACAGTGTTTGGATCATGGTACGCGTGAGGTATACCCGCAACACGCACTCAGCAACCTGCCGGCACCAGCATTCACCATTTGGGCAAATGCTGCCGAGGACATGCAAGCAATAAAAAAACCGCCCCGTATGGAGCGGTTTTGCCCTTTATATATCGAGCGCCTCGGCCATCGCTGCCGTAGTGATTGCCGTGGTTCCACAGCAACTGCCCACCATTGCGGCGCCGGCATGTCTCCATTCGATGCATGCGCGCGCGAAAGCTTCGGGATTCTCGTGCCATACGGGGCCATCCTGAGTCTGGACCGGATCGCCTACGTTGGGACGCACCGTGACGGGAGTAGTCGCCGATGCAACCATCCTGGGCACCGCCGCATTCGCGGCCGCAAGCGAACAGCAATTAACACCAACCGAGTTTGCGCCGTGTTTTTCGGCGTACAAAACGGCTGCCTCGATGTTGAGGCCATCGCCCAGCAGGTCGCCTTTATCGTCAACGACAAAACTCACCAGAACAGGCATGCCGTCGGCGGCATCTCGGGCGCCGGCAAGCATGGGCTGCAAATTACGGATAGACGTCACCGTCTCGATCAGCAGACCGTCAACGCCGGCATTGAGCAAGGCGTGCGCCTGTTCACGCGCAATGCCGCGGATTTCACGATACTCGACAGAGTCCTCGGCAAACCACTCAATACCGATCGGGCCCATCGAGCCCAGCAGTAGCTGAGGGTGCGCCTGGCGGGCATCGTCGACGGCCCCGCGATTGACCTCCGCCACGGACGGCGCAATCTGGTCGTGCTTGAGGGCATAGCTCGATGCCTGAAAGGTATTGGTAATGAGCACCTGCGCGCCGGCGGCGACATACAAGCGATGGATACGAGAAACGGTCTGCGGCTCTGCCAGATTCCAAAACGCCGGTGGAATGTCGGCGGCATCGTACTCACTCAACAAAACACTGCCCATGGGGCCCTGCGCCAACAAGGTCTCGCTCGACAAGCGGCGCGTAAGTTCCTCGGCACCAAAGCGGTTGTAATAACTCGTATCCATATATATCCCGCTATTCCTCGACGCTGATTCCCTGCTTTTCGAGATAGGCGAGCCAGCGGCTCATCGTGTCCTCGGATAGCGCATGCTCCATCATGCAGGCCTCGGAATCGGCTCGCTCAAATTCGACACCGAGCTCCTGAACCAAAAACGTGCGGATGAGGCGATGACGGTACCAGATAGCCGTGCCAACCTCGCGGCCGCGATCGGTCAGGATCACCTTGCCGTAGTGCGATTGCTCGACAAGCTCGGATGCCTTGAGAGCCGAAACCGCTTTATTGACCGATGCCTTGGAGACGCCAAGGCGCTGCGCGATGTCGACCGATCGAACGCCGTTGGTTTCCCCCTCTTCGCTTTCAATGCGAACCATGCACTCCAAGTAGTCTTCGTTCGCCACCGTCAGATGTAGTTCGCGCGAGCTATTTGTCGTATCCATGATCTTCCGTCCCTTCTGCATTCAATGGCTGATTCTACCCCATCCAAGCGTCGCGGTATGCCGTGGCATACCGTGCTAGAGTTCTTGTTGCACACGACGACCAAGATTGGAGCGGTCTTTATGGAAAACACCACCACGAACCCCGATGTCCTCGAGCGCTTTTTGCGCTACGTCCAGATCAACACGCAGTCCGAGGATGCAAACTGCGACCAGGTACCCTCGAGCGCCGTTCAGTTTGACCTTGCCAACGTGCTGGCTGAAGAGCTGCGCGAGCTTGGTGCGGAAGATGCCCACGTGACCGAGCACGCCTATGTCTGCGCGCATATCCCCGCAAGTGCGGGCGCTGAGGACAAGCCCGCCCTGGGCCTGATCGCCCATCTCGACACCACCGAAGTTGCACCGGGTGCCGGCGTGAAACCGCACATCGTACACTACGAAGGCGGCGACCTGGTCTGCGGCACGGTTGACGGTAAGCCCGTTGCCATGAGTACCGCCAAGCTTCCCGCCCTGAATGACCTCGCGGGTGAGGACCTGGTCTGCAGCGATGGCACCACGCTGCTGGGCGCGGACGACAAGGCAGGCGTCGCCGAGATCATGTCGCTTGTCGCGCGTATCGCTCAGGACCCTTCTCTGCCCCATCCCGCACTCGGCATTTGCTTCTGCCCTGACGAGGAGATCGGCCACGGAGCCGAGCTGTTGGATATCGATACCTTTGGCTGCAAGTACGCCTACACGGTCGACGGCGGCCCCATCGGCGAGCTGGAGTGGGAGTGCTTTAACGCCGCCGAGGCGACCGTCCGCTTTGAGGGCCAGTCCATCCACCCGGGCGACGCCAAGGGCCGTATGGTCAACGCAGGCAATCTGTTCTGCGACTTCAACGCGTTGCTCCCCTACGCGCAGCGCCCGGAGTATACGGAAGGCTACGAGGGCTTTTATCACCTTGAGGGTGTATCTGCGACCGTCGATCACGCCACAGCGCGCTATATCGTCCGCGACCATGACGCCGCCAAGTTCCAGCAAAAACTCGACCTTATTGATGCCGCCGCCTCGATGCTCAACCAGCGTCTGGGTGAGGAGCGCGTGACGGTCGAGATTAAGCAGCAGTATCGAAATATGGCCGAGATCGTTCGTGACTATCCCGAGCTTATTGATGTTGCCAAGGAAGCCTACCTTGCCTGCGGCGTTGAGCCCCAAGTGCTGTCAATTCGTGGCGGCACCGACGGCGCCCAGCTGTCGTTCCGCGGTCTGCCCTGCCCCAACCTTTCCACCGGCGGCTATTGCTACCACGGCGTCAACGAGTTCGTCCCGGTCAGTTCGCTCGTCAAGATGACCGACGTCCTGCAGGAGCTCGTCGCCCGCTTTGCATAAGCCTGGCTGCATAAGCCCAAAAGACGAATCGCCCCGTCCTCAACCGAGAACGGGACGATTTTTTTGCTGCAACGAGAACAGGTTGACGCACGCCAGCCTCTTAACGCAAGGAGTGTCCCAAACTGCCGGCACATAAGAAACGTCCCCAAGTGCCAAGTGCATCAAGAGTGTCCCCTTTGACCAGTCGTTTAAGAACGTCCCCAATGACTAACGTCGCAGGTTGAGGACGGGCAGCGAGCGGGTCGCATTTGAGACAAGGTGACGTGAAACGAAAGGGCGCTGACCTTCTGGTCGCGCCCTTGAAGTTGAACGTCAGATTGTCCAAATGCGGCCCGCGCAGCGTCAAGCGGTTACGCGGTTTGGTAAAACCGCGTAACTTAGTAGTTGGCTTCGTAGCCGTTGCCGTCGCCGGTGGGCTCTTCGTAGTAGTCCGAATCGCTCGAATCGCTTGAGTCATCGGAATCGTCAGAGCTGACCGATGAGGTTGCGGTACCGTTTGCGTAGTCGTCAGACGTGTTGTTGTTCAGGTCGCCGATCGTAGAGCTGGAACCGTCGGAAAGACCCATGGTGTTGGGACCCTTGGGATCCTTGCCGGCATCGACGCGCTCCATCATTTCCTTGAGCTCGTCCTCGTAGACAAAGACGTAGCTCACACCGTCGATCATGGTGCTGTCGTCGGCGTACGAGGGCAGGTTGGCCGAGTAGATACCGTCGACATCCATACCGCGCATGGCGTTGACCGTAGCCACGATATCCTGAACGCTCATATCGGTTACAAGCATATCGGACAGCGAATTAACCAGGCCAAAGATCTTCGTGGCATCGAAGTTATTGAGAATCTGGTTGGCAAGGGCGCCAAGCACCTGACGCTGGTGGCGCATGCGCGTGTAATCGCCGTCGGCATAGGTGTAGCGGCAGCGGGCATAGGTAAGGGCGGTGGCACCGTCCATATGCTGCTGGCCAGCGGTAATCTTAATATCCAGGTGCTCGGGGTCGTCAACATCATCGGTTGCGTTAATGTCGATACCGCCAACCGAATCAATCAGCGCCTGCATACCGTCGAAGCTGACCTCGGCATAGTGGGAAATCTGAACACCGCACAGCTCGTTGACCGCCTCGACCATGGCCTCGGCGCCGCCAACGGTATGGCAGGCGTTGATCTTCATGGTCTCGCCCTTGTACTCGACCTTGGTGTCGCGCGGAACGGAAATGAGCGTCGCCTGCTTTTGCGTGGGGTCGATGCGTGCCAAGATAATCGAGTCGGCACGATACGTATCCTCGCCCGGACGGCCGTCGGTGCCAAGAAGCAGCACGTAGAACGGATCCTTTGCCTCATCGGTGTCAACCAGAACCCGACGCAGATTGTCGGTAATGACATTAGAATCGCCGAGCTTGCCCATAATGGTAGCAAACCACAGGCCGGCAGCGGTAGTGGCACTCAGTAGCACGCCAAGCACGACAATGAGCGCAACGTGACGAATCGTGTGGCTACGACGACGTTGGCGAGCGCGCTCGGAATAGCGAGCCACGTTATCGCGACTGTAGATCTTGGCCTGCGCACCAGTTGAGGGTCTTCGGGTGCTAGTATCCGCGAGGGGCTTTTTATTAAACATAGGCAACCTGTATTAGTAGATGACGGGATCGGGGACGGTAGCATGCTCGACATGCGCGCCGAGCGCCTGCAGCTTTTCGACAAACTGCTCGTAGCCGCGCTTGATGTGATGGATAGCCGAAACCTCGGTCGTCCCGTCGGCGATCAAGCCCGCTACGACAAGGGCCGCTCCGCCACGCAGATCGGGCGAGGTAACCTGTGCACCCGAGAAGCCCTTGACGCCATGAATCATGGCATGATGGCTCTCGATACGAATGTCGGCACCCATGCGCACCAGCTCAGAGGCAAACATAAAGCGATTCTCGAAGATGTTCTCGGTAATAACGGAACTGCCGTCGGCGAGAGCGGAGAGCACCATAATTTGTGCCTGCATGTCGGTCGGGAAGCCGGGGAACGGAAGCGTCTGGATGTCGACCGGCTTGATGCGCTCGGCGCGATTCACGTGAACGCCGTCGTCGGTACGCTCGCAATCGATACCCATGAGCTCCATCTTCTTGAGCACCATGCCCAAGTGAATGGGGCAAAAGCCCGTGACATCGACACCGCGATCGTCGGCCATCAACGCACCGGCAACGATAAAGGTACCGGCCTCGATGCGGTCGCCCACTACGCGATGGGTAACAGGATGCAGCTCTTCCACGCCCTCGATGGTCACGACAGGCGTACCGGCGCCAACAATCTTGGCGCCCATCTCGTTGAGCATGTTGGCGAGATCGACGATCTCGGGCTCGCGGGCGGCATTGTCGATAACCGTGGTGCCCTGCGCGCGCACAGAGGCCATGATGAGGTTCTCGGTCGCACCGACACTGGCGAACTCGAGCGTGACGGTGGTACCGCGCAGACCTTGGGGCGCATTAGCGTTGATGTAACCGTGGGCGGTATCGAACTCAACGCCCAGGGCCTCAAGACCAAGAATGTGCATATCGATCTTGCGAGCACCCAGGTTGCATCCGCCCGGCATGGCGATCTTGGCGCGATGGAAGCGGCCCAGCAGGGGTCCCATCACGGCTGTGGAAGCACGCATCTTGGCAACGAGCTCGTAGGAGGCCTCCCAAGAATCGACCTGAGAGGTATCAATCTCGAGCGTGTGCTCGTCGAGAACATCGATCGTAGCGCCCATGCCCTTGAGCACCTTGCCCATCACGTGAACATCGGAAATATCGGGCACGTTCTGCAGCGTCGTCTTGCCCGGCGCCAGAAGCGTTGCCGCCATGAGTTTGAGCGCGGAGTTCTTGGCACCCGAGACGGGCACGGAGCCTCCGATGGCGTGGCCACCCTCAACGCGGATAATATCCAAGGTCTACCCTTTCAAAAAGCATGCCCGGGGTGGCTGGGCCATCCCGGGCATGATGTGTTCGCAAATGGTCGAACGCTAAATCGTTTGACTATTGGGCAAGCTTGAGCTTACACCATGCGATTTCATTATAGAGGTAGGCGCGGCGTGCATCATCCTCCGACAAATTACCCAGCTTCTCTTCAAAACCTTGAATATCAGCTTTAAGCTTGTCGGCATCGACGGTCGCCAAATCGCAAGCGCGCTCGGCGAGAACGGTCACGACATCGTCCGCAACCTGGGCATAGCCGCCGGCCACGGCAAACGTGTGGTCGACAGTGCCCATGGCCTTATCGGAAACGCGAACGTAACCGCGGTCGATCGTGCAGATCTCGCTGGAGTGAGCAGGCAGAACGCCAAACTCGCCATCCGTGGACGGAATCGACACAAACGCAGCGTCGCCCTCATAGGCGCAGCTCACGGGGCACACGATGCGGATACGCATAACCTACTTCTCCCCCATCTTGCGGGCGCGCTCGCGCACGTCCTCAATCGTGGAAGCATAGCGGAAAGCCTGCTCGGGCAGGTCATCGGCCTTGCCGTCGACAATCTCGGCGAAAGAGCGGACGGTATCCTCGACGCGGACGTAGACACCGGGGTTGCCGGTGAACTTCTCCGCGACGTGGAAGGACTGCGAGAGGAACTGCTGGATCTTACGGGCACGGTTGACCGTAAGGCGCTGCTCCTCGGACAGCTCGTCCATACCCAGAATGGCGATGATGTCCTGAAGGTCGGAGTACTCCTGCAGGAGCTCCTGGACCTTGACGGCGACACGGTAGTGCTCCTCGCCGACGATCGAGGGATCGAGAGCGTCGGAGGAAGATGCGAGCGGGTCGATAGCCGGGAACAGGCCGAGCGACGAAATGCTACGCGAAAGAACCGTGGTGGCGTCGAGGTGCGTAAACGTCGTGGCAGGCGCCGGGTCGGTCAGGTCGTCTGCGGGGACGTAGACAGCCTGGACGGAGGTAATGGAGCCCGTCTTGGTCGAGGTAATGCGCTCCTGGAGGTCGCCCATCTCGGTTGCCAGCGTGGGCTGGTAACCAACGGCGGACGGCATACGGCCCAGCAGTGCGGAAACCTCGGAACCTGCCTGGGAGAAGCGGAAGATGTTGTCGATGAACAGCAGAACGTCCTGGCCGCGATCGCGGAAGTACTCAGCGGTGGTAAGGCCGGCCAGACCGATGCGCAGACGCGCTCCGGGCGGC
Source organism: uncultured Collinsella sp. (assembly GCA_902494245.1). GTDB lineage: Bacteria > Actinomycetota > Coriobacteriia > Coriobacteriales > Coriobacteriaceae > Collinsella. The sequence continues at coordinate 8,596 of CABUSR010000001.1, forward strand.
TCGTTCATCTGACCATAGACCAAGCAGGTCTTGTCGATAACGCCAGACTCGCTCATCTCGAGGAACAGGTCGGTGCCCTCGCGGGTACGCTCGCCGACGCCGGTGAACACCGAGGTGCCGCCGTGCTCCTGGGCGAGGTTGTTGATGAGCTCCTGAATCAGAACGGTCTTGCCGACGCCGGCGCCGCCGAACAAGCCTGTCTTGCCGCCACGGATGTAGGGCTCGAGCAGGTCGACGGCCTTGATGCCGGTCTCGAAGATCTCGGTCTTGGTGGTGAGCTCGTCGAAACGGGGCGCTGCATGGTGGATGGGGTAGAACTCCTCCACCTCGGGCATGGGCTTGCCGTCGACGGGCTTGCCCATGACGTTCCAAATGCGGCCGAGCGTCTTGGGGCCGACCGGCATCTTCATGGGCTCACCGGTATCGGTGGCGATGAGGCCGCGCTGCAGGCCGTCGGTCGAGGACATGGCGACCGTGCGGACGACGCCGCCCGGAAGCTGGCTCTCGACCTCGAGGATCGTGCTCAGGTGACCGATCGGGGTCTCGGCCTCGACCGTGAGCGCGTTGTAGATCGGGGGCACCGCACCGTCAAACTTGACGTCGACGACAGGACCGATGATTCGCACGATGCGACCATCACCGGCAGTCGTCTTCTTGGTGGCTTCCTCGACCGCAAGCTTTACGGTGTTATTAGCCATTACTGTTCCTCCAATGCTGAGGCTCCGCCGACGATCTCGTTAATCTCGGTCGTGATCGAAGCCTGGCGCACGCGACTATACGTGCGGGTAAGGGTCGAGATGATCGCGGTGGCGTTTTCCGTCGCGGAGTGCATGGCCTTGCGGCGTGCACCCTGCTCGGCAGCCGCCGAATCGATCAGGGCCTGGTAGATGACCGTCAGGATATAAGACGGCACAAGCTTGCCGAGAACATGCTCGGGAGAGGGCACGAACTCGAACGTGGACGAGATGCGCTTAGGGGCGTCGGTCTCGTTCTTACGCGGACCGTGGGCCATAGCGATCATCTCGGGGTCGAGCGGCAACAGATGCTCGACGCGAAGCTCCTGATCCACGCGGTTCTTGGCGTGGTGGTAGACAAGCTCGACACGGTCAAGCTCACCGGCACGATACGCATCGCAGATATGAGAGGAGATCATGCGGGCCTGATTGAAATCGGGCTCAGAGGAGTTGCCCTCAAAGTGCATGATGACGTTTGCGCGGTCGCGGAAATACGTGGCCGGCTTACGCCCGCACGCGATGATCTCGCACTCGATGCCGTCGTTCGCCCAAGAAGCGGCGAGCTTTTCGGCCGTGCGCTCCACCGTCGTATTGAAACCGCCGGCAAGGCCGCGGTCCGAGGCAATAACGACAATCAGGCCATGCTTGACGCTCTCATGCTTCTGCAGCATGGGATCGGTGCCCGAACAGGAGGCGTCGCCGGCGACCGTCAACATGACGTCGGTCAGCGCCTCCTTATAGGGCTCGGCCTGCTTGGAGCGATCGAGGGCACGACGGATCTTGGCCGTAGAGACCATCTCCATCGTGCGCGTGATCTGCTTGGTCGTGGTAACCGAGGAGATTCGCTTCTTAATGTCGCGAAGGTTGGCCATGGGGCTTAGTTCTCCTCTGATCCAGAAACATCCGAATGGTGCTTGGCCATGAACTGCTGCTTGAAGTCGCCGATGACGCGCAAGAGCTCAGCCTTGGTGTCATCATCGATCTTCTTGGCGCGAACCTTGTCGAGCAGCGAGCCAAAGCCATTGTCCATGTACTCGATGAGCTCGGCACGGAAAGGCAGCACGTCGGCGATCTCCAGGTCATCCAGGAAGCCCTCGTTGCCAGCGAACAGCGTAACGATCTGCTCGCCAACCTCAAACGGCTTGTAACGCGGCTGCTTCAGGAGCTCGGTCATGCGGGCACCATGGGTCAGCTGCTTCTGAGTAGCCTCGTCGAGGTCGGAGCCGAACTGCGTAAAGCCGGCGAGCTCCTGGTACGAAGCGAGGTCCAGACGGAGGTTGCCGGCGACCTGCTTCATAGCCTTGGTCTGCGCGTCGCCACCGACGCGGGACACGGAAATGCCCACGTCGACTGCCGGGCGCTGGCCCTGGAAGAAGAGTTCGGACTGCAGGTAGATCTGACCATCGGTAATGGAAATGACGTTGGTCGGAATGTAGGCCGAGACGTCGCCGTCCTGGGTCTCGATGATCGGAAGAGCCGTCATGGAGCCGTAACCGTTCTTCTTGGACATCTTGACGGCACGCTCGAGCAGACGAGAGTGCAGGTAGAAGATGTCGCCAGGATAGGCCTCGCGTCCGGGCGGACGATGCAGCGTCAGCGACATCTGACGGTAGGCCACGGCCTGCTTGGACAGGTCATCGTAGATGACGAGCACGTGGCCACCGGGGTTGGTCTCGCTGGCGGGTTTGCCGTCCTCGCCGTTGTACATGAAGAACTCGCCAATAGCGGCACCGGCCATAGGCGCGATGTACTGCATAGGGGCGGAATCGGCAGCAGTGGCCGAAACGATGATGGTGTAGTCGAGCGCACCGTGCTGAGCGAGGGTCTCACGGATGTTGGCAACCGTGGAGGCCTTCTGGCCGATGGCGACATAGATGCAGACCATGCCCTTGCCGCGCTGGTTGAGGATAGCGTCGATGGCGATGGCGGTCTTACCGGTCTTACGGTCGCCGATGATGAGCTCACGCTGACCGCGGCCAATAGGCACCATGGAGTCGATAGCGAGCAGACCGGTCTGAACCGGCTCGCACACCGGGGTACGATCGATGACGCCGGGAGCCTTGAACTCGATGGGGCGACGGTGCGTGGCGACGATGTCGCCCAGGCCGTCGATGGGCTGGCCGAGCGGATTGACGACGCGGCCGAGCATGGCACGGCTCACGGGGATATCCATAATGCGGCCAGTGGTGCGGCACTCGTCGCCTTCCTTGATGGAGTCGACGGCACCGAACAGAACGGCGCCGACCTCGTCACGGTCAAGGTTCTGGGCAAGGCCGAAGACGGTCTCACCGGTATCGGAGCTCTTGAACTCCAGAAGCTCGCCTGCCATGGCGCTCTTGAGGCCGGAGACGCGCGCGATGCCGTCGCCTACCTCGTCGACCGTTGAAACCTCATGCGTATCGACCGTCGCGGAGAGGCTCGTGAGCTGCTCCTGCAGTTTCTTGGCGATATCCTGGGCATTGAGGGTTTCGGACATTAGGCTTCACCTCCGTACGAATTAGCAGAGTTTGCGAGGGTCTCCTGCGCGATGCGCAGCTGCGTCTTGACGGAAATGTCACGACGCTCGCCGCGGGCCTCGAGCACCAGGCCGCCCACGATAGACGGGTCGACCTGCTCGATAAGGAATACCTTGCGGCCGAAGTCCTGCTCGCATTTCTTAGTGATGGTTTGACGCAGCTCGTCGTCGAGCGGGATCGCCGTGGTGACGGTCACGCCCACTACATCCTCGTCTTCCTCGGCAACATACTTAAAGGCAGCTGCCACCTTGGGAAGAAGGTCGAGCTGGTCGCGCTTGGACATGGTGTCGAGCACGGCGATGATCTCGGGGCTGGCAGAAGCCAAGCGCTCGACCATCTCGAGGTCCTCGAACACATGGTTCTCGGCCTTGGCGGCTTCCAAAAGGGAACGCGCGTAGGTCTCGAGCACCTTGTCCTGATAGCGGCTAGTCGGCATTCAGGCTACCTGCTTCCTGGATGTAGCGCTCGATGAGCTTCTTCTGCTCGGCATCGTCCTCGAGTGCCTCGCCCACGATCTTGGTGGCAACGGCAACGGACAGGTCGGCGATGGAGCTCGCGGCACCGGCGTAGATGGTCTTGCGCTCGTCCTCGACGGTCGTATGGGCCTTGGCGATGATCTCCTCGGCCTCCTTGTGAGCAGCCTCGATGATACGGGCGCGCTCGGACTCGGCGTCCTTACGGGCCTCGAGAACGATGTCGGCAGCCTGACGACGGGCGTCGGTGACGATCGAGTCGGACTCAGCGCGCTTGGCGATAGCCTCCTGCTTGGTCTTCTCGGCCTCGTCGAGGCTCTCCTCGATCTTCTTGCCGCGCTCCTCCATGGTTTTCATGATGCCCGGCAGGGCGACCTTGGCCAGCACGATCCAGATAATCAGGAAGGCGATAAGCGCCGGGATGAACTCCGCCATCTTAGGGATGAGGATGTCCGCACCGGCGGCGCCGTCCTCGGCGAACGCGGAAACCGGCATGAGCAGCGCGGCCGCGGACGCGGAGAGTGCGATCGCGCTCTTCTGGGATGAAAGATTCATACTTGACGCTCCGTGCTATTTAACGATCAGCGCGACAACGAAGCCGATCAGAGCCAGAGCCTCGCCGAAAGCGGAGCCCATGATGAAGACGGTGAACACGCGGCCCTGGACCTCAGGCTGACGGGCCATAGCACCCGTAGCACCCAGAGCAGACAGGCCGATAGCAAGACCAGCGCCGATAACACCGAGACCGTAACCGATAACTCCCACGATTCCTCCTTTGTCGTGCGTGTCTTATTTCACGCAGGATAACCTTTTTATAACTGCCGGGCTCCATGGGTACGGGCACCGGCGGTTTAACGAATTGCCTTACCTTTAAGGCACGAACGGAAGACTACTCCTCCTCCGCGACCTCCTCTGCCTCGGAGACATACACGGCGGTAAGGACCGTGAAGACGTAAGCCTGGATGGCGCCGACCACAAGCTCGATCGCATAGATCAGGATGAGGATGGCAAGCCAGGCCAGCGAAGGCAGGGCGCCGACGGCGTGGGCCGCGGAAACCTGCTGAAGCAGCGGCTGCATGAACATGCTCGCCATGATGGCGAACGAGCCCATGACCACGTGTCCTGCGAACATGTTGCAGAACAGACGGACGGCAAGCGTGATGAGGCGCAGGAAGGTCGAGAAAAGCTCGACGACCCACACGAGCACGTTCATCGGGAAGCTCACGCCCTGCGGGGCGAGGCTCTTGATGTAGCCGATCACGCCGTGAGCCTTGCATCCGTAGTAGATGAAGTACACGAAGGCGAAAATGGCGAGTGCGGCGGTGGAGCCGATTGCGCCGGTGCCGGGCTTCATTCCCGGGATCAGGCCGATCATGTTATTGATCAGGATGAACAGGAAAAGCGAGCACAGGAACGGGAAGTGCTTCTTCCAGTTCTCACCCACGACACCCTTGCCGATATCGTTCTCGACGTACTCGATGATGTACTCGAAACCGTTGACGAAGAAGCCCTTGGGAACCAGGGTCTGCTTCTTCTTGAACACGGCCAGGACGATCAGGAGCACGATCGTGGAGACGATCAGCCAAAACGAGTACTGCGTGATGCCGCAGCTCAGATCGCCCACGACAGGGGTGGAGCTGAACTCGCTGACCAGATGATTAATCTCATCAGGCAGCTTTTCAAAAATTTCCACGACTTACCTTTCGACCTCATGAGGATCTCGCAGCGCCTTGGCGACGCGAACCGCGCAGGCGGCCATAAAGGCCACGAAGCCGATCGCCTCGCCCAGGAGGAACATGCGAAATGCCTCTCCGAACAACACAAACACAACCAAGGTAAAGACAAGCAACGCGATTGCCGAGACCGCGAGACTCACCATACCCTTGAGCATGTCCGCATTCTGCTTATCGTCAAGAACCGGCTTGAGCGTAAAGACAAAGGGAAGGAAGGCAATCGCGCCCGCGATGGCACCTGCAACGACAGCGAGCAGATCGGCTATCTGAAACACTGGCGTCCTCACTTTCCTTTTTTATCGCCTCACAGGACAGTTCCCGCCAAACATTGGTGACTATTGTACGAGCCAATCGCTAAAGTACAACCGAAAAAGCATCGGTTAATACGCACCTGTTCGTTTTCTTAAGACCTTCTTTATGCCGCAGGTACGGTAATACGTTTTTCTCGAACCCTGCAGGGCAAAACGTCCGTTAACAGGAGTGCGCGCGGTCGTCTTTTGCTCGCCCGCGCGCACCATTTCTTCGTATTTTCGACGTTAGCCGGTATGGCCCAGAGATTACAGCGTGCCGTAGATGCGGTCGCCGGCGTCGCCCAGGCCGGGAACGATGTAGGCAGCTTCGTTGAGATGGTCGTCGATGGCGCAGGCATAGATATGCACATCGGGGTCCTTCTCAGTCAGCGACTTGAGGCCCTCGGGGGCCGCGACGATGCACAGCATGCGGATGTCCTTGACGCCGCGCTCGCGCAGGTAGCTGATGGCCATCTCGGCCGAACCGCCCGTGGCGAGCATGGGGTCGACGACCAGGCAGATGCGCTGGTCGATATCCTTGGGCATCTTGCAGTAATACTCATGCGGCTCGTGGGTAACCTCGTCGCGCTCCATGCCGATGTGGCCCACGCGAGCGGAGGGCACCAGGTCGAGGATGCCGTCGACCATGCCAAGGCCCGCACGCAGAATGGGAACGATGGCGAGCTTTTTGCCGGCGAGCTGCTTAAACGTTGCGGTGGTGATGGGGGTCTCGACTTCGACGTCTTCCATGGGCAGGTCGCGCATGGCCTCGTAGCCGTCAAAAAGTGCGAGTTCGCGCACGAGCTGGCGGAACTGGTTGGTGCCGGTGTTTTTGTCGCGCAGAATCGACAGCTTATGCTGGACGAGCGGGTGATCGACAAGGGTCACACGGGACGTATCGTAGGTGACGGTCATGGGTTGATTGCCCCTTTCGTTGCGGCCGGAAGATGGCCTTGCTGACAAGGCGCATGGCGATGTTGTTGCCGCGCGCCGTGCATAAGTTTAACGGTTTGTTGTATCGAGCAGCTCGTCGCAACCCTACTGAGCGGTGTTGAGCGAACGCTTGACGGCATCACGCCAACCAGCGAGATTGCTCTCACGGCGCTCGGCGGACATATGGGGAAGGAAGGTCTTAACGATCTGAGCGTTTTGCTCCAGCTCCTCCAGGTCCTCCCAATAGCCGACGGCAAGGCCCGCCAAGTACGCGGCACCGATCGCCGTGGTCTCCACCGTCTCGCACTGCAACACGGGGATATCCAGCAGATCGGCCTGGAATTGCATGATGAACTCGTTGCGCGAGGCACCGCCATCGACAGACAGGCGCTCAATCGAAAGTCCCACGTCCTGCTCCATGGCGCGCAGCACGTCGTAGCTCTGATATGCCATGGATTCGCAGGCGGCACGTACGATGGTCGCACGGCTCGAGGCGCCGGTCAGACCGCACACGATACCGCGGGCATGCGGGTCCCACCAGGGAGCGCCCAGACCCGCAAAGGCGGGAACGAAGTAGCAGCCCTCATTGTCGTTGATCGAAGCGGCGAGTTGTGCCGACTCGCTCACACTCGAGATGATGCCGATGTTGTTGCGCAGCCAGTTCATGGTGGAACCGGCAGCAAAGATGGAGCCCTCGAGTGCATAGCTGATCTTGCCGTCCGCGGCGATACCGATCGTGGAGACCAGACCGTTCTTGGATTCGACGACCTCGTCGCCGGTGTTCATGAGCATAAAGCAACCCGTGCCATAGGTGTTTTTGGTCTGGCCGGGATGGAAGCAGCAGTGGCCGAACAGCGACGCCTGCTGATCGCCCGCCACGCCCATGATGGGCGGCATGTTGGTCATGATGTCGCTCGCGACGCGGCCGTAGTCGCCCGAGCTCCAACGAACCTCGGGCATCATGGAACGTGGAACGTCAAAGAGCGCCAGCAGGTCGTCGTCCCAATCGAGCGTATGGATATTAAAGAGCGCCGTGCGGCTGGCATTGGTGTAGTCGGTGGCAAAGACCTGACTGCCGGTGAGGTTGTAGATGAGCCAGGTATCGATGGTGCCGAACATGAGGTCGCCCGCCGCCGCGCTCTCACGCGCACCGTCGACGTTGTCGAGAATCCACTGCACCTTGGAAGCCGAGAAATACGGATCGAGCGTGAGTCCCGTGCGGGAGCGCACCAGCTCTTCTGCGCCCCGCTCGACCAGCTCGTCGATCAGAGGTGCGGTGCGACGGCATTGCCACACGATGGCGTTATAGATGGGTTGGCCGCTTATGCGGTCCCACACCACCGTGGTCTCGCGCTGGTTGGAGATACCGATGGCGGCGATGCGGTCAGAATGGATACCGCTCTTAAACTGGACCTCCATCATCACGCCGATCTGGCTGGCAAGCACCTCCATGGGGTCTTGCTCTATCCAACCGGGACGCGGGAAGCTGGTTTTGACGCTACGACGTGCCTGCGCGACGATGCAGCCGTACTCGTCGACGATGGTCGCAAGTACCGAGGTGGTGCCGCAGTCGAGCGCCATGATGTAGGAACCGCCAAAGTTAAACGAGGCATCTTCCATGCCCAGGCTGCCCAGATTCAACGACATCGCTTACACCTTTCTATTGCATCGGGTCGGACAGGACCCGTTCGATCTCTGATGCGGGAAGTGCGCCTTGGCGCAGGATCTGGAGCCCGCCGTGCTGGAACGACACGATGGTCGAGGCGTCGCGACACGGGGTCTCGCCGGCGTCGACGGCAACATCGACCCCCTCCAGGATGCGACCTTCGACGGCGGCAAAGCTTGCCGGCGAGGGCGCGCCGTGTGTGTTGGCGCTCGTGCAGGCAAGGGGACTGCCGCAGGCGCGGATGAGCGCTTGGACCACGGGAGAGGCCGAAGCGCGCAGGGCCACGGTGTCGTCGGCAGCACGCATAAAGGTCGGCACGCAGGGGGCTGCCTTGACCACGATAGTCAGGGCTCCCGGCCAGCATCGTCGCGCGAGTACGCGGGCATCTTCCGGGATATCCACGCCATAGCGGTCGAGTGCTTCGACGCCATCGACCAGCCAAGCGACGGTTTGCGTGAGCTCACGTTGCTTGAGAGTGAAGATACGGCGATAGCCGGTGCCGAGCGCAGGGACCGCGGCGCCATTGACGGCAGCCTGCGGATCGCGCGGCCACGATGGGAATTCGCCTGTATCTTGGGGCACGGCGTCCGAGAAGGCGTTGACCGCCACGGCGACACCGTAAACCGTCTCGGTCGGGATCAGCGCCAGGCCGCCGCGGCCGAGCACCTCGGCCGCGCGCTCGACGGCAAGCCGATGCGGCTCGCGCGTTCCCTCATATACCCGATAGACCGTCTGCATGTGTATGCCAGCCCCTTACGCTCTGGTGCAAGTTTGTTTACTGTGGGGCATTCTCGCACGAAACGTTCAACCTATTTGCCCAGAGCGCATGTTGGTTTGGTGAGCGGCTCTAGTAGTCGGTGAAAGTGAGGGGGTTATTGGACTGCGACGAACTTCTTTGGCCTGCCGGCGTGGCGTTCTTGGGCGGCGTAGCGCTCGATGCTGTCTATCGTTATCATCCGACGGCCGTCGACAAGTTCAACATCGAGCTTTCCGGCTTTGACCAGCGCGGTAATCCGCGGAGCGGAGACTTTGAGGTCCAGCGCTGCGTCTTTAAATGTTCGGCACGCCGCTTCCCGAGCGTCCTCGTGGTCGATTTCGACTGAAAGGGCCACGACCTCGGCCGAGCGTTCGTACCCTGCCGGAGTCAAACCGTTGTTGAGGTCGTCGGCCAAAAACGCCATCAGTGCCTCGGTGGCATGGGCAATCGCTTCTTCGCGCGTATCGCCATCGGCAAAGGCGCCGGGAATCTGCGGGAAACTGGCGCAGTAACCGTCGTCTTCTTTTATGAGAACGCAGTCATAGGTAAATCGCTGCCTCATTTTGCCTCCAACTACCATTCAGCTTGGCGACGAATACTTGCCCACGTGCCCTTCTTTGGTCGATCACCACCAGAGCCGTTCACGGTGACAACACGGTCACCAGAAACATACTTAGCATGACTACCGACTTGCGCGACCTTCACGAATCCATCGTGCTTGAGTAGGGCAATGATTTCCCGAAAGGTAGGAGGTTGCATGGGCCGACCTCTTTCAGCCGTCCTAATTATAAACTACTTTATAATTTTTGCTAACCAGTTAATAAATATTACTGGCGCTGTTTGGGCTCGGTGACGATGGCTCGAACGATGCGGGGACGATCGGTGAGGTCGTGGACGATACGCACGTCCGAAAGGCCTGCCTGGCGACAGAGCTCGGCCGCGGCATCGAGGGCACCCTCGTAGAGCTCGCAGGCAAACAGGCCGCCGGCACGCAGCATGTAGGGCGCCGCGTTGAGCAGGCGGCGGAAGATATCGAGGCCGTCGGCACCGCCCTCGAGCGCCAGGTCGGGCTCAAAATCCTTGACCTCGTGCGGCAGCGAGCGCATGACGCCGGTCGGGATGTAAGGTGGGTTGGAGACAAGCACGTCGAAGGTGCCCCACTCTTCGCGGGGAATAGAACTCACCAGGTTGGTGAGACTAAAGGCGACCTCGTCGGACGTGAGGCCAAGCGCATCGCGGTTTTTGGTGGCCAAATCGATAGCGCGCGGCTCGATATCGGTGGCGGTGCAGGTAATGTGGCCGCGGCGCTCCCAGGCAAGGGAGAGCGAAATGCAGCCCGTGCCGCAGCCGACCTCGAGAACGCGGGCGATGCGGGGCTCGGCTGGGGCAGGCGAAGCGGCATCCTGAGCTGAAGCCGTCTCCTGGTCGGCACCCTCGATGGCGATGCCGTATTCGTCGAGCTCGGGCTCGGCGGCTTCCGCGGCTTCGGCTTCTGCTGCCTGCGCGGCGGCTTCCTCGGCCTCGCGGTCGGCCAGCTCCGCGGCATAGGCACGGCTGCCCAGCACATCGCCGCCCAGCGCCGCCTCGTCGGCGGCCGTCAGGTTAGCGGCACGGCGCTCGGCGGTCGCGCGTTCGTCTGCCAGCGCGGCCTCGGCCTTGCGTGCCTCCTCAACCTCATCGTTCCAGGGCAGCTCAACGCGCTGACGGGCGGCAGCCTCGGGGCTCAGCACCTCGGCATCCAGATAATTGAGGACTTCCTCGACGAGCATCTCGGTCTCGGGACGCGGAATGAGCACGCCGGGGGCGCACGCGACGTCGATCATGCGAAACTGCGTGCTGCCGGTGATGTACTGCAGCGGTTCACCTTTAGCGCGACGAACAACGGCCGCGTGCATGGTCTCGAGCTGAGCCGCGTTAAGCGTCTCGTCCATGCGCATATATAGGTCAATGCGCGCCAGGCCCGTGGCGGCGCACAGCAGCCACTCGGCAGAAAGACGGGGGTGCTCCTCGCCGCGCTCGGCCAGGTACTCCTTGGTCCACTCGAGACAACGCTTGATGGTCCAAATCTCGTTTGCCATGGGGCCCTCCCCTCTTAAGCGCCGGACGGCGCGCGAATGTCGGAGCAGATTGTACGCGAGGCCAGCGCTTGGCAAGGGACGATTGAAGGCGATTATCGAGAATCAGCCCAGATTTTTGCACCGAGCTCGCTCAAAGTGTTCATTCGCCGACGTCTAGATTTGCATTCGTCAAGCTTTTGGCAAGGTTGCCCCAAAACTAACCAATATCTAACCAAGAACTTGCCAAATCACTTGACGCGCGACGCATCAAAAATCGCCCCGCGACTTCTTGAACGATTTTTCGAGCATTATTTTCAATAGCAGATGAATGCCGCTAATTTCTTTGAGCAGGTAGCCGACTTCATGGCCATCAAAGCCGATTGAATAACATCTCAAAGCAATGTGCCCAACCTAGTCATTTAAGAACGTCCCCAATGACTACCTCTAAGGCGCCGCAGGTTGAGCATACCGCATCCGGAGCAAGGCAGCGCCGCAGGTAGAGGACGGACAGCGAGCGGGTCGCATTTGAGACAAGGTGACGTGAAACGAAAGGGCGCTGACCTTCTGGTCGCGCCCTTGAAGTTGAACGTCAGATTGTCCAAATGCGGCCCGCGCAGCGTCGGCTGGTCCGCCGTTCGGTAGAACGGCGGAACCTACACAGCCTGTGCCAGCTTCTCGGCACGCTCGGCGGCAGCAAGCGCCTCGATCACGGTGCCGAGTTGGTCGCCCAGAAGGACGCCGTTGTAGGTGGAGTTGAAACCGATGCGGTGATCGGTCACGCGGTCCTGGGGCTGGTTGTAGGTACGGATCTTCTCGGAACGGTTGCCGTGGCCGATCTGGCTCTGGCGCTCGGCACCGAGCTCGGCCTGCTGCTTCTCGAGTTCCATCTCGTACAGACGGGCGCGCAGCATCTGCATGCAGACCTCGCGGTTCTGGATCTGGGAACGCTGCTCCTGCGACTGCACCACGGTGTTGGTGGGCAGGTGGGTGATGCGCACGGCGGAGTAGGTGGTGTTAACGCACTGACCGCCAGGGCCGGAGGCGCAGTAGGTGTCGATGCGCAGGTCGGACTGGCTGATCTGGACGTCGATCTCCTCGGCCTCGGGAAGTACGGCGACGGTTGCCGTGGAGGTCTGAATGCGGCCCTGGGACTCGGTCTTGGGGACGCGCTGGACGCGGTGCACGCCGGACTCGTACTTCATAACGGAGTAGACGCGGTCGCCCTCAACCTTGAACTCAATGGACTTAAAGCCACCGGCCTCGCTGGGGCTGGAATCGAGCACGGTGGTCTTCCAGCCGCGCGACTCACAAAAGCGCTGGTACATCTTGTACAGATCGCCGGCGAAGATGGCCGCCTCGTCGCCGCCGGCGGCGGAGCGGATCTCGACGATGGTGTTCTTGTCGTCGTTGGGGTCGCTCGGGATGAGCATGTACTTGATGTCTTCCTCGAGCTGGGGAAGCTTGGCCTCGTTTTCGGAGATGTCCATCTGGAGCATCTCCTTCTCATCGGCATCGGTGGTATCGTGCAGCATTTCCTTGGCGGCCTCGATGTCATCGAGCGCGCCGATGTACTCGCGCGAGGCGGCGATGAGGTCGGACTGGTGCGCGTACTCCTTGTTGAGACGCGTGAACTCCTTGATATCGGAGGCGACGGCCGGGTCGGAAAGCTTCTTCTCGAGCTCCTCGTAGGCCTTGATGATCTTTTCGAGCTTGTCGCGCATGGCGGGACTCCTTTATATGCGTGAAGGTGAAAATCGGCAGAGTTGATGGGGCGCGCGGCGCCACTGCGGGGGTAAGCCCAGCTAGAACATGTCGATCTTCAGATACATGCGCATCCCTTCGCGTATGGGGTACATAGTTGCGGTCTAACCCATATATGATAGCGTGCGCAGGCAAACCTGCATATAACCCGCACGGAATGATTGGTGCAAACAAACCTGACCCCATTGCACCAAGGGCTTCCTTTTTGGCTAGAGCGTATGGAGCAGGGCGATGAGGAAGCGCACGCCCTGGAGGTAGGCGCGGCGGGTGATGCGCTCGTTGGTGCCGTGGACGCCGCGGTCGCACTCGTCATCGTCGACCACAAAGGCCGAGAAGCGAATGCACTCGGAGCAAATGCGCTGGTAGTTGGCAGCGTCGGTCGCGCCGATCACGGTCGAGGGGACAATCGCCAACGGCTCGAATGATCCGTTTTCCTCCGTCCCCTTTGGATCACGGAAATAGCGGGCGGCGATGGCGCGAACGGCCTCGAGTCCCGGTCCACCAACGCGCGGGGACGGCGAAGGCTCGGAGCTGCCGGGGCCAAGTTCGACCTCCACACGTCCGGCAAGGCCCGCCGCGGCAACCGCCTCGCGGCAGCGCGCCACAACGTCGGCCACGCTCGTGCCCTCGAGCATGCGGAAGTTAATGTTGGCCCACATATCCTGCGGCATTACGTTGGCGCCGGTGCTGCCACCCTCGATCTGCGTGGGCGCGCAGGTGGTCGTCACCAGCGGATAGAGCTTCTTGCTGGCGAGGCACTCGCGCACGATGGTGTCCTTGTTGGAGGCAATCTCGTCGGCCGTGTAAAGCCCCAGCTCGACGAGCTGTGCGGCAAGCAGGTCCGTGACGCGCGTCGGCCATTCGATATCGCAGATTGCGGTGATGGCACGGCTCAGCACCTCGAGCGATGTGCCGCCGTAGGGGTTGGACGAATGCCCGCCCTCACTCTTCGTCTTGAGCACAATATCGGCGTAGCCCTTCTCGGCAAGGTCGGCATGCATAAGCCAGCCCTCGCCCGCGCCGTACTCGGCAGCTGGAACGATGCGGTAGTCACCCTCGTCGATCAGGTACTCAAGCTCAATGCCGCGCTCCTCGAGCGCGCGGCCGATGGCGCCTGCGCCGTACTGCGTAGTCTCCTCGTCCTGGCCAAAGGCCAGGAGCAGCGTGCGCTCGTGCTGCCAACCGTGCGCCAGCGCATACTCAACCGCCTCGAGAATGCCTGCGACCTGGTCTTTCATATCGATGGCGCCGCGACCCCAAATGTAGGTGTCGTCTACATGCCCGCTAAAGGGGGCGTACGTCCAGTCGTCCTCGGTACCCGGCACCACGGGGACCACGTCCATGTGACCCATGAGCACAACGGGCTTGAGTGCGGGGTCGGAGCCGGAAAGCGTCACCAGCAACGAATGATCGATGAGCTCGACCTTACCCGCTGTAAATACGTGCGGCCAGGCCTGCTGCATATAGGCGCGCAGGTCGTCGAACGGCTGCCAGTCCACTGCCTCGGCATCCATGCTCGAAATGGTCGGAAACGACAGCACGCGGCCCAGGCGCTCGCATGCGCCGGCCTTGTCCAAATCAGCAAAATCATCCTCATGCGCAAAGAAGCGCCAAACCTCGGCCATGACATCCTTTCGATTGTGACGACAAGGGCCGCCCCACCGGAGCGGCCCTGCCACATAAGCGCTTGCGGTTGGTTATTTGTCCTCGAGATAACGCGAGAGGAACCCGCGGGTACGCTGGTGCTTGGGGTTGCCAAAGAGCTCTGCCGGCGCGGCGTCCTCGAGCACTACGCCCTTGTCCATAAAGACCACGCGATCGGACACGGTGCGGGCAAAGGCCATCTCGTGCGTGACGACGACCATGGTCATGCCGTCGGCAGCGAGCTTGCGCATGACCTCGAGCACCTCTCCCACGATCTCGGGGTCGAGTGCGGAGGTCGGCTCGTCGAACAGCATGATCTGCGGGTTCATACATAGGGCACGAGCGATGGCCACGCGCTGTTTTTGACCACCGGACAGGCGACCCACGGCGGCGTGCGCGAACTTCTCGAGCCCCACGCTCGTCAGATGCTCCATCGCGACCCTCTCGGCCTCGGCCTTGCTCATCTTTTTGAGCGTGACGGGCGCGAGCGTGCAGTTGTCGAGCACGTCCATGTTGTTGAACAGGTTAAAGCCCTGGAACACCATGCCGATGTCCTCACGCAGCTTGTTGATGCTGCAGCGCTCGGCCGTGAGGTCCTGGCCGTGGAACCAGATGTGGCCCGCGTCCGGGGTCTCGAGCAGGTTGAGGCAGCGCAGGAAGGTCGACTTACCCGAACCCGAGGCTCCGATAATAGTGACGACCTCGCCGGGGTTAACGGACAGGTCGATACCCTTGAGTACCTCGAGCGAGCCGAAGCTCTTGCGCAGGCCCTCGACGCGGATGAGCGGCTCATTGGTCTGTGCGGCGGCCGCGGTGCCGGTAGTGGCGGTATCTGCCATGATGATTCTCCTCGTCTTGAGCCTAGTTGGAGCTGGGCAGCGTGACCGGAGCCTCGGCGCCAAGCTTTTTGCCAAAGGCCTCGAGCAGGCGGCTCGCCACGAGCGTCAGGATCAGGTAGACCACGAGCGCCACGCAGTAGACCTCCATCTGGCGGTAGTACACGCCGGCGACGGTGGTGGTGGCGTACATGAGGTCAAACACGCCGATGACCGAGAGCACCGACGAATCCTTGATGTTGATGATGAGCTCGTTGGTGAGCGCCGGAATCGCGTTTTTAATGCCCTGAGGGAACACGACTTTGCGCATAGCTTGCCACTGCGACAGGCCCAGCGAGCGTGCTGCCTCGGCCTGGCCGGGATCGATGGACTCGATGCCGCCGCGCAGGACCTCCATCATGTAGGCGGTGGAGTTGAGCGAGATGGTGACGAGGCCGGCGGTGAAGGTGCTCCAGATCTGGTTGGCCTGGGCGGTCTCGAAGCCCATGCCGCGCAAAACGGTGAAGCCCGCGTAATAGATGAGCAGGCCCTGGACCATCATGGGCGTGCCGCGCACGATGGTGGAGTAGACGGTCGCAAAGCCGCGGCCGATACTCTTAAAGAAGCGCACCAGGTCGTTATCCACGCGGTCGAACGTCTGAATGCGTAGGAACACGAAGAGCAGCGCCAGGAAGAATGCGATGACGGTGCCGAAGGTGGCAAGCGCGATGGTGATCTCGATACCGCGAATGAAGAAGTCCCCGCTCTTGTAGGTCATGTAGACCAGGCTCGACAAAAAGTCGCTGGGGTTGGAATCCGAGACAATGCTCACCTGCACCAGGTCGATAAACGACATGACGCAGCGGTCGATAAAGAAAACTGCCGCGATGGCGACCACGACGTAGCTGCCCAGGCGTGCGCCACGACGGCAGCGCTCGGATGCGAACGGCGACTTTTCGCGATAGTCGTTCCAGTGCATGAGCTTGGTGACCAGCGCCGCCGCCGACACGACGAGCCAGGCCCAAAGGATTGCCCAGAGGCAGTCTTGGAACACGCCCGTAGGCGCCAAGAAACTCATCGGCGTGGGGTTGCGCTGGCTAAACGCCAGGCCGAGCGCCGCGATGACGCTCGTGCCCAGGTATACATAACGGTGGTCGGCCTTGATAAAGGAGGCCAGGCGATTGATGGTTTTCATGCTGCCTCCCTATGCCGGCTGACGGTCGAGGCACGCGTCCCACATTTGGTCGCGCTCCTCTTGGCTAATGCCCTTGAGTGTCTTGTCGATGAGCTTAAGCAGCTTGTCCGAGCCCTTGCGGCAGCCGACGTTTGCCGTGACTTCCTGCTTAAAGCCCTCGCCCTCGGCAAATCGAATCGGCACGATACCCGGGTTTTGGGCCATATAGCCCTTCTCGTTCTCGGTGTTATAGGTCACGGCGTCGCACGTGCCCTGCAGCAGGTTCGAAAACACCGTGGGGACCGAATCGACCGGGTTCTTGTGGACAACGCCCGGGATCTCGTCGATGACGGTATCGAGCATGGTGTCCTTTTGGCCGAGGACCGTTGCGCCGCTAAAGTCGCTGAGCTTGGTCGCATTTTGGTAGGGCGAGCCCTCTTTTACGAACAGGCCAAAGTAGCCAATGAAGTACGGGTCGGAAAAGCCGACGGACTCCTCGCGCTCGGGCGTGGCGCTCATGCCGGCAATGATGAGGTCGATCTGGCCGTTGTTGAGCGAATCGATAAGACCCGAGAAGCTCTGCTTGACGGCAACGGGCTCGCCACCGAGGGCCTTGCAGACGATCTTGGCGATCTGCACGTCGTAACCATCGGCATAGGCGCCCTGCACGTTGTCGATGGGGATAGTGTACTTGCTGGCTTCGGAGACCTGCCAGTTGTACGGGGCGTAGGCCGCCTCCATGCCAATGCGAATCTTGTCCTTGCCGATCACGGAATCGGACAGGTCGTCGCGACCGCCGCCCGTCGTGGGCTGAACCGCCTTGAGCGTGGACGGGCGCTGACAGCCGGCGAGCGCGCCGGCGACGACGGAAGCGCTCGCAGCGAGAGCGCTTCCCAAAAAGATGCGACGGCTGCATACCGGCTGGGTCTGCGCATCGCACTGTTGGGGAGAATGCATAATCTGCCTTCCCTGTTGAATCGTATGCTGACGACTTAACAGGATACCGCTCAGCGCTACCTCCAGCAAATGCATATATAAATGCATATATGCAAGTTTACGAACCGAAAACGATTGGTAGTCGTTGGGGACGTTCTTAAACGACTAGTCAAACAAGAACGTCCCCAACGACTAGGCATGAAAAAGGCAAGGCATAGACCTCCTGGTCATACCTTGCCTTTTGAATGACAAATTGTCGCTCTGGGTGGCGCGCAGCGTCGACCGAGCGGCGGAACCTCTAGAGCAAGGTAACGCTAAAGCTGCGCTTGTCCGTCTCGCCGGGAGCCAAGGTGATGGTATTGACCTTGTGCTCAAAGACGTCGTCCTCGGTGTCCGTGGTGGTATGACCGGTCCAGGGCTCGAGCGCCACAAACGGGGCGTCGTTGGCGGCAGACCACACGCCGATGTACTTAAAGCCCTCAAAGTCGATCTTGACGCCGTGGCCCGACTTGCGGCCGCGCAGCGTGAGCGTGGAGCCCGGGGTATCGGTGAACATGATGGCGTCGTTATCGAAGCTGCGGTGCGTGATGGGCAGCACGTCCGAGTTATCGGGAGCCTTGTAGCTACCCTCGAACGTCATGAGGCCATCGGGCGTGATGATGGGGGCCTCGTTGGTCCAAGCCTCGGTAAATGCCAGCTCGTAATCCTCGAACGCCTCGTCCTCGGCACCGGGAGCAGGTACGTTAAATGCGGGGTGGCCGCCCACCGAGAACGGCAGGTCCACGTCGCCGGTATTGGTGACGGCAAAGGTCTGGGTAAGTGTGGCGTCACCAGTCAGGGCATAGGTCATGTTGAGCTTAAAGTGGAACGGAAAGGCCTTGAGCGACTCGGGCGTGTCGGTGATCTCGTACGTTACCGAGGAGCCGTCCTCCGAAACCTCGACCAGCTTGTGCTCGACGATGCGCGCGAGGCCGTGGCGCGGCATCTCGCAGGTGCCAGCCGCAGACGTCGCCGTGTTGTTGCGCAGCGAGCCCACAATGGGGAACAGGATGGGCGCATGCTTGCCCCAAAAGGCGGGGTCGCCCTGCCACAGATACTCGTTGCCGTTGAGGGCAAGGCTCGTGAGCTGGGCGCCCATGGAATCGATGGCCGCGGTGAGGCCGCCGCGCTTGATGGTAGTGACGGTAGACATGCTACTTCCTCCAAAAGTAAACAATAGTGTCGAGGGCTATTGTCCCACTCTTGGCGGTGGGACGGGACGGCAGGCGATTATTGAGTAGCCATAGCGGAATGAGCGGCGAGCGCCTACTGGGTATCTACGTAAAGGTCGAACCCGCCCTGCGGTGTGGTGTCGACCGTGTCGGGCGCCTGTGAGTTAAAGTTCACGGGAACCATGCGCTTTGAGGCGCGGAAGCGCGTGCCGTCGGTGGCGACGGGCGGTTCATCGACCGTGAGCTCGTAGTCGCCAGGCTTGAGCTCGATGCCGTCACCAGCGGAATTGACGTATTGATACTCGTCAATCGTCTGCCCTTTGAGCGTGCGCCCCACGATGTGGATGAGCATTTGGCTGTCGCCGCGCGCGGTGTCCCACGTCGCGCCGTCCTTGACCTCGACCGACACATGTACCGAGCGCGTGCGGCCGAGCGATTGCTCGACAGACATCTCGACCTTGGCGGCGTCTTTTCGCTGCTGCTCGACATGGCTCCAGACGTTTCCAATTACCGAGCAGGCGATAACGCCGGCCATAAAGGCGATAAGGATGGGGCCGAGCGGCGAGCGGCGTCCTGCATCTTCCTCGCGAGACAGATTGGGGCGACGTGTGGGTGCGGGCGCCTGAGCGCCCTGCGAGGGCACGTCGAGAATGCTGAAGGATGCCGTGCTGTCGGGATCGATAGTGTGGCGCGGCTGCGGGGTCTTTGCCGGCGAGATCGACATGTCGGCTGGCTCGTCGAGCGTGGCCGTAGCGTCGGCCTTGGCCTCGTCTGCCTCGGCCTGGGCCCAAGCTTGTTCGAAGGTCAGGGGCTCGACGGGGTCGAGGGCGGCGTCCGAGTCGGCGGCGGCGTTGCCGGTCTCGTCCTCGTCGCTCGACACGTCACGCGGCGCGGGCTCGTCCCACCCCTCGTCCGGAGCCTCACCCTCGCTATACCACCATTCAAAGTTATCGATATCCATACGGGGCGCCCCTTAGGCCTCGCAAATAAACACTCGCTAGTCTTATACCCCCAGACGACACCGAAGCTCACCCGCGCCGGACACGAAAACCGTCACAACATTCGACGCTTTTCCTCGTTTTCGAGATTTTCATCGAATGTTGTGATGGTTTGGGCGACTGGCCGGCAGCGCAATGTGACAAAGGGACTGCCCCTTTGTCACATTCTGTTAGAGTTGCAGGGATTGAATCCCGCTTATCAATGCGACATTGGAGTGACAACCTTGATCGCCGCAACCACGCCTAAAAGTAAGTCAACCGCCGCCGCGCTCTCCCCTGCGCGCACCAAGCTCTGCCTGGCGCTGCTCGTGCTGTTGGGATTCTCGCTCGGCTGCTCCGAGTTCGTGGTCATCGGCATCGAAAGTGACTTGGCAACGGAACTCGGCGTATCGCTTGCCACCGCAGGCCAACTTATTAGCGTGTTCGCACTGGTCTACGCTATCGCGACGCCGGTGCTCGCGCTCAGCACGGGGCGTTTTCGCCGCTACCAGCTGCTCGTGTGCTACAGCATCGTCTTTGTGCTCGGCAACCTGGTCATGGCGTTGGCGCCCAACTTCCAGGTGCTCTTTATCTCGCGCATTGTCCTGGGCTCCGTCTCGGGCGCACTGCTCGCCGTAGGCGTGACGTACATCCCTGAGCTTCTGTCCCCGCAGCAAACTTCGCTTGCCATCTCGGTAGTGTACGGTGCGTTTTCCGTGGCGATGGTCTTTGTGACCTCGATTGGCAAATATGTGGCCGACACGCTCGATTGGCACGTGGCCATGTACGGCACGCTGGCCTTTGCCGTTTTGATCTGCGGAGCGCTCGTGGCGTTTATGCCGCGCGCCGGGCAAACCGACGAGCCTGCCACCTTTCGCGAGCAGGCGGGTCTGCTGCGCGAGCCGAGCATCATCACTGGCATGCTCATCTTCTTGTTTGGCGTGGGGTCGGTCTATGTGTTCTACGGCTACGTGACGCCTTATCTTGAGCAGGTGCTGGGCATGGGCACGGTCGAAGCCAGTACCACGCTTATGGCCTACGGCGTGTTCTGCCTGGTCTCGAACATCCTGGGCGGATGGATCGATGCGCGCTTTGGCATGAAGGCGCTGCTTGTGACGTTTGTGCTGCAGGCGGCGGCATTGTTTGGGCTGTTTGCCGTAGGCGCTGCCATGCCGCTCGCACTTGTCTTTGTCTTTAGCCTGGCGATGCTCATGTACCTGTTCTCGGTGTCGTGCATCACGCACTTTATGGACGTGGCACGCAGCCGCCACCCCAAGTCGATGGTGCTCGCGAGCTCGGTAGAACCCATGGCGTTTAATGTCGGCATTTCGTTTGGCACCGCGGTGGGCGGCGCCGTGGTAAGCGGAGCTGGCATTGCCTACGTTGGCGCGGTCGGTGCCGTGTTCTCGCTTGTGGCCTGGGCGCTCACGCTGGTGACGATTAAGTTGGCTCGCTGGGAGCGCAAGCGGGCGAGGGCGCAGGCGTAGATGCGATACTCGAGCTCGATGATGGCGATCGAAAGGAAACCGCATATGCAACGTGTACTGTTTATCTGCCATGGGAATATCTGCCGCTCGACGATGGCTGAGTCCGTGTTTACCGAGCTGGTGCGCCGCGCTGGACGCGAGGCGGAGTTTGTCATTGATTCCGCTGCAACGTCGACCGAGGAGATCGGCAATCCGCCGCATCGTGGCACCGTTGCCAAGCTGCGTGAAGTCGGGATTCCCGTCGTTGCGCACCGCGCCCGCCAGGTGCGTCGCGCAGAGTATGGTAACTGGGACCACATTGTCTATATGGATGCCGAGAACGCGCGAGGTCTGCGTCGCATTTTTGGCAGCGACCCCGATGGCAAGATCTCGCGCCTGCTCGATTGGACCGATCGCCCCGGCGACGTGGCCGATCCCTGGTACACCGGCAACTTCGATGCCACCTACCGCGATGTGCTCGCCGGCTGCACGGCCATGCTCGAGCAGTTATAGGCAAGCGAGCACGCGGACGCACGTGCCACGCCATCGGCATAAAACGAGCGTGGATGATCTCCCACTTTGAGCGTTCAAGCGCGCTCTAAACGGGAGAAAATCCACGCTCAACTACTCGTCGACGATCTCGGCGAGCCAGACGTTCAGCGTATCGACCTCGGGGCAGCAGAACTTTGCCGTACCAGGCTCGTTGCCGGGCACGGTTCCGCCATAGCGCAAGATATCGATATAGGGAAAGCCCACATGGCAGGCCATGGCGCACATCTTGCCGCGATCTCGGTCGAAGTCAAAAACGTCGCCCGGCTTGTGCCCGTGATGGCAGCGGCATGTGCCCAACTGGTCCACGCAACTCACGCGGATACGTGGACGCTTTCCACGCGGCGCGCCGAGCGGCTTGCCCCCGCCCGCAGGCCTGGCGCCGTTCTCGCCAGCGTTACTCATGGTCGATCACATCCAGGCAGGCCTCGATGGGAAGGCCGGCCGACTTGTCCTCTTGGTCGGCATTGCGCTCGATAAGCTCCGCTACCACGCGCATGGCATCGCTCGTCGCGCGCTGAAGGCTCCAACCGGCCATAACGCGGCCGACGAGCACCGCCGAAAACGTGTCGCCCGTGCCCGGGAAATACACCGGAATGAGCTCAAAGGGAATCGTGAAGTAATCCCCCGCTACATGGTCGTAACCGATAACCGCGTTCGTGCCATTGACCACGGCGCTCGTAATGACCACCGACTTGGCACCCAGCTCGCGCACGGCGTCCACAAGGGCGCGGCCCTCGTCGGGCGTGATTTGCTCGGCGATAGGCGTATCGGTGAGCAGGCATGCCTCGGTATAGTTGGGCACCGCGTAGTCTGCGCACTCCAGCAGATGCCGCATAAGGCCAATCGTGGACTCGGGCACGCCCGCATAGAGCTTGCCGTTGTCGCCCATGATGGGGTCGACGAACACCTTGGTACCCTTTTGCGCGCGACGGTGGCAGAAGTCCGAAATGATGCGCGTCTCTTCCTCGGTCACGATAAAGCCGGTAGAGATGGCGTCGAACTCAAAGCCGAGCTCCTCCCAGATGGCGAGGCTCTGGCGCACGTACTCGGTGGTGTCGTGGATGTAGAACTTGGGATAGTTGAGCGTATCGGACACCAACGCCGTCGGCAGGTTGTGGATGCGGTAGCCCATGTGCGACAGCACCGGCAGCATGGCGGAAAGCGCGACCTTGCCGTAGCCGCACATATCGTTGATCAGCAGCAGCTGAGTGTTCTTCATGAGGGTCTCCCTTGGTTCGGGCACGGCGCGGCAGCGCCACCGTGCGACTAAGTGTAGCGCAGGAGGCGTTGTGGGCGGTCGCCAGGGTCGCGAAGAGCGCATTGTTGCGGAAAGGTTTCGGAAATGGGGGGCATAGGCCTTGTGGCCATGCCCGACGATTGAACGTCAGATTGCCGCTTAGGAACGCTTGCAGCGTCGAGCGGTTACGGCGTTTGGTAAAGCGCCGTAACTTAATAAGTTTGGTACCTTGACATTCATTTCTCATGCTCCTAGATTGGTTAGGCACAAAACAATTCCACTACCTAACTAAAGAAAGGAGCAACACTAATTCATGTGCGATGAACCTCTTAACCTTTGTTCGC
The DNA here is from genome assembly GCA_902494245.1 of uncultured Collinsella sp. GTDB lineage: Bacteria > Actinomycetota > Coriobacteriia > Coriobacteriales > Coriobacteriaceae > Collinsella. The sequence continues at coordinate 31,872 of CABUSR010000001.1, forward strand.
ACGAGCCCGACGGCGACCCGTCACAGCCGGCGGATGCACCCGAAGCGGTTAGCTCAGAAGACAAGCTTGCCAAGCGCATCCTCAATGGCCTGGGCTTTTGCGGCCATTACATGCATTTTCATGGCGGAGGCGTGTCCGGCAAGGCGCCCATCATCTGCCTGCTGGCCAAGCAACCCGGCGGCGAGATGTCGCAGCAGGAACTCGGCATGCACTTTGACCTCAAGCCGGGGTCGCTTTCCGAGATCCTGTCCAAGCTCGAGCTCAACGGCCTCATCGAGCGCAGCCGTAACCCCAAGGATCGACGGCAGCTCACCATTCGCCTGACCGAAACCGGCCGGGAAAACGCCCGCATCGACCAGGCGGCCCGCATCCGCTTTAGAGAGCAAGCCTTTAGTGCCCTCACTCACGACGAGCGCGAGCAGCTCGCCGAAATGCTCGATAAAATCCGTGTAACCTGGGAGGAACTGGATGATTAAAACCCTTATGGGCAGCATCCGCGACTATATAAAAGTCACCGTTGCCACGCCGTTGCTCGTGCTTGGCGAGGTGCTCTGCGAGATGCTGATTCCATTTATCACCGCCAACCTGATCGATGCCATCAAAGACGGCGCCACCGTGGCCGAGATGCTTCCCACCGCGGGCTTTTTGGTGCTCATCGCGCTGACATCGCTTGCTTTTGGCGCCGCTGCCGGCGTCACCTGCAGCCATGCGAGCTGCGGCTTCGCTAAGAACCTGCGTCACGACCTGTTCTACAAGATCCAGACGTTCAGCTTTGCCAACATCGATGAGTTCTCGAGCTCCTCGCTCGTCACGCGCCTGACCACCGATATCAACAACGTGCAGCAGGCCTTTATGATGATCATCCGTATCGCCGTGCGCGCGCCGCTGGTACTGATCTTCGCCTTTACCATGGCATTTATCATGGGCGGCAGCGTCGCCATGGTCTACCTGGTCATCATTCCACTGCTGGGCTTTGGGCTGTTCTTTATCATCTTTAAGGTGCGCCCCATCTTCTCGCGCGTGTTCCACAAGTACGACGCCCTTAACGAGTCCGTCGAGGAAAACGTCACCGGCATGCGCGTAGTTAAGAGCTATGTGCGCGAAGACTTTGAGAAGGAGAAGTTCGCGACCGCCGCACGCGACGTCCAGATGGACTTCACCCGCGCCGAGAAGCTGCTCGCCTTTAACAACCCCATGATGAACATCTGCGTCAACGGCGCGTTTGTCGTCATCATCTACCTGGGCTCCAAGCTCATCATCACGAGCCAGGGAACGCTGTTCGACGTGGGCCAGCTCTCCTCGATCTTTACCTATGGCTTCCAGATTCTGATGAGTCTGATGCAGTTGTCGATGATCTTTGTCATGGTGACCATGGCCGACGAATCGGCACACCGCATTACCGAGGTGTTGGCCGCCGAGCCCACGATCGCCGATCCCGCCGAGCCCGTGCTCGAGGTTGCCGACGGCTCCATCGACTTTGACCACGTGAGCTTTAAGTACTCCGCGCATGCGAAGCGCCAGGCGCTCGACGATATCGACCTGCACATTAAGAGCGGCGAGACCATCGGCATCATCGGCGGCACCGGCTCGGCCAAGTCCACGCTTGTAAACCTCATCGCCCGCCTGTACGACGCCACCGAAGGCACCGTGCGCGTGGGCGGCGTGGATGTGCGCGACTACGACTTGGACGCCCTGCGCCACCAAGTGGCCATGGTATTGCAGAAAAACGTGCTGTTTAGCGGCACGATTGCCGAGAACCTGCGTTGGGGCGACCCGAACGCCACCGACGAAGAGGTCCGCGAGGCGGCACATCTGGCCTGCGCCGACGAGTTTGTCGACGGCTTCCCCAAGGGCTATGACACCTGGATCGAACAGGGCGGCTCCAATGTTTCCGGCGGTCAGAAGCAGCGCCTGTGCATTGCGCGTGCCCTGCTGCGTCGCCCCAAGATCTTAATCCTGGACGACTCCACCAGCGCCGTCGACACCAAGACCGACGCCAAGATCCGCGCAGGGCTGGCAAGCTATCTGCCCAACACGACCAAGCTCATCATCGCCCAGCGCATTAGCTCCGTGCAGGATGCAGACCGCATCATCGTCATGGAGGGCGGCCGCATCGCGCAGATCGGCAACCACGATGAGCTGCTCAAGACGAGCGAGATCTACCGCGAGACCTTTACCTCGCAGAACAAGATGTCTGCCGAGGGCGAAGAGGCCGTCGAAGCCGACACCGAGGCATCCGCAACGCAAGCTCAGACCCAGGAAGGAGGCGAGGCACATGAGTAAGGCAACGACCGCCGAGCGCGCGCTCAACCGCAAGGGTGGCACCATGTCGCGCCTCATCAAGACGCTCTTTGGCTTCTACCCCGTGCTTTTGCCCCTCGTCGTCGTCGGCGTGGTGCTCTGCGCCATCATCAACTCCATCGGCGCGACCTTCCTTCAGAGCGCCCTGCAGATTATTAGCGAATCGTGGCAGTCGGGCGATTGGGAAGCCGCGCAGCCCAAGATCGCACAGCTCGTGACCACCCTCGCCTGCATCTACGGCGTCGGCATCCTGTCCTCGCTGTTCTGGAACCGCGCCATGGCCATCGTCACGCAGGGCTCGCTCGAGAAGCTGCGCGAGAAGATGTTCAACCGCATGCAGGACCTGCCGATCCGCTACTTCGACACGCACCAGCGCGGCGACATCATGAGCCACTACACCAACGACATCGACACGCTGCGCCAGATGATCAGCCAGTCGCTGCCCAACCTGCTCATGACGGTCATCGTCATCGTCACGGTGTTCTTTATCATGCTGTACTACAGCGTGTGGATGTGCCTGGTCATTGTGGCAGGCGTCGCCTTTATGACCTTTATGACCAAGCTGCTCGGCTCCAACTCCGCGCGTTTCTTTATTGCGCAGCAGACCGAGCTCGGCGTGGTCGAGGGCCATATCGAGGAAGTCATGAACGGCCAGAAGGTCGTCAAGGCGTTCTGCCACGAGTCTGCCGCCGAGGCCGATTTTGACGAGCGCAACGAAAAGCTCTTCGAGGTCTCGCAGAAGGCCAACATGTACGCCAACATCCTCATGCCCATCCTAATGAACCTGGGCAACCTGCTCTACGTGCTGGTCGCACTGGCCGGCGGCATTTTCCTGGCGCTGGGCGTGCCCAACCTGAGCATCTCGGGCATGGCGCTGTCCATCGCCGTCGTGGTGCCGTTTCTCAACATGACCAAGCAGTTCTGTGGACAGATCGGTCAGATCTCGCAGCAGATCAACGCCGTGGTCATGGGCCTCGCCGGCGCCGACCGTATCTTTGAGCTCATCGACGAGGAGCCCGAAGCCGACGAAGGCTATGTGACGCTCGTCAACGCTCAGGTGAACCCCGACACCTGGCAGCTCGAGGAGGCCGACCACCACACCGGCATGTGGGCGTGGAAACATCCGCACCGCGCAACCGGCGAGATCGAGTACGTGCCGCTGCGCGGCGACCTGGTCATGGACAACGTCGACTTTGGCTACACGCCCGACCACGAGGTGCTGCACGGCGTGTCCGTGTACGCCAAGCCGGGTCAGAAGGTCGCGTTTGTCGGCGCCACCGGTGCCGGTAAGACGACCATCACCAACCTCATCAACCGCTTCTACGACATCGCCGACGGCAAGATCCGCTACGACGGCATCAACGTCAACAAGATCCGCAAGGCCGACCTGCGCCGCTCGCTGGGCGTCGTGCTACAGGACGTGAACCTGTTCACCGGCACTGTGATGGATAACATCCGCTACGGCAACCTGGACGCTACCGACGAGGAGTGCATCGCGGCGGCCAAGCTCGCGGGCGCGGACGACTTTATCACCCGCCTGCCCGACGGCTACGACACCATGCTCACCGGCAACGGCGCACAGCTGTCGCAGGGCCAGCGCCAGCTGATCTCGATCGCACGCGCCGCCGTCGCCGATCCGCCGGCGATGATTCTGGACGAGGCCACGTCGAGCATTGACACCCGCACCGAGGCCATCGTGCAGGCGGGCATGGACAAGCTCATGGAGGGCCGCACGACGTTTGTCATCGCGCACCGCCTGTCCACCGTGCGCAACTCCGACGCAATCATCTGTCTGGACCACGGCCGCATCATCGAGCGTGGCAACCACGACGAGCTGATCGCCAAGCGCGGATATTACTATCAGCTGTACACGGGTGCGTTTGAGCTCGAGTAGGTAGGTTTGTTCCACGGAGGTCTCCCAGGCGGGCCGGGGTGTAACCTCCGTGCTCAAACATTCTCGCTTCGCTGCGAAACTGCGCGCGGAAGTTACACCCCGGCCCGCCTGGGAGACCTCCTGTGCGCAATCAACCCGTCATTAAAACAGAATAAAAGTTGGTGAGGCCCTGGCCGTTTGGCCAGGGCCTCGTTTTGTAAGGATGAGCTAGTTGAGGAGTTGGGCCATGGCGTTGACGAATTTTTGGACTTGGAGGGTGGGCTCGAGCGGATAGTGCAAAAAGACCGGCACCTCACGGCCGCACAGGAACGGCACGCCCACAAAGGCTGGGTGCACCCCCGACCACGCCCCGCAGGTGAGCACCGCGTCACCCTTTTCCTCTGCCTCGTTAAAGAGCGCAAAGTCAAAGCTGTCCACGTCGATCACGTCCACACCGCCGTCAGCCAAAAGATCGATGCGCAGGCTGTCCATGGCGTCGTTGCCGTGGCGGAGCACGCGCAGACGCATACCCTCCAAGTCGGCGACCGTAATGCGATTCTTGCGCGCCAGCGGGCTCGTGCGCGGCAGGTCGATATAAAACGGCACGTTGACAATGCGGAGCTTTTGGCAGGCGTCACCCCAGCGCGGGGTCGAAAAACTCGACTGCACCACATCGACCTCGCGGCCCAAGCTGCGCATGACGGATTCGCGTTCGTCGTAGAGGTCGCTCACCGGCACGATCTCGAAGCGCAACGATGGCTCCAGCTCGTGTACGCCCGTCCACATCGACAGCGTCTGGCGCCCCGGACACATCATCGACACGCCCAGCCGCACGGCCCCGCCATCGCCCGCCGCGCGTCGGGCACGGCGTAGCGCGTCCTCGGACTGCCGCATGATCGAGCGCGCGTCGTCCACCAGCAGAGCACCTGCCGGCGTCACCTTAACACCAGAATGCGAGCGCTCGAACAACGTGATGCCGAACTCGGCCTCGAAGCCTGACACCTGCTTGACGAGCGCCGGGGTCGACACGCGCAATTTTGCCGCCGCACGCGAGAAGCTTCCCAGCTCCGCGGCGGCCGATATGGCCTCAAGTCGTCGATCGTACACGTCAATCTCCCGTTTTCGCGCCTGTGGCCACATGATGCCACAGGGGGTTGTTTTCGCAGGTCACGCGCTCAGTTGAGCATAAACTGCATCGTACGGTGTAAACCTACGGTTAACGCCATTCTAACAAATATGCAATTCACCTGCGCAAATGCAAAGCATACGATAACCAGCGAAAACCACGTGGGTCGGTTAATGGGAGCGACCCACCGGGAGGCACAAGAAGGGAAGTTCCTATGAGCAATTGGCTTAAGCTCGAGGGCGATGTCTGCGCCGTGACTGGCGCGCTCGGCGGTATGGGCGTCGAGATTTGCCGCGAGTTCGCCCGCAACGGCGCCAACGTCGTCCTGCTCGACCTAGACGAGGAGAAGGTCAAGGCCGCAGCCGCCGACCTCGCCGCCGAGTTTGGCATCCACGCCGAGGGCTACAAGATGAACGCCACCAACGAGGCCGAGGTTCAGGCCGCCGTCGATGCCACCATCGCCGACTTCGGCCACGTCGACGTCCTCGTCAACACCGCCGGCATCCTGCGCTTCGCAGCCATGGAAGACCTGCCGCTGAGCGACTGGGAGCAGGTGCTCAACGTCAACCTCACCGGTTACTTCATCACCTCGCAGCGCTTTGGTCGCGAAATGATCAAGGCCGGCCAGGGTCGCCTGGTGCACATCTCGACCGTTGCCAGCCACTCCCCCGAGACGTTCTCGGGCGTGTACAGCTCCACCAAGGCCGGCGTCAACATGATGTCCAAGATGCTCGCCGCCGAGTGGGGCCCCTACGGCGTCCGCTCCAACTGCGTCGAGCCCTGCTTCGTTAAGACCCCGATGTCGGCCAACTTCTACGCCGATCCCGAGGTCGAAAAGAGCCGCAGCCGTCTGATCGCCACGCGCCGCATCGGCGAGGTCAGCGATATCGCCAACGCCGTCATGTTCCTGGCGTCCAAGCGCTCGGACTTTACCACCGGCGACGCCATCAAGGTCGACGGCGGCTTCTCCAACATGATGGGCGACCTCACCGCCAAGCCCGGCGGCCGTCGCGCCTATGCCGACAACTACCTCAAGAACAAGGGCGTCGAGCTTTGGTCCGATGAGTCCGGCGTCGCCAAGCCGACTGACCAGTAAACCAACCTGACAGGGAGGTCCGCGAATACGCCCGCTCCTCCCCCGTATCGATCAGAAAGAGTCCAATGGCTTCCACCAACTCCAACAAGGGTCGCGCCGTCGTGCTTTCCGCCGCATGCGTCACCATGTTCTTCATCAGCTCCATCGCGCTGTATTCCGTCGTGAGCAAGAACCTGCTCGCCGTCTACCCCGAGTGGTCCAGCGCTCTTACCTGGGCCTTCCCGGTCTTTCAGACCATCATGGCCGTGACGGGCATCTTCGCCGGCCGCATCTCCGATAAGATCGGCCCGCGCAACGTCGTGATCGCCGCCGCCGTGTGCTACGGCGTGGGCTGGTTCATGTCCGGCACCGTCACCGAGCCGTGGCAGTTCTACCTGTGGTTCTCGCTCGTCGCTGCCATCGGCAACGGCCTGGGCTACAACCCCGCGCTCACCACCGGTCAAAAGTGGTTCATCGACAAAAAGGGCCTTGCCTCCGGCATCACCCTGGCCGCTTCGACCGCCGGCCCCGCCGTGCTGTCCCCGGTGCTCGCCTCGTTGCTCATCCCGAGCCTTGGCATCTTTGGCGCCCTTAAGGCGCTCGGCGTCATCTTCTTTGTGACGATTGCTGCCTCCGCCCTGTTCCTGAAGGCCCCCGAGGCCGGTTGGCTGCCCGAGGGCTTCGAGGCCCCCAAGGGCGGCGCGCACGCCGGCACCTTCGGCGACCTCACCCCGGGCGAGATGGTCAAGACCCCGCGCTTCTGGGTCCTCATCGTCACTTTCGCCTTTGCCGCCACCGCGGGCACCCTGCTCGTGGGCAAGGTTGCCTCCATCGCCGCCGTCCAGCTCTTCGCCGACCCCACGAGCGCCGCGGCCGTCGCCCTCGGCGGTGTGGTGGTCTCCGTCAACACCTGCGCCAACCTGGTCGGCCGCCTGTCCTTTGGCCAGATCATCGACAAGCTCGGCGCCTATAAGTCGCTGCTCATCAGCCTTGTCGTCACCATCGTCGCCCTCGTCATCATGTCGATGAGCTTTACGCAGAGCATGTTCTTTGTGGCGCTCGCCCTGCTCGGCTTTAGCTTTGGCGCTCTGCTCGTCATCTACCCGCCGCTCACCGGTGGCGCCTTTGGCACCAGCAACATCGGCGTCAACTACGGCATCATGTTTTTGGGCTATGCCGCTTCCACCTGGATCAGCCAGCCCATCACCGCCGTGCTGTATCACGCCGAGGCCGGCAGCGCCGCCTACCAGCAGTCCTTCTACGGCGCCATTGTGATCGCCGCCATCGCCGTCGTGCTCACCGTCTACATGATGGTCTCCGACAGCAAGAAGAAGTCTGCCTAGTTTTACCGATGCGACAAAGGGACGGCCCCTTTGTCGCATTCCACCGGTCACCAGTATTAAGGAGTCGAAATGTCTGAGCTCAACCCCGTCCGCATTGCCGTTATCGGCGCCGGCGCCATGGGCCGCAACCACATCCGCTTTGTCACCGAGGAGCCCGAGGCCGAGCTCGTCGCCATCGCCGACGCCTTTGAGGGCGCCCGCGCCACGGCCGAGGCCGCCGGCGTGCCGTTTTACACCGATCCCGCTCAGATGATGGACGAGGTCAAGCCCGAGGCCGTCATTATCGCCACCCCCAACGACCTGCACCTGGGCGTTGCCCGCGAGGCCGTGAAGCGCAACATCGTGCCGCTGGTCGAAAAGCCGATCTCCAACGATCTCGAGGATGCCCAGGCCTTCGCCGCCGAGGCCGAGACCGCCGGCGTGCCCGTGCTCGTAGGTCAGCACCGTCGCCACAACCCCTTCGTCAACAAGGCCAAGGAGATCATCGAGTCCGGCGAGCTGGGCAAGCTCACCGTGTCGAGCTTCCACTACATGATCTATAAGAATGACGAGTATTTCGATGTCGAGTGGCGCCGCAAGAAGGGTGCCGGCCCGATCCTGGTCAACCTGGTGCACGACGTCGACCTGCTCCGCTACCTGCTGGGCGAGCCCGTTGCCGTCCAGGGCATGCAGTCCAGCGCCGCCCGCGGTTTTGAGACCGAGGACTCCGCCGTGGTCAACGTCCGTTTTGCCGACGGCGCGCTCGCGAGCATGACCATCTCTGACGCCACCGCCAGCCCCTGGAACTGGGAGGCGACCGCTCGCGAGGATCCGCAGTACCGCCCCTTCGACGCCGACGCCTACTTTATCGGCGGCACCAAGGGCGCCCTTTCGCTGCCCCGCCTGCACCAGTTCTCCTACGACGGCGCCTCTAACTGGCACAAGCCGCTGCAGATGGAGATTCCGGCCGTCGACCCGGCACTGCCGCACAAGATGCAGCTCAAGCACTTTGTGAAGGTTGTCCGCCGCGAGGTCGAGCCCGTCGTGACCCCCGCCGATAACGTCAAGACGCTCACGCTTCTCAACGCCATCAAGGAGGCCGCCGAGACCGGCCAGCTCGTTGAGCTGTAATGCCTTAAGAGCGGGCCGCGGCAAACTCCCCGCCGAGCGCCTCGGCCCGCCACCAACAAGCCCCTCTTCTTTGCCCCGCGAGCAGCCTCCTGCCCGCGGGGCATTTTGCTACCTTGCCGATGATTTTTCTGGGGCGGGGGCTATTTTGCACCTCGGCTTGATTCGTTCGCCACGAAATGGGCCTATCTACTACGTTTAACCGACCACCCTTAACCATACGGAATTTCGCGAAATAAAAACAGCAGGTAGACGGCTTGCGTATTTTCGGAAAACCGGGGGATGGTCGACCCATACGGTTCAAACGTAGTAGATAGACCGTTTTCGTGGCGCGGCCCCAAAAACAGTCTTTTGGGACGGGTGGTATCCTTGGTAGCCCTGTGCTGCAAACGCACCTTAAACGCAAGGAGTCCCATGGATCTTATCGCCCAGCTCGCCCGCGAGCTCAACCTTAAGGCCGTCAACATCGAGGCAGCCGTCAAGCTCATCGACGAGGGCAACACCATCCCCTTTATCTCGCGCTACCGCAAAGAAGCCACGGGCGGCATGGACGACGTTGCCCTGCGCGCGCTCGACGAGCGCCTGTCCTACCTGCGCAATCTTGAGCAACGTAAAGAGGACGTCATTCTGCTCATCGACGCCCAGGGCAAGCTCACGCCCGAGCTCGAGCAACAGATTCGCGAGGCCACGCAGCTCCAGCGTGTCGAGGACCTCTACAAGCCCTACCGCAAAAAGCGCATGACCCGCGCGCAGAAGGCCCGCGAGGCAGGCCTGGAGCCACTCGCCAACATGATCATCATGCAGGCTTCGGCCAAGGGCAGCGCACTCGACGCCGCCGCGGCATACGTCAACGAGAAAGCCGGCTTCGACACGCCCGAAAAGGCGCTCGCCGGGGCGGCGGACATCGTGGCCGAGACGGTGGCCGAGGACCCCGAGAACGTCGCCGACCTGCGCGCCTTTACGCAGAACACCGCCGATATCGTCGTCGAAGCCACAGACCCCGCCGAGAAGACCCCCTACGAGCCCTACTACAACTTTGACGAGCCGCTGCGCCGTATACCCAACCACCGCGTGCTGGCTATCGACCGCGGCGAGCGCGAGGGCAAGCTCCGCGTGCGCGTGAACGTCGACGGCGCCGCCGCCACGGCACGCCTCGGCAGCCGTTGGCCCCGACGCCAGGGCGTATTCGCGCCCGTCTTCGATGCCGCCATCGCCGACGGCTACAAGCGCCTCATGGCCCCCTCGCTGGAGCGCGAGGCCCGCGCCAAACTCACCGTTCGCGCCCAGACCGAGGCCATCAACGTCTTTGCCAAGAACCTTGAGGGCTTGCTCTCGGCACGCCCCGTGCGCGGCGCCCGCGTGCTCGCGCTCGATCCGGGCTACCGCACCGGCTGCAAGGTCGCCGTCATGGACGAGACCGGCAAGCTACTCGACCACGGCGTGGTCTACCCCACCAAGCCGCGCCACGACGTCGCCGGCACCAAGCGCGAGCTTGCCCGCCTCGTCAAGAAGGACGGCGTCAACACCATCGTCATCGGCAACGGCACCGCCAGCCGCGAGACCGAGGAAGTCGTCTCGGAGTTCATTGCCGAGCAGGCGCCCAGCCTTCGCTACACCATCGTCAACGAGGCCGGCGCGTCGGTGTACTCCGCCTCCGAGCTCGCCAGCCAGGAATATCCCGACCTGGACGTCACCGTGCGTGGCGCCATGAGCCTGGGCCGCCGCCTGCAAGACCCACTGGCAGAGCTCGTCAAGATTCCGCCCCAGTCCATCGGCGTTGGCCAATACCAGCACGACCTTGACCAGGCCGAACTCTCGCGCACCCTGGGCCACGTGGTGGAAGACGTCGTCAACCGCGTGGGCGTCGACGTCAACACCGCGAGCGCGAGCCTGTTGGGATACGTATCGGGTATTACGCCGAGCGTGGCCAAAAACATCGTGGCCTACCGCGAGGAAAACGGCGCCTTTACCGATCGCCGCCAGCTTAAGAAGGTCCCCAAGCTGGGACCCAAGGCATACCTGAACGCCGCGGGTTTCCTGCGCATTAGCGGCGGCAAGAACCCACTCGACGCGACAAGCGTCCACCCCGAGAGCTACGAGGTAGCCACGGCCGTCCTGGAGCGCGCCGGCGTTGCGGCAAGCGAGCTCAGCCGCGGCGGCGTGCCCGACATCGAGCGCCGCCTGGGCAGTATCTCGGCGCTGGCAAGCGACCTGGACTGCGGCACCCTAACGCTCATCGACATCGTCAACGAGCTCAAAAAGCCCGGCCGCGACCCGCGCGACGACGCGCCCGAGGTGGTCTTTAGCCGCTCAGCGCTTTCCATCGACGACCTGGAGCCCGGCATGGAGCTCAAGGGCACGGTGCGCAACGTCGTCGACTTTGGCGCGTTCGTCGACGTGGGCGTGCACCAGGACGGCCTCGTGCACATCTCCAAGCTGGCTAACCGCTTCGTCAAGCACCCGAGTGATGTCGTGCGCGTCGGCGACACGGTGAAGGTGTGGGTCGAGAAGGTCGACCGCGACCGCAAGAAGATCTCGCTCACCATGGTGCAGGGGAAGTAGACCGCAAAAGCAAGGGTCCCCCCTCTCGCGACGTGCAAAATCGCGAGTATTCTGCAATTTCCGCCGTTCCGAACGCCCCACAGAGACAATAACGCCAAAAACAGCCCCCGTTTTAGCGACATTAGAGCCAGAACGGGGGCTGTTCCGTGCTTCACCCAACTGGTAAAAGCCTTTACCTTGCTGAATACTCTCAATTTTGCACGGCGCAGGCAGGGGCACCTTTGTCCACGGCAGGATATGGAAGCCTATCGCCAACCTACCGGCAAGCTCGTGCCGGCAGCCCCGGCCTTTCCTTTGCCTAGCACGACCCTCGCGAAGCGCGTGAGCGATAGGGAAAGGAAAGGTCGGGGCGAACAGCCCGCGGCGTAGCCAGTGTTCGCGTTACGGCAGGATATGGAAGCCCAAAGCGGCGATATCCTTGGCAAAGCCGCGCACGGTGTCGAGCGAGACCTCGTACGGGTCGCGGCCGATGTTCTTGCGCTTGGCCAGGATGCTGTTGGGCACCGTAATGATCTGGCAACCGCAGGCCTCGGCCTGGTAAATGTTGATGAGCTCGCGCGTGGATGCCCATAGGACCTCGCAGTTGGGCTTGATGGCGGCCTTCTTGACCGACTCCGTCATAAACGGAATGGGATCGACGCCGGTGTCGGCGATGCGGCCGGCAAAGAGCGAAATGATGGACGGCGTCTCGGCGTCAACGGCCTCGACCATCTCATCGACCTGCGTAGGCGTAAAGATGGTAGTGACGTTGACCTTGATGCCGTCGGCCGAAAGCTTGCGCACCAGCTCGGCGGTTGACTCGCCCTTGGTGGTCACGCACGGAATCTTGACGTAGACGTTCTCGGCCCAGGTAGCGATCTCGCGGGCCTCGACCTCCATGGTCTCGACGTCGTCGGCAAAAACCTCAAACGAGACGGACACATCGGTGATGTGAGCCAGGACCTCTTTGGCAAACGCGCGGTAATCCATCACGCCGCCCTTCTTCATAAGGGACGGGTTGGTCGTGAAACCCTGAACGTTGCCGTTCTCGTACATGTCGAGCATGCCTTCGAGGTTTGCACCGTCAGCGAACACCTTGATTGCCATCTGCCTGATTCCTTTCGTTAGCATACGGCCGATAAACTGCTAAACACTTTACCTACGTTTATCAAGGCGTGAACTGCGGTTTTTTATCTTCTCGGCGAACGGTATAAACACCTCAGTGTTTGGATTGATAAATCGATTGAGCATGCAAAAGCAAAGAGTCGCAGTTTGAGCAAACGTCAGAACGCAGGATTCATTAGATGAGGCCGAAATGCTGCATCGCTGTGACGGTGCCGTCGTGTGCGACATCGTCGGTCACGTAGTCGGCGACCGCCTTGACCTCAGGCATGGCGTTGCCCATGGCGACAGCCGTCTCGACCGCAGCGAGCATGCCCAGGTCGTTACCCGAATCGCCGAAGCCAAAGGTGCGTGCGTTGCCGGTGCGACCTAGGTATTCCAGCGCTCGCGCCACGCCCACGCCCTTGTCGATGCCCTTGGGGCTCAGCTCGCGATTCTGACCACCGGTGTTGCACAGCTCAAACTCGCGATCGATAAAGCCATCATCGTTGGCTACGCGAGCCAGGTCGCTCGCGACGATGCCTACCTTGCCCACGCGCAGACGGCCGTCGACGCGCATTTCCTCGGTGCTGTGCACCACAGAAGTGCCAATCAGAGACGACTGCTCAACACCCGCGGGTTCCAGGGCAAAAGTAGCCACGTTGGTCTCGAAAAAGGCTTCAATCCCTGCCGCGGCCATACGGCGTGCAAGCTCCTCAACAATGTCTTCGTCAAAGCAGTCCTCATACACCACGCGGCCCTCGACCTCGAGCGTGGCGCCCGCCATGGCAACGACGCCCGCGGGGTCGAGCGCACGCAAGCTATCGGCGATGAGCCACAGGGGGCGACCCGTGCAGATAAACGCCTTGTGTCCCGCGTCGCGCAGACGATGAAACGCCTCAACGACCGCCTGCGAGGGGCGAACCGCCGAAAAGTCCTTGTCGGTCATGTTGTCGGGATCGAACGACGTCAGCGTGCCGTCCACGTCAAAAAAGAGCACGGCGGAATCGGGGCACGCATCAATCATATGGGTTCCTTTCGGGGGGGGAGAGTAAACGAAGTATCCATCATATAATGGAGCGACGCAACCAGAGAGGTCACCCATGGAATTTTACGCAAGCTGCCCCGAGGGCTTTGAGTCCGCACTCGCCGATGAGCTTAAACGCCTCGGGCTTTCGCAGGTTCGTCGGCTGAAGGGCCGCGCTACATTTGAGGGCGAGCTCGAAGAAGGCTACCGCGCCTGTCTGTGGTCGCGCCTGGCGAGCCGTGTGTTCGTGGTGCTCGGGCGCTTTGAGGCGCAGGATGCCGACGAGCTGTACGATAGCGTTTACGACATCACCTGGGAGACCATCATCCGCCCCGGCGCCACCATCGCCATCACCGCCCGCGGCGTGACCGAGCAGCTGCGCAACACGCGCTTCTCGGCCCTGCGCGCCAAGGACGCGCTGTGCGACCGTCTGGCCGAGACCACGGGCCGTCGCGCCGATGTCGACGCTGCCGATCCCGACGTTCACCTGCTGCTTTCGCTGCGCCAGCGCCGCGCGAGCATCAGCCTGGACCTTTCGGGCGACCCGCTGTTCAAGCGCCTGCCGCCCGCGGCGACCCGTGCCGGCGAGGGCGCGCACGTGCTGCGCCCCGACTACGCCGCCCTGGTGCTGGCGCAGGTCGGCTGGACCGCACTGTGCGAGCGCGAGTTGACGGCCGACGATTACGAGAATGAAGCCCTTCCCACGCTAATCGATGCCTCGTGCGCCGGCGGCGGCCTGTTGCTGGAAGCCGTGAACATTCTGACCGACCGCGCCCCGGGCGCCGCACGCGAGCGCTGGGGCTTTGAGGGCTGGCAGCTGCACGACGCCGCTCTGTGGGAGCAGCTGCTTGCCGAGGCGCGCGAGCGCGAGGCGGCAGCGCGCGAGCGCCAGGCGCGCATCGTGGCCGTAGACATCGACCCCGCCGCCCGCAAGACCGCCGAGCGCATGGTCAAGAGCGCTGGCTACAAGCGTTTTGTCGACTTTTGCGCCGCCAAGCCCGCCACCGTGCTGGACCATGCCGGCGCTGTCGCCGGTGCCGCCGTGGTCGCAGACACCACCGAGACCCCGCTTTCGCTCATGCACGACGCCATGACGCTGGTCGGCGAGCTGCGCCGCGCGCCCGAGCTCGCTTCAGCGCCGGTCGCCGCGCTCACCCGCGACGGATTGCTGGCCCGCGCACTCCATGCCGAGCCCGCGCGCTCCATCGCCGTCATGCCCAATAACGAGGAGGCGGCTATTGAGGTTTGGCCCTCGCTCGACCACGCCGCCGCGGCATTTGAAGCTGCGACCAGCGCAAACACCGAGGAACAGTCCGCGGAAGCCGAAGACGAAGCCGCCAACGCCTCCATGCCCGAACCTGCCGCCACGCTCGACCTGGGCGACGGCAAGCCGCTGCCCGTGCTCATCCCGGAGTCCGAGCAGTTCGCCAACCGCCTGCGCAAGAATGCCCGTCTGCGCCGCAAGTGGGCCAAGCGCGAGGGCGTGAGCTGCTACCGCGTCTACGATGCCGACCTGCCCGACTACTCCGCCGCCATCGACCTGTACCAGGGTTGCCCGCAGACGCCGGGCCGCTGGCTCGTCATCGCCGAATACGCCGCGCCCAAGACCATCGACCCCGCGCTTGCCCAGGCACGCATGCTCGACATCTTGGCCATCGCGCCGCGCATCCTGGATGTTCCGGCCGAGCATGTGCACGCCAAGGCCCGCATGCGTTCGCGCGGCGGCTCGCAGTATGGCAAGCAGGGCGCCGGCAAGGGCGGATCGGGCGAGCGCGCCAACATCGCGCGCCGTCGCCTGCCGCTCATCGAAGAGGGCGGACTCACCTTTGCCGTCAACTTTGATGACTACCTGGATGTGGGCATCTTCTTGGATCACCGCGTCACCCGCAACCTGGTGCGCGAGCACGCCAAGCAGGCGCGCCGCTTCCTCAATCTGTTCGCCTATACCGGCACCGCCACCTGCTATGCGGCCGACGGCGGCGTCGAGGAAACCGTGACAGTCGACCTTTCCAACACCTACCTGGACTGGGCCGAGCGCAATATGCGCCAGAACGGCTTTGTTGGTCCGCAGCATCATTTTGTGCGCGACGACGTGCTCGCCTGGATTCGCGACCAGCGCCAGACGCGCAACCGCTGGGACCTGATTTTTGTCGATCCGCCCACGTTTTCGAACTCATCCAAGATGGGCCGCCGCACCTGGGATGTCCAGCGCGACCATGTTGAGCTTTTGGCCGGCGTATCGCGCCTGCTCGCACAGGGCGGCCACGCCATCTTTAGCTGCAACCTGCGCGGCTTCCGCCCCGAGACGCGTAAGCTCGCGCGTGCGGGCGTGGTGCTGGAGGACATTACGGCGCAGACCATCCCCGAGGATTTCGCGCGCAACCAGAAGGTGCATCATTGCTATATCGTGCGCCGCCTGCCCATCGAGGACGCCATGGCAGAGGTCGGCTTTAGCGCCGAGGAAATTGCCGAGCGCGTCGAGGAACTGCGTAACCCCGAGGCCCGCAAGCCTCGCGCGGCAGTGCCCGCGCACGCGCAGACCGGCAACGGCAAGTCCAACTTTGCCGGCAAACCCTCCCCTGCCGGCAAGTCCAAAAAGAAGAAGTTCTACGCCAGCAAGCCCAAGGGCAAATAACAAAGTTGCGGTGGAATACGGACTGTTTTGCCTGGAATTAGGCAAATTTAGACCGTATTTCACCGCAACTCATATTGGGATGGCGGATGCCGACCTATCCCTGGATGACCAATCGGTAACCGATACCCACGTGTGTCTGGATATAGCGCGGATGCGCGGGGTCGGACTCGATCTTCTTGCGCAACGTGCCCATAAAGACACGCAGGCTCGCCAGGTCGCTCTTGGTCGACGTGCCCCAAATCTCGTGCAAAATAAACTGGTGCGTCAGTACCTTGTCGGCGTTATGCGCCAGCAGGCACAGGAGCTTGTACTCAATCGGCGTCAGGTGCAACTCCTCGCCATCCATCGTGGCAATGCCGGCATCAAAATCGATATGCAGCTCACCGGTATCGAACGAGCCCTCGGAGACAACGCCGCCCGTTTGCGCATACGAAAGGCGCCTGAGCGTCGTGCGAATGCGCGCGAGCAGCTCCTCGACCGAAAACGGCTTGGTCAGATAGTCGTCGGCACCGGCATCGAGCGCGCGGATTTTGTCCGCATCCTCGCTGCGCGCCGAGACCACGATGATCGGCATGCCCGACCATGCGCGCACCGACTCCACCACCTTGACGCCGTCCATATCGGGCAGGCCCAGATCGAGCAGCACAATGCTCGGCGCCTGCGATGAGGCGGCGGCGATGGCGGCATGGGCAGTCTCCACAGCCATATGACGCAAGCCGTGCGCCTCGAGCGCGGCAACGATAAGGTTGCGGACAGCGGGGTCGTCCTCAACGACCAAGATGAGCGGTTTTACGGCAGAGTTCGGCACAGCGCTACTCCTTATCAAACGAAACATCGGCGACGGGAAGCTCAATCGTAAAGACCGAGCCGTGCGGGTCCGCCGCGGCAACCTCTATGCTACCGCCATGCGCCAGCACAATGGAGCGGCAGAGCGAAAGCCCCAGGCCAACGCTGCGGTGGCTGTCGGCCAGGCCATGGTTGGCGGTATAGAACGACTCAAAGATGCGTTCGCGATCCTCGGGTGCGATGCCCGGACCATCATCGGCCACCGAGCACGCCACGCGTCCATCGTCGACGCTAATCGAAATCATGATATGCGAGCCTGCGGGCGTATAGGTGATGGCGTTGTTCACCAGATTGACCACCAGCTGCACCATCAGGCGCGCATCGACGTTGACGAGCGCCGGCTCATCGCACGCCACCACCTTAAGGTCGTGCTCGCGCACGGCAGGGTTCACGTGGCGCAGCGCCTCCTCGACGATATCGTCCATGAGCTCGAGTGTGGTCGACAGGCGCATACCGCCACCCTCGAGCTTGGTGATGGCGAGCAGGTTCTCGACGGTGGCGTTGAGCCATTGCGCATCCGAGCGAATGGAAAGGAGCAGGCCGCGGCGCGTCTGGGCATCGAGCACCGCGGTGCCGGTCGAGCCCTGATCGAGCAGGACATCGGCGTTGCCCGAAATACTGGTGAGCGGCGTACGCAGATCGTGCGAGATGGAGCGCAGCAGGTTGGCGCGCAGCTGTTCGTTTTTGGCGAGCACCGCCGCCTCCTCGCGGGCCTCCATGGCGCGGGCGCGATCGAGTGCCAGCTCGCCTTCGCTCACGATGGCATCGGCAAGTGTTCGCTCCTCGTGCGTCAGCACGTCGGGCTCGGCAACGATAGCCAGCACGCCCACCACCGAGGCGGGGTCGCCCGAGCGCGCGAAGCCGTCGCCTGTGCGAACCGTCAGGTAGATGCCATAAAACGCCGAGCCGCCAAACGTGGCGTCGAGCGGCGTTCCCACATAGGCGGATGCCGAGAGCCGCGGCGGCATCTGCGGCGCCAGTTCGTGCACCGGTGCGGCATCGCCCACGGCCGTGTATGTCGCACGCGGCAGCAGGTCATCGCCCTCGGCGTCGGCGCTGTACCACACGACCGGACAGCCCGAAAGACGCGCCAGCTGCGTGGCCATGGCATGGACAATCTGCTGCTGATCGGCGCACCGCTGCAGCATGCGGTTGGTCTCGAGCACCATATGCGTGCGGCGGTCGCTGGCGGCAGCCTGTGCCAAGGCACGGCGCAGGGCCAACGCAATCGAGCTCGACACAAGCGAGACCACGAACATGATGAAGAACATGCCGGGATAGCCGCGGTCGATAAGCGACAGCGAGTAGCGCGGGTCGACAAACAAGAAGTTGTAGAGCGCCACGGCGGCAGCCGAGCTCAGCAAGCAATACAGGCGACTCCAGGTAAAGAATGCGCACAGCTGAACGGCGAACACATAGACGATCATGATGCTCGGCGCGAGACCCGGATGGTCGAGCAGCGCGCCCACAATCGTCGCCGCGACCAGCAGCCCCACCGATACGCAGGCGTCATACAGAGGAGTGCGGCGCGTCAGCGTTGTGCGCCGCCACCAAAAGCTATCGGCAATATCGCCGTCCGTACGGACGTCCATCAGTGCCCCGCCCCTCTCTCAAAAACAAAAACCACCACAAAGGGACAGGCACCTTTGTGGTGGTTTCCCTTGTGGTGGTTCCAAG
Organism: uncultured Collinsella sp.; assembly: GCA_902494245.1. Lineage (GTDB taxonomy): Bacteria > Actinomycetota > Coriobacteriia > Coriobacteriales > Coriobacteriaceae > Collinsella. Next base: position 50,524 of record CABUSR010000001.1, read on the forward strand.
TGTATAGCCTTTGCAACCGACGGTCGCTAGACAAACAGCACGTGCGCGAGCAGGGCACACACGCACACCGCTCCAAATACCAGTGCCACGATCGAAATTACGCGATCGGCCATATCCATGTTGGCACGGTTCGTCAAAAACCGATCTTCGGCGGCGTCAGCGCGTGCCTCACGTACCAGCTCGGCAACCACCTCGCGGCCATCAAGCATCTTTGCATCCATGTTTGCCTCCCCGGTCTCAATCTTGTCCATCGAAAACCAACTCCGTGCAACCCGTCGGCGCCTACGGCCGCTCGTTGGGGGCCAGGCGCTGCATCTTGTTCACGGCCTTGAACTTGGTGAACAGCGGCACGTACTCAAAGCTCACGTTGGAGTTCTCCAGGCCGTACCAGCGTGCAGGCGTGCCGGCGGCGCGGCGGATGATGTACTTGAGCGTGATGGCCGTACGCTCGCTCGGCTCCACATCGCTTTCGGGCGCCAGAAGCTTACGGATCAGGACGAACTTGAACGTACCGATGTTGCCCGGATCCTTGTAGACCGAGTAGTCATGCGTCTGCGCCGGCAGCTCGCCGGTGGCAGCCAGGTCCTGAACGACCTGACGCAGATAGGCATTGACGCGCTGGTTGATCTTGTAGCCCAGGTACAGATGCACGCGGAACACGTAGTCGGTGCCGAACGTCTCGACCGAATAGGCAAAGGTATGCGGCTCATCCATGGTCTCGACATTCACGAACCACCAGGCACGAGCGCGCTTGGGATGCTTGTCCAAGATCGAGTAGACGATATCACGGTCAATGTAATCGGTATGGGTGTCCTTGGTCAGGTACACGATGTTGTCGCTCATGCGCTCATAGCGATCGTCGTCGCGCAGGCGCTTGAGCTGCGGCAGGTAGCTGCGCAGCGGCAGCAGCGTAAACTGGCGCTGCTCGACCGCCGTGCCGTTGTACCAGCACACCATAATGCCCATGATGAGTGCAGCCATGAGGATGGTGAAGTAGCCGCCGTGGAAGAACTTGGTGAGCGAGCTCACGAAGAAGAAGCCTTCGAGCAAAAGGAAGAAGGCCGCGAAGATCCACGGAGCAACCTTGAGCTTGCGCTCCTCGTGCAGGTAGAAGAAGAGCAGCAGCGTGGTGCACATCATAGTCAGCGTAATGGCAAGGCCGTAGGCGGCTTCCATATGCGCCGAGTTCTGGAACAGCAGCACCACGATGACGCAGCCGACAAGCATGACGTTGTTGACCATGGGGATGTAGAGCTGGCCCTTGGTCTCGGCAGGGTAGAAGACCTGCATGTGCGGCATGAGGTCCAGGCGGCTGGCCTCGGACACCAGCGAGAATGCGCCGGTGATGAGCGCCTGCGAGGCAATGATGGCCGCGACGGTGGAAAGGCCTACGGCAAACGGGCGCAGGCCCGGGGCGAGCATCTGGTAGAACGGGTTGAGATCGGCAATGCCCATGAGCTCGGGGTTGGCAGCGTTGTTCATAAGCCAAGCGCCCTGGCCCATATAGGAAAGCAGCAGGCAGCACTTAACGAACGGCCAGGTAGCGTAGATGTTGCCGCGGCCGACGTGGCCCATGTCGGAGTAGAGCGCCTCGGCACCGGTGGTGGCGAGGAAGCAGCTGCCCAGAATCATGATGCCCGCGTGGTTGTTGGGGCTCAGCAAAAAGGCGATGCCGCGCACCGGGTTGAGGCACAGCAGCACGGCGGGGTGCTGGAAGACAAAGAACAGACCCGTGCCGCCCAGGAACAGGAACCACAGCGTCATGATGGGGCCAAAGGCGTGACCGATCTTGGCCGTACCGATGCGCTGTACCAAGAAGAGCGCGATGATGATGGCGAGCGTAATGGCGACGACGCGGCCCTGATCATCGCCCAGCACGGCATGGACCGCCGGGATAGTGCGCAGGCCCTCGATGGCCGTGGTAACGGTAACGGCCGGCGTCAGGATGCCGTCGGCGAGCAGCGCGGCGCCTCCCAGCATGGCGGGGATGATAAGCCACTTGCCGCAGCGCTTGACCAGGCTGTACAGGGCAAAGATGCCGCCCTCACCATGGTTATCGGCGCGCAGCGAGATGAGCACATACTTGATGGTGGTCAGCAGCGTGACCGTCCACACGACAAGGGAGAGCGCGCCGAGCACGAACTCCTCCGTGACGCTTCCGATGCCGCCGTTGCCGGCAACGAGCGCCTTGGTTACATACATGGGGCTGGTGCCGATATCACCATACACCACGCCCAGCGTGACGAGCATCGCCGAGATGCTCACAGGAATCGCAGCGTGCGAGGCTGCCTCCTTGGCCTTTTGTTCCATAAGCCGGTTTCCTCCCAACTTTAATGTTCGAAGGGATTATAGGTAATCGGCCCATGTTTTAATGCACTGTTTTCCCAGCTAGATAAAGATTTATACAGTCTTTAGGCTACCGCGGCGATATGGAATGCGGCAAAGGGACTGTCCCTTTGTCACATTCGTCATTTTCCAAGCCAATTTTTGAACCACCACTCCATGGAGCGGCTCATCTCGGCCATAAAGGGACTGGTGTGTTTGCGGGCGTAGATATCCACCACGCGCTCGCCCACCTCGCGGGCATGCGGGCGAAACATCGCGTCCATCTCGGCCACCTGCGCGTCCATGGTCGCAGCATCGGCGCGGCAGTAGCGCTCCTCGTGCACCAGGTTCACCACAGGATGCGCAATGGCCGGACGCTCCTTACGGGGCGTGCCGATGATGAGCATCGACAGCGGCATGGTATAGGGCGGCAGATCGAGCAGCTCGGCAACTTCCTCGGCATTCTCGACGATATCACCGATGTAGCAGCTCCCCAGCCCCAGGGCTTCGGCGGCAACCACGGCGTTTTGCGCGGCGATCACGGCATCCTGCGCCGCGATGGCAAAGTCGCCCAAACCCGGCGCGCGGCGGGGCGCCTTGCCCGTGTGCTCGACAAACTCGGGCTCAAAGCAACCCACATGCTCAAACAGATCGATCCACTTGGCATAGTCGACCACAAATATAAGTGCCCAGGGCGCCTTGGCGATCATGGGCTGGTGATCGCACAGGTCGGCCAGACGATCGAGCGTGGCCTGTTCGCGAATGCTTACGATGGAGTACATCATCATGGCGCCTGCCGACGGCGCACGGCTCGCCGCATGCAGGATCGCCGCCCGCTGCTCGTCGGTCACCGCCACGGGACGATCGTCGTCATCACGCGCGAAGGCACGCGTGGAGGAACGGTGCTCCAACGTGTCCAGCACCGCATTGCCCGTGGTCTCGACCGGATAGCCACACGTATCCACAGCCTTGGTGCAAACCTGCTCGTTCATCGCCTCATCCTCGCTAATTCTTTAAGAAGCCTTTACGTTTCCGTGTAATTCCCGTCCATTATCGCGCAGGTCGCCACTACATTGCGCCACACCGCCACACGTGCGCGTTAATATGGCTGGTTGTTGTGCGCAGACACCAATTGCAGCGCATATCTTGGTAACAATCGGGTAAACCCCCGCTTTCGTACGTTTTAGTTTGTGAGGAGTCTCAGCATGTTCGCTGCCGCCATCTCGCTCGTCGGTCTTGCGGCGACCGTCTACCTTGTCTTGCGCGAGGCCAAGGCCATTCGCGCTCAGTCGGGCACCGTTGCCAAAAGCGCTCTTGGGTGGAGCATCGCCTTCGGCCTGTTCCAGGTCTTTTTGACTATTTGGGGCGCCGTGGGCCTCGTCGCTCAAAACGAGCCGCTCGCCTTTGTGATGCTCATCCTGACCAACGCCATCCTCACCGGCTGCGCTTGGGCCAGCATCGCACGCGACCGCATCGCCCCGCGCGTCTTTGCGTTCGCCGCGCCCGACGCCCCCGCCCCCACCGGCAAGCTCGCCCGCCTGCGCGGCGCCTTTGTGGGCAAACCGCTCGTCGCCGCCGTCCTGTGCCTGCTGCTCGCCGGCGTCTTTGCGCTGCTGGGCATGGAGGTCTCGTCCAACCACGACTTTACTTGGGTCTACCCCCTATGCATCCTGCTCGAGTGGGCCATCATCACCACGCTCATGGTCGGCCTGTTCTTCCTGTTCCAGCGCCACGGCGCAGCTTCCGCGGTCCTGGCCTTTGCCCTCTTTGTCCTGGGCATTGCCGAGTTCTTCGTCATCACGTTTAAATCCATGCCCATCCAGCCGGGAGACCTTTCGGCCATCTCCACCGCCGCCGCGGTCGCCGGCACCGGCTACACCTTCTCGATCTCGCTGTTCTGCGTGCTGTCCATGGGCTTTACCGCCATCGCCATGCTGCTGTGCGAGTACGCCGGCCTGGTAGCACCGCACCGTCAGAAGGGTGCCGCCAACGCCAAGCGTATGCTGCTCACCAACCTGCTCGTCGCCGTGCTGTGCCTGGGCGGTGTGACCGCACACGTCACGCTTATCGACTACTACAACACCCTCGGCATCACCGTCTACACCTGGCGCCCGCTCGAGAGCTACTGGCGCGAGGGCTACCTGCCTGCCTTTATTAGTGCGGCGCAGTCCATCAAGCCGCCCAAACCCGCCGACTACTCCGTCGACGATGCCAAGGCCACGCTCAAAAAGTACGCCAAGGCCTACGACAAGTCCGACGCGGCCAAGAGCGACGAGCGCGCCGCCGCAAAGGAGCAGTTCGACAGCGAGAAGCCCACGGTCATCGCCATCATGAACGAGACCTTCTCGGATCTGTCGATCTACCAGAACATGCGCGCCGGCTACGAGGGCCCGCAGTACTTTAAGAGCCTGTCCAACTGCCTCAGCCGCGGCAAGCTCTACGTGAGCGCCTACGGCGGCGGCACCGCCAATACCGAGTTTGAGTTTATGACCGGCAACTCCATGGCCAACCTGGGCTCGGGTGTGTACCCCTACACCATCTACAACATGGAAACGACCGGGAATCTGGCAGAGCAGTTCAAGTCGCTCGGATATTCCACCACGGCCATGCACCCCAACCACGCGACCAACTGGAACCGCGAGAACGTCTACAAGGACTTTGGCTTTGACCAGTTCCTGTCCATCAACGACTTCCAGGGAGCCGACACCCTGCGCGGCATGGTGACCGACCAGGCTACCTACGACAAGATTCTCGAGTTGCTCGACCAGAACGCCGATCCGCAGTTTATCTTCGACGTGACCATGCAGAACCACTCGGGCTACGACACGGGCCTGCTGCCGGTCGACAAGCAGATGCATCTCAACATCGACACAACCGACCTGGACGCCAAGACCGTTGAGGACGGCACGCTGTCCGATGTCGACGAGTACGTCTCGTGCATCGAGCAGTCCGACCAGGCGCTTCGTTACTTCCTCAACGCCCTGAGCAAACTCGATCGCAAGGTGGTCGTGGTGTTCTGGGGCGACCACCAGCCGTTCTTCCCGTCCAAGTTCAACGACAAGTGGTTTACCGACGAGGACGATGCCACCCACCAGGAGCGCTTGTGGCAGACCGACTACATCATCTGGGCCAACTACGACGTTGCCGGCTGCGACCAGACAAGCGAGGTCGACGACCTGTCCACTAACTACCTGTCTACCCAGCTGATGCAGCTGATCGGCGCACCGCTGACCGACTACCAGAAAGCGCACATGACGCTGCGTAAGTCGCTGCCCGCTATCAACTCCGTGGGCTACGAGGACGCCAGCCTGCGCTGGGCGCTCTCCTCCAACGTCACCGGTGACGACGCTGCTGCCGCAGCCGCCACCAAAGCGCGCGAGGATTACGCCAAGATGCAATACTACGAGATGTTCCGCGACGGCAAGAACGTGTACACCGAGCACTTCCAGACCGAGGCCAACGAGACCGACCCCAACCTGGCGCCGGGTACGACCAAGATTAAGTAGCTGCTAGCTGCTGAGCCACAACTGAAACGTCTGTCCAGGCGGAGGCATATAAGGTTCCCTGCTCGGACAGTCCTGCGCAAGACGAAGGCCACATTAAGTGGCCTTCTTTGCGTGCGGAACTCGCGATGAACCTTATATGCCTCCGCCTGGACAGACGCCCTGATGTTGGGGCGTGGCTTGTCTTGGGTGTATCGCCGAACATATATAAGTTGAAGGCCACGTTATGTGGCCTTCTTTGTTTGCGGAAAGTGTGTCCCGGAATTCTTGTCTGGAATGGGATGCAGTTTCCGCTTGGGACCCGATTGGGAAAGTGTGTCCCACTATTCAGCTGGATTCCGGGATGTATTTTCCGGTTGAGGCTCGTTGGGAAAGTGCGTCCCACTTTGGGGGCTGATTCTGGGACGTGGTTTCCGGTTGGCTCTCATTGGGAAAGTTCATCCCATTTCTCGGCCTAATTATGGGACGCAGTTTCCGCTTGCGGAGTCTCCACTCAACAGAAAACCCGGGTGGCCTGTTTTTTTGGGTTGTCGATATGTTCGACTGGCTACTAGTGGGTCTTGCGGCGCTTGATCAGCATGATGAGGGCTATCACTACGAGCGTTGCTCCCGCTGCTGCTGCGGTGGCGACTAGGGCGAATGTTTGGTCACCGGTGTTTGCGAGGTTCTTCGCTGTGGTCGTAGTCTTGACCTTGGTGTCGGTCTTAGCTCCGTTGTCGGACTTGGGCTTGTCCGGGTTCGTCGGGGTCTCAGGAGTCTCGGGGTCCTTTGAGCCTTCGGAATCGGTTGGGCCGGCGGTGTTTACCAGCGTATGGTCCAGGAACTTCTTGGCGCCCGCACTTGCCTGTGAGAACAGGCGGCGCGTGCGGATCGGGGTGGCGTTCACCGTTGTGGGCGCCGTCTCCTCGGCCTCGATATTCACGAGCGTCGTGCCGGTGTCGAGGCCCACGTCGTTGTATCCCACGTGGCAGTAATACTGCGCACCGTCATCGTCTGCGGTCAGGTCAATCTCGAGCTTTGAGGCCGTTCCAGCCGCGAGGTTGCCATCGGCACCCACGAGCTTAAACTCTGTCTCGCCGCGGCCCTTGCGGTACCACATATAGGTCGGTGCCAGCCCTGTTTCGCTATCGTCGGCACCGAGTTGCTTCACATGGCCAATCGCCGAGAGCGTCAGGTGACTTCCCGCCGTGCGCTCAACCGAAGAGTCGCATCCAAGATCCGACCCCTCCGCAGCATCCGCCGCAGGTCCGCTCACGGTCATCGTCATGCCATCGGGCATGGTCTTGACCGTGATGATTGCCGAGCGAATACCTGTTTCGGTCGTGGATCCATTCTTAACGGCGGCGATGGCGAATCGATACTCCGTATTGGGCTGCAGCCCATCCCACTTGAGCGAGGTCTGCGTGTTGTCGGCAATCTTCCAGCTATTGACGACCGCATCCGCCGCATTGCTCTGCAGCATGCCCACGCCGTAGCTAAAGCCACTCTTGTTTGCGAGTACATCGTCCCAGCTAAACGTAACGCTGGTCGAATCGACGGCGTTTGCCGTAAAGCCCGTCACGGCCGGCGCGTCGGGCATCTCGACGTCCTTAACGTCATAGCCCACGATCCAGAACTGGTCGGTGTCCTTGGTGCCGAGCTTGTCGCCCGAGTCTGCCTCGAACTTGTCGACATCCACCGCGTTGACGCCCAGACGCCACACAAAACCGTACTTGCCCTGCGCGACCTCGGGCAGGTTGTCGACGGTGCCGCCGTATTCGGTCGATTCACTCGAGGAGTTACCCGTAGTAAAGCCGGCGTTGGCACCAAAGCACAGGCCGCCAAACAACTCGTGCTTTGCGAGCTTCGCGCCCATGACAACGCTGCCGTTCAGCGTCAAGCCGAGCTCGAGCTCCTGCTCCTTGCCCTCCTCGACTTCGATGGTCTGCTCAATGCTCGCCCCCGACTGCGCGGCGGCGCCGTTAAACCCATCGTGCGTGTAGGCGCGCGTTACGCCAGGCTTGCCCAGGCCAAAGGAATCCCCAACGGGAGTCTCGCCGTTGAGCGTCGTTTGATAGGTTCCGGGTTCTCCCGACCGGTTGGTCAAAAAGTAGCTGAGCGGCGTCATATTGTGCTGTTTGGCAATGCGGTCATAGGCCTCGACATTAACGACCGAGGTCTGCGCGCCGAGCGACACGGGCGCCGCCATCACGCCCTTGCCACCAGTTTCCTCATTTTCGATCTCATACTCGTAATAGACCATCGGAATCGTGTAGAGCACGGCCTTGTCACCCTCGCCGGCATGCGACTCATAGCTTACGCTTGCGCTGACCGTGCGCTCGCTCCGGTAGTCATAGCATCCCTCGGCGGCAAAATCGACTGAAGCATTCATCGCGACCAGGGGCGGACCGGTCTGCACCTCGACGGCAACGCCCAACTCGGCGCCAATGGTATAGCCCTGGGATGTCCCCGTGCCCTTTTCCTCTCCGTATGACGTGCCGCCCAACACCAGATAGCCGTATGCCTGCTCCAGATCCTCAACATAGGGCGCATCCTGCAGCACGGCAAGCACGCGCGGGTTGGTATAGACCTTGTAGCGGTCCTTGTACGTGATCTTGACGCTGTCGTTGTCGACATCGGGCAGCGCGAGCGAGATAAATGTGCCGTAGGTAGTGCCGCGACGGTTGCTCTCGCTAATCACCTGCTCCTCGCCGCGGCGCACCTTTCCGTTCTCGTCGAGCGAAAAATGCGAGGCGGTCATCCAATAGTAGTCATCGTTCTTGCGCAGGTCCTCGTCGCGGTGCTTGCCCACCACGGCGATAAAGCTCTCGTTATAGCGGTCCGAACCCGAGACGCTGCCCGCCTTGACGTCGCTGATCCACACCTGCTCTATACCCTTGTGGTCATGCTTGTTGCTGCTGTTGTATTGCTGACCGCTCATGCTCATGGTTCCGACCATGGACCCCAAGCCCTGAGCCCCGCTCTGTGCCGTGTTGCAGGCAAAGTCGCGGAACACATCGCCGCCCACGAGCACCTCGTCGACCGCCAGCTGCTCGGACAGGCCGTCAAGGTTGGCAGTGGCAAGGGCAATAGGCGCCAAGGTGCACGGATAGCGCTTATCCTGAGCGCTATCCTTCCATGCGCTGTTGGGCACATGCATCAGCCCATAGGAGGCGAGGAGCCCGTCTCTGTATTCCTTGCAATCGGAAAGCTTGAACTCGCCAGACTCCGAGTCAAAATACGCGTAGCGGTACAGCGCGCCGTACAGCCCCTTGCTGCCGTCAGAAGCGCCGTAATCAAAAGCGCTGCGTTGCCAGTCATAGCCCGCAAGAATAAGGCCCGTGACGGTTTCACCCGTCTTCTTTCCTTCTTCATCGTAGGCGGCAAACGTGCCGAACGTCGCATTCGCAGCGACCATGGTCTTGCCGTTCGCGGAGAGGGAGATTGCGCCCGCGTCGCCCAGAGCATCGACATGGACGAGCGCACCCTTGGATGCATCCCACGAAAACAGCTCGCAATGCGTCGACTTATCAATATTCTTCTTGCCGTAGGGTGCCGAGACCACGATGGCGAGGTCATCGCAAAAATCGCGATCGAGGTCGCCGGCCGCTAGCGAAACGACAGGAGCTGACTGAAGCTGCGTCCAGGAGTCGTTCCCGCCCTTGTTGTGCGTGGTGTAGTCCGCGGCGTTACCGGCATCGATCTTGACGACGCTTTGCTTCCAGTTGCCGCCCTCCAAGTCATACATGTCGACTACAGCCTTGCGCACGCCGTTCTCGTCGACATAGCAGCCCGCGTAGACAAAAAGCTCGTCGACGCCGTCGCCATCGACATCGCCCGCCTCGACATCAAAGACGGCGTCGTGCTCTTGCAGGTAACCGGCATCCAGGTACTTAAAACGGCCTTCGTACATCATATTAGTGTTGACCGTCACCGGCAGGTGTGTGTCGAGAGTGCGCGTACGCCCGTTGCTAAACGAGTAGAGGACCAGCTCAACCTTTCCGGCGTATGACTTGCCGTCAATCGTCGTGGAGGAACTGTCGCCGTAGGCACGGAGCTCGGCAACGCGGCTCTTTTTGCCCGTGCTGGCGTCGCTGCAGAACTCAACACTCGTGGCGTGAATGCCCGAGAAACCGTTGTTGTCGTTGGCGAGTACTGTTGAGGACTCATTGTTGCTTAGGTACGACCAGGTGCCGCCACCGTAGTCGCTATGCTTGTAGAGATCGCTGTTCGTATCGAAGTTGTTGACGTTTTGCCAGAACTTTGCGGCGCCCCACACACTTCCATAGCCATCGGTGAGTTTGCTGCTGCCGCCAATGTCACCGCGCTCGACGTTCTCGAGCTTGTCGCGCAGAGTGTAGCGATTGCCATGGCTACCGTTAGCTGCCATATAGACCTCGCTGCGCGTGGCAAACGTCGTGGGGGTATCAGTGGAATAGGGGCCAACGGTATCGGCCGGAATGTCCTCGCTCGTGCCCAGACCCAGGGCTTGATAATCCTGCTCGGCCATATCGGTGATTGCGGGCGCGTCTGCCGCCTGGGCAACCTGGGGCGTGGCCGTGAAGCAGGCGACGCTCGTGGCGATCAACGCAGCAAGCGCCGCCGTCCCAACAAGCGGGATTTTCGACAGCCTACGGATACGGGGGTGTGGAACGTACATGAGGGACCTCGCTTTATTCGAGTGGAGTGGACTCATTTTTACAAATGATACGTCCGATGCCCGATATCACGTGTCTCATTTTCGCCAACGGCGTGTCTCATTTTTGAGAATCCGAGATGCCGCGGAAATCTTATCCCAGCTCAAAGGCCATTTCTGGGATGTATTTTCCGTCGAGTGCCTCATCGGGAAACTGCATCCCATTTCAAGCGTCGATTCCGGGATGCATTTTCCCCTTAGACCCTCAACCGGAAACCGCATCCCACTTTGAGCGCAAATTCCGGGACGCATTTTCCGCTTGAGCCTCATTGGGAAACGGCGTCCCACTTTGAGGGCTGATTGTGGGATGCATTTTCCGGTTTTGCTCTCATTGGGAAAATGCATCCCGTTTCTTGACCGAATAATGGGACGCAATTTCCCGTTGGAGCGCCTTTGGGAAAGTGTGTCCCGCTTCGACCGCCCAGAGTGGGATGCACTTTCCGCAAAGCACCTCAACGGGAAACTACGTCCCATTCCAAAGGCAAATTCCGGGACGCATTTTTCGAAAGCCTGCCCATCCGGAAAGCCCGTCCCACTTTGGACGCATCCGGGCACGGAACCATCGACCTATCAGGCCTACCATCAATAAAGAGGCGTCCTCCCGGACGGCGGGGCACGAAGTTCATCGCGAGTTCCGCACGCAAAGAAGGCCACTTAATGTGGCCTTCGTCTTGCGCAGGACTGTAGAGCAGGGAACTTCGTGCCCCGACGCCCGGGAGGACGTTTCATTTAGAAAGATGGACCGACCGCCGTCAGCGATGGGAGCTACTCCCCCAGCACGGCCTTTTTGGCGGCTGCAGCCATGTTGTCCAGATCTTCCTTGGTGGGATGGTCCTTCGCGGCAACCCAGTTGTCGAGCAGCATCTTAAATCGGGCGTTTTCGGGATCCTGCTCAAGCATTGCCTCGTAGCGCTGCTTGACGGCGGGACCCATCTTGCCTTGGCACATCGCCCAGCCCGCAAGCTCGGCATCGTTGGCCAAATTGGAGGTCACGCGATTGATAATCTGCTGATAATAGCTCTGGTCGGCGCCAAAACCGCAGGTGCCAAACAGGAAGACGCGCTTACCGTGCAAGGCAGAAAGCAACGTCGCGACCGAAGGCGTGCACGCGCCCTTGTCGCACCAAAAACCGACGAGCACCGTGTCGGCCGCGCAGGCGCCCTGCGCCTCGAGCGCAACCTGATCTGCATCCGCATCGTCGCTCAACGCCGCGGCATGGACAAACTCAACACCCGCAGCCTGCAGAGCGCGCTTGATCGCGCCCGAAACCATCCTGGTATTACCGCTCTTGCTGTTAACCACCAAAGAGCACGTCATAGTCACGTTGCCTCGTTTCCCCCAAAACTAAAGCCACTAATGCAATTTATTAGATGAATATCTTAGTACTAACGACGCAGATGTAAACCATCTGCCGCCAATCGGCAGCCCCTACTGGGCAAACTGGCTGCGGTAGAGTTCGGCGTAGAAGCCGTCTGCCGCCAGCAGCTCATCGTGTGTGCCACGCTCGATAATCTGGCCGTCACGCATCACCAGAATGCAGTCGGCGTTGCGAATGGTGCTCAGGCGGTGCGCCACGACAAAGCTTGTGCGGCCGGCCATGAGCTCGTCGAATGCCGCCTGCACCTGCAGCTCGGTGCGGGTATCGATGCTCGAGGTCGCCTCGTCCAGCAGCAAGATAGCCGGGTCGGTGAGCATGACGCGCGCGATGCACAGCAGCTGTTTTTGACCCTGGCTAAACGTGCCGCCGTCCTCGCCAATCACCGTGTCGTAGCCTTTCGGCAGCTGCACGATAAACTTGTGCGCATGCGCGCGCTTGGCAGCCTCGATAACCTGCTCGCGCGTGGCATCCGGGCAACCGTAAGCGATGTTTTCCGCCACCGTGCCCTCGAACAGCCACGTATCCTGCAACACCATGCCAAAGGCACGGCGCAGGCTTGCGCGCGTGTAATCGCGCGAAGCCTTGCCATCGACCGCAATGCGACCGGCATCGATATCGTAAAAACGCAGCAGCAAATTGATGAGCGTTGTCTTGCCACAGCCCGTAGGGCCAACGAGGGCAAAGCGCATGCCGGGCTTAGCCTCGATGCAGATATCCTGCAGCAGTTTGCGGTCGGGAACGTAGCTAAAGTCCACGTGCTCAAAGGTCACTTCACCCTGCGGGGCGGCAAGTTCCACGGCATCCGCCGCATCAGGCTCCTGCTCGCACGCATCGAGCAGCGCAAACATGCGGCGCGCCGAGGCATACGCCGTCTGAATCTGCGTGATGACGTTCGTGACCTCGTTGAACGGCTTGGTGTACTGGTTGGCGTAGGACAGGAAAATCTGCACGCCGCCCACCGTAAGCGCCGCCGGCACGCCCGTGATCACGCCCACGCAGCCGATCACGGCGACCACGGCATAGATGATGTTGTTGATAAAGCGCGTACCGGGGTTAGAGAGCGAACCCATAAACTGCGCGCGCTCGCCCGCGGTGTAGAGCTCAGCATTGAGGGCATCGAAGCGCTGCTGAGCGTTCGAGCCATAGGCAAACGCGTCCACGAGCTTTTGCTCGCCCACATACTCCTCGATATGGCCACCGAGCTGCCCTTGAATGCGCTGCTGCGCCGTAAAGCTTTTATTGGAAAGCTTGGCGATGGCGCCGGCTGCAAAAATGGAAAGCGGCGTGACGAGCACCACCACAAGCGTCATGGTCAGGTTAATGGAGAGCATAAACGCGAGCGTGCCCACAATGGTGATAACGCCGGTAAGGAGCTGCGTAAAGCCCTGCAGCAGACCGTCGCCAACCTGGTCGACGTCGTTGACCACGCGGCTCATAAGGTCGCCGTGGGCATGGCTGTCGATAAAGCTGAGCGGCATGCGGCTGAGTTTGTCGCTCGCCTCCACGCGCATGTCGCGCACCGTCTCGTAGGACAGGCGGTTAACGCAATAGCCCTGCAGCCACTGGAAGGCCGCAGCACCTACGACGACAATCGCGAGCTTGGTGACAAGCGGCAGTAGCGCGTCGAAGTCCACCTGCCCGGCGGCGACGATAAGGTCGATGCCCTCGCCAATGAGGATGGGCGTATAGAGTTGCAAGATCACCGAGATTGCGGCGCTCACAAACGATGCCGTAAACGAGACGCGGTGCGGGCGAACATAGCCCAGCAGGCGGCGGGTCACCGCACCCACGGGATAGCGCTCGGGGTCGCCAGGCTGGCGCGGGCCGTCGCCCAGGTCGTTAAGGCTATCGTTACCGGACACGTTGGCCGTCATCGTGGCGACCGAACCGGAGGAAGTGTACGGATTCATTTAGCAGCCCTCCTTTGCGCAGACGGATGCGGGGGCGGTCGGGGCACCTGGGGCGAGCGCGGGCGCTGTGCTCCCCCGCTGGCCCTCAAGCTCCTCGCGGCGCAGCTGCGACTGGCAAATCTCGCGATAGAGCTGACAGGTCGCATAGAGCTCGTCATGTGTGCCCAGGCCGGCAACCGAGCCGTGGTCGAGCACGCAGATCACGTCGGCATCGCGCACGGTCGAGACGCGCTGGCTCACAATCACCGTGGTCAGCGGCAGCCCGCCCTTGGCGGCACCGCGCATGCTGCGCTCGCGAATGGCATGGCGAAGCGCCGCGTCGGTCTTAAAGTCGAGCGCCGACGTGGAGTCATCCATGATCAATATCTGAGGCGAACCAACCAAGGCACGCGCGATAGTCAGGCGCTGACGCTGGCCACCGCTAAAGTTCTTGCCGCCCGCCTCGACCGGGGCGTCTAAGCCCTGCGGCTTGTTGCGCACGAACTCGCTGGCCTGCGCCATGTCGAGTGCCGCCCAGAGCTCCTCGTCGGTCGCAGCTTCATCGCGCCAGGTCAGGTTGCTGCGGATGGAGCCGCTCACCAGCGATGCGCGCTGCGGAACGGTCGCGACCACACGGCGCAGCTGGTCGAGCGGCCAGGTGCGCACGTCGGCGCCCATCACGCTCACGCTGCCGGTGCTCGCATCGTACAGGCGCGGGATGAGCGAGACGAGCGTGGACTTGCCGCTACCCGTACCGCCGATAATGCCGAGCGTCTTGCCCAGCGGGAGTTCCAGCGTCACATCGTTGACAGCATTGGCCGCGCCAGCGCCAAACGAGAAGCTCGCATGGTCAAAGCTCAGTGCGGGGACTGGAGCAGCACCACCCGCCAGTTCGCTCGGCTCGGGCAGCGCGACCGGCTGGTTGCCCTCGTCGGTGATGCTCGGCTCGCAGTTGAGCACCTCATTGATGCGCGACGCGCTGGCGCTCGCCTTGGTAAAGACCACGACCAGGTTGGCGACGTACACGATGGAGGTCAGGGTCTGCGTCATGTAGTTCACAAACGCCATGACCTGGCCCTGCGTGAGCTCGCCCACGTTGACCTGGATGCCGCCCACCCACAGGATGGCGCACACGCCCAGGTTCATCACCAAAAACGTGACGGGGTTGAGGATCGACGAGAGCTTGCCCACCGCGATCGCGACACGCGCCTGGTCATCGGCCGCCTGGGCAAAACGCTCGCGCTCGTGACCCTCGCGCACAAACGCCCGGACCACGCGGGCGCCCGAAAGCCCCTCGCGGCAAATAAGCGCGATGCGATCGAGCTTTGCCTGCAGCTGCTTGTAGTACGGGATGCAGTGCGCCATGACAAGCCAAAACACCAGGCCGATGGCGGGCGTGCAAATCAAAAAGATCATGCCGAGCTTAAGGTCGATGGCAAGGGCCGCGACCATGGAGCCCACCGCCAGGAAAGGCCAGCGGATGAGCATGCGCACGCCCAGCGCCACGGCGAGCTGCACCTGGTTGACGTCGTTGGTAATACGCGTAATGAGCGACGGCGTGCCAAAGCGATCGAGTTCGGCATAGCTCAGCTTGTTGATGTGCTGGTAGAGTGCGCCGCGAATGTCAGTACCCATGCCCTGCGAGGTGAGCGCCGCCATCTTCTGGCAAACAAGCGTAAACGAGATGCCGATTACAGCCATGGCGGCGAGCACCATGCCGTAGCGGACGACGGCACTCACGTCGTGCGCACCGATACCTTTATCGATCATCTGGGCAATCACCAGCGGCGTCAGCAGGTCAAAGATCACTTCAATCAACTTGCACGCAGGGCCAATCACCATATACCGGCGAAACTTACCACCAAAACGCCTGAGCAGCTCAATCATAAAAAGGCGCTCCCTATCATCATCTCAATTCAATCTGATTCATGATAGTACGGAGAACCCTGGAGATGCGTAAGCAACTCGTTACAGATGTAAGGGCAACGGTCACTAGCGCCCAAGGCACGTAGCAGCCGATGTTTTGGCAACGCCAGCGAGCGGCATAACGCCGGGGATTCAATTATCAGATAAATGTGACCCTTCAGGCGGTTTTGGTCGGCTACCCGCGGGTGCCGGCAGGGCGCTTGGTAGTCGAGCGATCCCGCAGGCGAAGCCGAGGACCAGCGAGACACCAAGCGCCCTGCCGGCACTCGCGGGTAGCCGCGGCACCAAAAAACGCCTGCGCACTCGATGGATTCGGATGCCCGACAGAGGCTCCTTATGGCTGCTTCCTTCCGGACCTGACCAGATTCGGAACATGTCGTCATCCGAACCCATCGAACGCGCTAGGCGCTCGATATATCTTACCCGCTCCCGCCCGATGGGGCAAGGTAGCTAATTTGGGACGGGGCTTTTTGACTACTTGGGCAATCAGATCGACAGGTAGTCAAATAAGCCCCGTCCCAAAAAGACTGGTCTGCTGCCGTGCCACAAAAGGGGCCTATCTACTACGTTTAGGCCGCAGGGGTCAACCATAGCCGGCTTTTTCGAAAATCGGCAAGCTTTCTACCTGCGGTTTTAATTTCACAAAATCCGGGATGGTCAAGGGTGCTCGGCTAAACGTAGTAGATGGCCGCATTTCATGGCGGACGGTCCGACCCAAGGCCCAAGGCGACCAGCCTCGGATAGCCATTCTCGAAGTTGCGGTGGAATAGTTCCTGTTTTTGCCGCCTGAGCCGCCAAACAGGAACTATTCCACCGCAACTTATAGGGAGTTGGGTTTTAGAGGCGGGCGAGGTCGTAGGCTTGGGCGGCTGCTTCACCGGCGCAGATGAGGTTGGTTGTGGCTTCCTGGGGGTCGAGCGCTTGGTCAAGAGGCATGGGCCTGCGGCAGACCGGCAGGACCAAGTCGATGCCCTGACCATACACCGCATCCAAATTATCCGCACGACCGCCCACGACGGCGACCACCGGCTTGCCATAGCGATTGGCACGGCGGGCCACGCCCACCGGCGCCTTGCCGGCAGCGGATTGCTCGTCCATGTTGCCCTCGCCTGTAATGACCAGGTCGACATCGCGCACGCGCTCGTCAAACCCAATCAGATCGAGCACCGTCTCCACGCCCGAACGCAACTCAGCACCGAGCGCCAGCAGCGCGGCGCCCAAGCCACCTGCCGCGCCCGCGCCAGGCACGCCGAGCACCGAGCCAAATGTCCGCACGCCCTCGGGCACGCGCAACAACCCCTGAGCCCGCACCCCGGTAATCGCCGCATCGAGCAGGCGGCCGTAGCCGACCATCCAACTGTCGTACCTGCCCAGCGCTTCGACATCGTCTGTCGGCAGGCCCTTTTGCCCGCCAAACACTGCAAGTGCCCCACGACGCCCCACGAGCGGGTTCTCGACATCAGAGAGCACGACGATACGCGCGCTATTCAGCGCCCGAAGCGCCGGTGCCAAATCGATACTCGCCACCTGCTCAAGCCCCGCGAGACCAGGGGCGACATCGCAGCCCTGATCATCGACCACACGCGCGCCCAGCGCCTGCAGCATGCCGGCGCCACCGTCGTTGGTGGCACTGCCGCCCAGACCAATATAGATAGTCTTTGCCCCAGCACGAACCGCTCGAAGCATGAACTCGCCCACGCCATAGGTCGTAGCGGCCAACGCCGCCGGCTCTGTGCAAGGCGAATACCCAATACCCGCCGCCTCGGCCATCTCGATTACAGCCGACTCGTGCTCGCCGTCCACCAGCATCCGGGCAGACACACAGTCGCCCAGAGGGCCTGCGACTTCACATGCCACGACCTCACCGCCGCACGCGGCAACGGCATCGAGCGTTCCCTCGCCGCCATCCGCCAGCGGCAGCGCGCTTACCTGGGCATCGGGCCACACGCGGCGCACACCTTCGGCAACGGCCTCCTCCGCCTGCGCGCTCGAAACGCTGCCCTTAAAGGAGTCGATCGCCAGCTGCACACGGCGGGGCCGGCGGCACGCGGCACCAAAATCGACCGCCCCAACGGCAGTATCTTCGACACCCGCAAGCGCCTCGGCGTGGGCGGTATGCGCCTCAAGATCGGCCCCACAACCGCAGCCAGCACCATCGGTGCCACGCAGCCCACTAAAATAGCCGCTCAACACCTCACGACACTCATCCGCCAGCACGCCGGCATGTACGTTAAACCGATGATTCAGGCGCGAATCGGCATTCAGGTCGTATAGCGACCCCAGAGCGCCCGCTTTAGCATCGGACGCGCCGTACACGCAGCGCCCCACGCGCGCGTTAACCATAAGCCCCGCGCACATGCAGCAGGGCTCGAGCGTTACATAGACCGTGCAATCGGAAAGGCGCCAACGACCGAGCGACCGCGCGGCGGCGCATAGGGCCGCAAACTCGGCATGCGCCGAAGGGTCCTGGTCGAGCTCGCGGCGATTATGCGCCCGCGCGACGATCTCACCCGCGCGCACCACTACGGCGCCGATCGGCACCTCGCCCACCGCCGCGGCGGTACGCGCCTCCGCCAGCGCCTCGCGCATGAACTTCTCATCGATTCCGGTG
The DNA here is from genome assembly GCA_902494245.1 of uncultured Collinsella sp. Lineage (GTDB taxonomy): Bacteria > Actinomycetota > Coriobacteriia > Coriobacteriales > Coriobacteriaceae > Collinsella. Next base: position 68,831 of record CABUSR010000001.1, read on the forward strand.
CTCGTCATCGTTCGCCTTCCCTGTTGCAAATTCAAAACGATGCTATCATTACAACTCACGGAGAGATGGCAGAGCGGTTGAATGCGGCGGTCTTGAAAACCGTTGAGCGCGAGAGCGTTCCGGGGGTTCGAATCCCCCTCTCTCCGCCACTCCTAGTGATGCACCGGTGTCATGGTCCGCTCAAACAACGCATCGACCACGTCGGCTATCTCAGGTCGACGCTCAAGATCGTGGCCCGATTCCCACCATATCGTGAAAAGTCGAATAATACCGCCGGCGACAAACTCAGACGTCGTCTCGAGTGACACGGGGGCCAGGGCATCCTCGGCAAGCACGTTCATCACACGCTCGCGGATGGAGCGGGCAATGCGGTCGCAAATAACGTTGGTCAACATGCCCGACATGCTGCTTGCCAAAATGTTATCCATGAGCCGCTCGTGCGTCAGAATCAAATCCATGGCATCGTCCAAAATCGCGTGCCGAAGCGCGCGCACGTCCTCGGCAGACACTGCGCCGGCCTCATCGGGCTGTTTTTGCGGCAAGCCCGACATGAGCTCATCGATATAAAAGGCAAAGTAATCGTTCTTGTCGCGAAAGTGCTTGTAGAACGTCGTGCGGCGAATCATGGCCCGGTCGCACAGCATGGCAACCGTCAGGTCCTCAAAACGATGCTCTTCCAAAAGCTCGGTAAAGGCATCGAACAGGGCGCGGTAGGTTTTCTTAATGCGAAGGTCCACTGGCATCGCCATCCTCAGGGCAAAGACAACACTCGTCAATCTGTCGCATATCTTACACCTGTACCTCGCGCGCTTTGCCCCGGTGCCGGCCCCGCCGAAAACACAACGCTTACCGGAAAGTTCGGCACGGCAAAACGTTGCGGGTATACTAGTAGCGTTATACCAACGGCAGCTGGCGCATGCCGCCGCGGCCATTCGAAACGGAGACATCATGATTACCGTCATCATCGGCATCGTTGTTGTCATTGTGATTGTCTGCGCCATCGCCGGCATCTACAACAACATGGTCACCAAGCGTAACCGCATCGATAACGCCTGGCAGAACATCGATACGCAGCTGCAGCGCCGCAACGACCTGATCCCCAACCTGGTCGAGACCGTCAAGGGCTACGCCAAGCACGAGCAGGAGACGCTCTCCGCCGTGATCAGCGCGCGTAACACCGCCGTCAAGGCCACCACGCCCGAGGCCAAGATGGAAGCCGACAACGTGCTGACCGGTGCGCTGCGCCAGCTCTTCGCCGTAGCCGAGGCCTATCCCGATCTTAAGGCAAACACCAACTTTACGCAGCTGCAGGCATCGCTCGAGGATACCGAGAACAAGATTAGCTATGCACGCCAGAGCTACAACGACTGCGTGCTCAGCTACAACAACGCCATTCAGACGTTCCCGGCTGTCATCTTTGCCGGCATCTTCCAGTTTAAGGAGCGCCAGGGCTTCGAGGCCGCCGAAGCAGCCCGCCAGGCCCCGACCGTCAAGTTCTAGTAGTTTGACAGCGCATCCTTAATCGGCCAAATGCATAAACCGCTCCGTCGAATGCATACTTCGACGGGGCGGTTTCCTTTTTCGCGAAGGTCCCCCTCTAAGCGCCGTGCATTTTCAGGAGTATTCAACATAACCAAGAGCTTCGGGCGCCACGATAAATGCCAAAGACCGCGAATATCCCTGCAAATCAAACGCTGCCAGCCCATAACCCCGCCCATCATTCGTAGAAAACATCGAGAAATCCCGATTTTTTGCCCGAGGTCGGTATGCAGGGGCCTTCGATTGCAGAATACTCGCAAAAATGCACGTCGCCACCACCCCCACATGGCGCGAACCAAAACAAAAGCGCGGCCTTCCTTTCCGGCGCACTCCGCGGGACGAAAAAACCTCCGCCGCACGAAGTGCGCAGCGGAGGTTCTTTCATGTCCGAGGACGCGCCGGAAAGGAAGGTCGCCCTCGGGCCGGACAGCTAAGACAGCTTACGCGACGGTGTAAACCCAGTTGTGCTTATCCTCAACAGCACCAGACTGGATACCAGTCAGGGTCTCGCGGAGCTTCTTCATCACAGGACCGATCTCGGTGTAGCCAGCCGGGAAGGTCACGGTCTCGTCGGCGCCGTAAACCTTGTTGTCGATCTCGCCAACCGGGGAGATGACGGCAGCGGTGCCGCACAGGCCGCACTCGACAAAGGTACCGGCCTTGACCTCGGCCCACTCGACGGGACGCTGGTCAACGGTCATGCCCAGGTCCTGAGCGACCTGAACGAGCGAGCGACGGGTGATAGAGGGCAGGATGGAGTCGGTGTGCGACTGAGGAACGACGAGGGTGCCGTCCTCCTTCACGAACAGGACGTTGGCGCCACCGGTCTCCTCGACATAGGTACGGGACTCGGAGTCAAGATACAGGTTCTCGGCATAGCCCTCGCGATGGGCCTCCATCGTGGGCTTAAGTGACATGGCGTAGTTCAGGCCGGCCTTGATGTTGCCGGTGCCGTGCGGTGCGGCACGGTCATACTCGGAAACGCGCAGTTTGACGGGCTTGAGGCCACCCTTAAAGTACGGACCGACCGGGGTCACGAGGATGCGGAACGTGTACTCAGGAGCGGGAGCCACGCCGATCACGTCACCGGAACCGATCATAAACGGACGCACGTACAGGGTTGCGCCGGAGCCGAAGGGCGGAACCCAAGCGGCGTTGGCAGAAACGACCTGCTTGACGGCCTCAACGAACTTGTCCTTGGGGAACGGGGGCATCTCGAGGCGCTGGGCAGAGTTATACATACGCTCAGCGTTCATGTCGGGACGGAAGCAGACGATGCTGCCGTCCTCGGCGGTGTAGGCCTTCAGGCCCTCAAAGACCTCCTGGCAGTAATGGAAGATGCCACCGCACTCGGAGACGTGCAGGGTGTGGTCGGTGGTCAGGCCGCCCTCGTCCCACTCGCCATCCTTCCAATGAGCCTCGTAGCTGTAGTCGGTCTTCATGTAGCCAAAGCCGAGGCTACCCCAATCGATATCCTTCTTCTCGACAGTCATATGTCGCTCCTTACATACACAGTTGCAAACTCGCGAACCCGCACGCAAGGACCGAGGCCGACCGCGTCGCAACGTCGCACGCCCGGAGCGTAGAGCCGGACGGGACACGCGGGCAACACCAAAGCCCATGGCACGTCGATTCGCATGCACGAGATTGTACTCCCCGCACGCGTCTGATAAAACGCTTTTCTTTAACTAAGTAAAGTATTTTCATTTGAACGAAGCTAAAGAGGCCCGCCACCGTAAGCGGTGACGGGCCTCAACTGCACGGTTTGCGCGCTGGCTCGAGCTACGCGTTCTTTTTGCCCAGCTTAGCCTTAACCAGACCGACCACGGTCGGGATGATCGACACGGCAACGATGCCGACGATCAGCAGCTCAAAGTGCTCCTGCACAAAGGGGATGCCGCCAAAGAAGTAGCCCAGCAGTGTAAAGAGCGTCGACCAGGTAATGCCGCCCAGCACGTTAAAGATGACAAAATTGCGCCAGTGCATGCCGCCCATGCCGGCGATAAAGGGCACAAAGGTGCGGATAAACGGGAAGAAGCGACCCAGGAAGATGGCCAGGTGACCCCACTTGTCCAAGAAATCCTCGGACTTTTTGATGCGCTCGGGCGTCATGGCCTTGACCTTGCCCGAAGCGATAATCTTTTTGCCAAAGAAGTGACCGATCATAAAGTTGCACTGGTCGCCCAGGATGGCTGCGGCCCATGCGGTGGCCAGAAGCGCCACGATGTTAAAGCCGCCGTTGTGGGCAAAGAAGCCCGAAGCAAACAGCAGCGAATCGCCGGGAAGGAACGGGAAGAACACCACGCCTGTCTCGATAAAGATGATCAGGAACACACAGCCGTAGGCCATAAGCGGGCCGGCGGCGATCCAGCTGGCGATCGCGGTGCGCGGGTCTTTGAGCAGCTCGGCGATAAAATTAATGAAACCCATGAAGTAAAACCTCTCAGTTGTGGGCGCGGATACGTCCAAGTTGACCAGTATACGGTTGCGGCGCCCCCTCGTGCGCAACCCCACAAAAGCATGACCCCATTACCAGCAAGTTTGCATAACTGACACCTGTTGCGCAATGCCGCCAAGATTGTCCTTCCTAATCCCTAGCGAATCGCTATACTTTATTGAATCGCATTGCCATGGCGCTAAGGGAGGGCGGCCGGTGAGCTTTATCAATACCATTCGCGAGGACATCAAGACCGTCCAAGCGCAGGATCCCGCCGCGCAAAACGGTCTGGTCATCTTCCTTTCCTATCCTGGCCTGCACGCCAAGTGGAACCACGTGCCCGAGCACTGGCTCTGGGAGCACGGTCATCGCTCGCTCGCCCGCGTGCTCTCGCAAATCACCCGCCACATCACCGGCGTCGAGATTCATCCCGCGGCACAGATCGGCAAGCATTTCTTTATCGACCATGCCATGGGCGTCGTCATCGGCGAGACCACCATTGTGGGCGACAACTGCGTGCTCTACCAGGGCGTTACGCTCGGCGGCACCGGCAACGAGACCGGCAAACGCCACCCAACGCTCGGCGATAACGTCACCGTGGGCACGGGCGCCAAGGTGCTCGGCAACATCCGCATCGGCAACAACGTCAAGATCGGCGGCAACTCGGTCGTCGTCAAGGACGTGCCCGACAACTGCACCGTCGTGGGCGTGCCGGGACGCATCATCAAGCGCAACGGCTGCCGCGTGTTCGAGGAGAGCTTCGACGCCAAGCAGCATCGCGAGTACATGCCCGATGACGCTGCCGAGCAGAGTGCCCTCAACCGCCAAGGCATCACCGAGAACGCCCGCCGCGTCAAAGAACTCGAGCGAGAGGTGGCCGAGCTCAAAGCCCTCGTCGCCAAGCTCGTGGACGAACGCTAGAGGCGGACGACCACCGACAACATTGACGCCAACGCAAAGGCGCGCCAGAGGATTCACCCCCGGCGCGCCTTATTTGTGATGTGGCAAAGAGACTGTCCCTTTGTCACATTATGCGAACTGGCTCAGATAGAGGTCGGCGTAGGCACCCTCGACAGCCAGCAGCTCCTTATGCGTGCCCTGCTCGATAATGTTGCCGTGATCCATGACCAAGATCAGGTCGGCGTCCACGATCGTCGACAGGCGATGCGCGATCACAAAGCTCGTGCGCCCGCGCATAAGCGCGTCCATGGCACGGCCGATGGCAAGCTCGGTACGCGTGTCCACGCTTGAGGTCGCCTCGTCCAGGATGAGAATCGCCGGGTTGTTGAGCAGCACGCGTGCGATGGTCAGCAGCTGACGCTGGCCCTGGCTAATGCTCTCGGCATCGTTGGCCACGCGCGTGTCGTAGCCCTGCGGCATAGTGCGCACAAAGAAGTCGACCTGCGCGGCACGAGCGGCGGCCACAATTTCGTCGCGCGTTGCCTCGGGGCAGCCGTAGGCGATGTTTTCGGCAATCGTGCCATCGAACAGCCAGGCGTCCTGCAGCACCATGCCAAACTGCTGCCGTAGCTCGCCGCGGTCCATGCGGCTCGTATCCACGCCGTCGAGCGTAATACGCCCGCCGTCAATCTCGTAGAAGCGCATGAGCAGGTTGATGAGCGTCGTCTTGCCTGCGCCCGTGGTTCCCACCACCGCGATCTTTTGGCCCGGCTCGGCGGTAAACGACACGTCGCGCATAAGCGGCTTGTCGGGCGAATAACCAAAGCGCACGTGCTCAAAGGAGACGCGGCCCTCTACGCGACCCGGCAGCTTGGCGGCCTCGTCCGGCAGCGGACCGGCTTCCATCTCGGGCTCATCGAGCAGGTCGAACACGCGCTCCGCACTCGCCAGCGCGCTCTGCAGCGAGTTAAAGGTAAACGACAGCTGCGTCATGGGTTCGGACGCCTCGTAGATAAACTGAAAGAACGCCTGGAACACGCCGACGGTCATGTGACCGGCAACCAGCATGCTGCAGCCCACCAGCGCGATCACGATCTGCGCCAAACGGCCGATAAAGCGCACCGCAGGGCCGACGGCATTGATCATAAAGTCGGCCTTGGTACTCACGCGCGCTAGCTCCCTCGAGGCCTCATGCACTTCGGCAGAACTCTGACGCTCGCGGTTAAACGCGCGAATCACCAAACGGCCCGAATAGCCTTCCTCAACCGCGCTCGTGATTTTGGACACCCACTCCTGGCGCTCGCCAGTCACGTCATGTGTGCGACGCGAGACCACTTTGGTCATCAGCAGCGACAGCGCCATAAAGAACAAAAAGACGAGCGTGAGCGGCACGCTAAACACGAACATCACGCTCACGGCGCCCACCACGGTGCCGATCGACACAAGCAGCTGAAGCAATCCGCGCTGCATACTCTCGGACATCTTGTCCAAGTCGTTGGTCGCACGGCTGACGACCTCGCCGGGACGATGCGCATCAAAGTAGGCAAGCGGCAGACGGTTGAGCTTTTGCGCGATGCGGTTGCGTAGGCGCAGGTTGAGGCGCTCGGCAACGCTCGACATCAAAAAGCTCTGGAGTGCGTAGAACGAGGCGGCGGCGGTCCAAATCATAAAGTAGATGAAGATGGTCCTGCCGCAGTTCTCCCAGGTAATGCTGAAGGTAGTGTTGTTGGCAAACGCCAGCTTCATGTGCCCCCACAGTTCATCGATCACGCGGGCGCTGTAAGCCGGCGCCGCGGTGTTAAAGATGACATAGAACACGATGCTCGCGAACACGATATAAAAGCGCCAATGGTCGCCGGCGGCCTCGCTCCACAGGCGGCGCACCGTCGCCCAGGTGTCGCGGGGCGTCTCGTCCTCGTCCTCGTCGTCAACGTCGCGCATGCGCTCCGCCTCGGCGCGGGCGCGCTCGTCCTCGGCGCGCTCGTTTTCCTCGTAGAGCGCCTGGCGGCGAGCCTCGCGCTCCGCCGCCTTGGCGGCTTCGTCCAGGCCGGGCATGGCGCCCGTCTCCTCAACTGTCTCCTCAACCGCGGCATCATCGACGATGCCCTGTTTCTTGAGCTCCTCGGTCATGCTACTCACCTCCCTTCATCTGCGATTCCGCGATGGCGCGGTACACCTCGCAGGTCTCCATCAACTCGTCGTGCGTGCCCAAGCCCACGGCCTCGCCATCCTTGAGCACCACGATCTGGTCGGCATGCAGAATGGTCGAGATACGCTGCGCGATGATGAGCACCGCGGCATCGCGCGTTTCGTCCTGCAGTGCATGGCGCAGGGCGGCATCGGTCTTAAAGTCCAGGGCCGAAAAGCTATCGTCGAAGATATACAGATCAGCGTGCTTCATGAGCGCACGGGCGATGGCCAGGCGCTGGCGCTGACCGCCCGAGAAGTTCGTACCGCCCTGCGCCACCGGGGTATCGAGTCCCTGCGGCTGATCGAGCACAAAGGTGCTCTGGGCAACCCGCAGCGCGTGAAGCATGTCGGCCTCGGTCGCATCCTCGTTGCCATAGCGCAGGTTGCTCGCCACCGTGCCCGAGAACAGCCACGCCTTCTGCGGCACGTAGGCGATATGCCCGCGAATCTCGTCTTGCGAAAGGTCGCGCAGATCAACACCGTCCAGGCGAATGACGCCCTTCGAGGCATCGTGGAAGCGCAACAAGAGCTTGGCCACCGTCGACTTGCCCGATCCCGTCGAGCCCACAATCGCCGTGATCTGGCCACGGCGACAGGCAAAGCTCAGGTCGCACAGCGTGTCCTCGTCGGCGTCGTCAAAACGGAACGACATATGGTCGAACACGGCAACCGCGTCTGCTCCGTCCTTTGAGTCGAACGCGCCCGCGTCGAGCGTTCGCTCGCCGTCGACGATGCTCGGCTCAATCTCCAGCACCTGTTGTGCACGGTTGAGGCACGCCGCGGCGCGCGGCAACGTCAGGATCACCATCTGCGCCATCATCACAAAGAACAGAATCAGCAGCGCGTATTCCAACACGGCCGAGATGCTGCCGATTTGCATGGCGTGGACGCCTACGCGATTGCCTCCCACCCACAGCACCGCCACCTCGGCGATATTCATCAGGAAGAAGCAGGAGCTATCGAGACCCACAAACAGGTGGTTGACCTTGATAGCGTTGGCCGCGTAATCACTAAACACCTCGTCTAGGCGCTGCTCCTCATGGCGCTCCTTGTTAAACGCGCGAATGACGCGCACGCCCACGATGTTCTCGCGCAACACCACGTTCATACGGTCGATAAAACTCTGCAGGCGCATAAAAATCGGCGCCGCATTGGCGACCGTAAAGACCGCCGCCACCAGTACAATCGCCACGACTGCACCCAGCAGCGTGCCCATGGCGGGATCGATATGCCAAGCGAAGATGATGCCCGCCACGGCCAAAAACGGCACCGGCAGCACCAGCTGAATTGTCTGCAGAATCGCCTGCTGGATCACGTTGATGTCGTTGAGCGAGCGCGTGATCATCGAGCCGGTGCCAAAGCGCTCAAAGTCGCTGGCAGACAGCTCGAGTGACTTGTCGTAGACGGCGTTGCGGATGTCACAGGCCACGTTGGCCGCCAGGCGAGCCGAAAGATAACAGCCCAGCACCGCGCCACCGCTGGCCATGCCGGTCGCGATAAGCATGTACAGGCCGTTGCGCAGGATGTAGTCGACATCACCCGTCGTGATGCCGGTATTGACCATATTCGCCAACATCGTAGGCACCAGCAGCGTGCCGACGTTATCTATCAGCAGCACAAACAGTGTCACCGCAATCAGCCCGCGATACGGCCTCATAAACCTCATTAAGAGTCGCACGTCTCCCCCTCTTCTTGATTTTCCACTTGGCTCTCGGCGGCCATCTGCTGTTTAAACGCTTCGCACTCCTCGTTGAGCACGTGGGAAAACTTGCCGACCAGACGCATAATCTCACGCTGTTCCCAGGGCTCGAGCGCGCCAAAGGCACGCTGCTCGGCTTTAACCGCCGGCAACGCATAGTGCTCGGCGAACCGCCTGCCCTCTTCGGTCAGGCTCACAACCTTGTTCTTACGACTGCCTTCGGCAAACTCCAACGTTGCGAAGCCCCGCGCCGTCAAGGTTTTAATTGCCGAGTTGATGGTCTGCTTGCTGTAGAACCATTCGCTTGTCAGACGACTTACGGCAATACTGCCGCCCGCCGTGCTGGTATCGACGAGCATCCAGTAAGCGCAGTCCGAAAGGCCGCAGGCGCGCGAGAACTCCGAATAGATATGGTCGAGTCCATTGAGCAACCGGTCGAAGTCGACCAGCGTAACCGCACTGTTCATCTATCCCACCATTCGATTGTCCGATTTTTGACCAATTTTGTGTCTCTAGATTAGTCCGAGTTTTGACTATCGTCAACAGGCTCTCCGCAAATGCTTGCACTTTTATGGTCTATCGGCAGAAAAAGACCGCCGGCGCGGGGGCGGCGCCAGCGGTCACGTGAAAATCGGGTTTTATTGCCTGTTAAGCGGCAACAGCCTCATAGACCGTAGCGCCCGAGAAGCTGTCATGCAGGCTCTTGCCGGCAATCCACGGCAGCTCGACGACCTCGCAGACCGTGTTGACCAGCTCGGAGCAGTCAGTAAAGTGGCCCTTGTCGTTGAGGGCCTCGCAATCCTGGACACGCCAATAGCCATCGGTGTGCGTGATGTAGTACTCGTGATCGTCGATCGTCACAAAAGCGCGCGTCTTGGAACGCAGCAGCTTCAGAAATCCTTCGAAATCGGTCTCGACGACATCTCCAGCCTGGAACATGATGTTACCTCCTGGCCCGGCGCCACCACGGCGCATTGATAAACGTTGGTACTCCTTTAGTAAAACCTTTATCAGAGGTTATGCGTTCGTCATTTAGGCAAGTGGTAAAAAACCGCAGGGTAGACGGGATAAAACGTTTAACCATCCCATTGGTTTGTCACATTCTGAAGGTACTTTTATGCAAACCTACTTTGCCAATTGGAATCTATCCTTTTGGCCGGGCAATTGACCGTCTATCGTTTGAGCCCGACGGGTATGAACGGGGCATCTGCAACGCCACCGCAAGGAGACACCATGGAGACTATCGAAGCACTCATTCACCGCCGCAGCTGCCGCAACTACAGCGATCGTCCCGTCGAGGCCGAAAAGCTTGCACGTATTATCGAAGCCGGCCAATATGCACCGAGCGGCATGGGCCGCCAGCCGGTGACGTTTGTCGCCGTCACCGACCCCGCGACCGTCGAGCGTCTCTCACAGCTCAACGCCCAGGTCATGGACAGCAACAGCGACCCCTTCTATGGCGCCAAGACCGTTGTGGTGGTGCTGGTTGACCGCAGCGTGCCCACACATCTGGAAGACGGCTCGCTCGCCATGGGCAACTTGCTCAATGCTGCCTATGCGCTGGGCGTTGATTCGTGCTGGATTCATCGCGCGCATGAGGTCTTTGACTCGCCCGAGGGCCTGGAGCTGCTGGCCAGCTGGGGCCTGCCCGCCGACGGCAGCCTGCGCGGTGTCGGTCACTGCATTCTGGGCTACGCCGAGGACACGCTACCCGAGGCAAAGCCGCGCCGCGACAACGTCGTCTACGTAAGGTAACCCAGGAGCGTCAGCGGGGGTAGCTAATTTTGGACGGGGCTATTTTAGCTACCCCACTCGCAACTTATATTGACGTCGCCGTTGTCGTCGTTTCGTTCGTCTGGGTCGTTTCGGCGTCGTTACCTTGCTCGCCTTCGTCCTTTTGAGCATCTGCGATGGTGGAGGCCGCCGCAACGATACCGCGCTGGGGCGCGACGCCTGTCTGGGTCTGTGCGCCCTCGACAACTTCTGTGCCTGCATGCGCGAGCTCGGGCGATTTAAACACTGCGTCCAAGTTGGCGCCACCGCCGGCATATCCGAGCGCAGCGAGCGCGATGACGATCACTGCAACGGCGGCCACGATCGGCACGTAGCGATGCCAGCCGGCGGGATTGAGCCCGCTGCGGCGAGCCGCCCCGCGGCTGATGTAGCCGAGCGTTCCGTCGTGCTTGAGCTTTGAGCCCACCACGCGTTTGCGGCCCCACAGCGAGGACTCTGCCTGCATTGCCAAGCGGGCGCTTGCCGAAGGATAGCCGTATTTAGTGCGCTTGAACGAGCCATCAAACCCCGAGGCGTGTTTGCCCCACGTCACCGATGTTGTGCGTCGGTTGACCGGCGCGGCACTCCGCCTTCTGCGGCTCGGTTTTGAAGTCTCAGCCATATGCCCTCGCACGCCGTAACCAAATCGAAACAATAACGCTTTGGACTGTAGCACACGCGTCGCGTGCGGTCACGGGCGCCTCGCTCAACGGTCATCGTCCTTCAGCAAGCGCCACAGCGTTGTACGGCTTATGCCCAGCACCTCCGCCGCACGGGTTCGGTTGCCGTGGAGATGGTCTACAACCAGATGCGCGATATCTCGCTCGGTATCGGCCAGCGGTCGCAGGATATACAGGTCACTTTCGAGCGTCGGGGCGCCAAAGGTTGCGGTCTTAATCACGTCCTCTTGGGCGAGCACTTCCTCCGCCACAGCGCGGTCCACCGTGCCCGCCCCCACCAATATATACAGTCGTTCCGAGACCTCGCGGAGCTGCAGATAATTGCGCGGCCAGCGGTAAGCATCGAGCGTCTTCGTCGCCGCGACAGACAGCGTGGGCGCTGCCGTTCCAAATGCATCAGCGAGATATTCCAAATAGCGCGCAGCCTTCGTCGACGCGGCTCCCTGTTCGGCGATTGCCGGCGCCACGCTCACCGCACAGGCGAAGCGCTCGGACACAAAGGCGGCTTGATCACTTTCGCTGCCGCCCGGCATGTCATTCGCCGTCAGCACCACATGGCAGCGCGTCGCCAACGCGGTGTCGGCCATCGTGGAAACGAGCTCGCGAAGGCGCTGGGGACCAACCGCGTTCCAGCCCTCAATGCAAAGTGTCAGCCCCGTTTGGAACAGCGGCGATTCGGAGCTTTTGAGCACATGGCGCCAACCGCGCTCGGTGAGCTCATCGAGCGCGACGGAAACAAAGGGCTGATCGGCAAAAGGACCGTCCAGATAGAGGCGCTTGGCGATCTCGACCTGACCCGCTCCCAGCTCGCCCTCGAGCATAAGGGGCACACCGCGCGCGTAGCTCTCGGCAAGCGGTGCAGCCACTGAAGCCGCTCCCTCAACGATGCCGTACGCGCTCGATTCGTAGCGGGCCTCAACTTCGTCGGCGTTGAGCCACTCGACGCCCGCATGCGCCGCGGCACCGCGCACCTCGCGGACCACGACGGCCCAAAGGCCCCCGCCCTCTTTGTCGGTAGGGCGAACGGTCAGGCTCAGGCGCGTACCCGCACGCCCCATAACAAGACGCGCGCCGTCTCCTATACGGTCGAGGCGTTCGGCAACAAAAGCCGCCACATCCCGCTCAAGCGCCGCGTCATTCATGGTCGAGATCGCGACGTCCCCACGCGCATCGATTGCCAATGCCGATGCCCCGGCAGCAGCTAGGGCATCGGTCAAGATGTTCAGCTTGGCATCGCTATCCATGATTTGCCCCTGTCTGCAGCGACGTGCAACCGCCGGCGGTCGCACGACCGAGTGTTTCAAAATTGAACGATATTGCTCACCAAACACTATAGGGCAGAAAGCGCCGTCCTGCGAGTATAGGTGTTGCCCCGCATCGCCATCCTGGCGGGGCGATAAGAGCTCTTCGGGACCTATAAACCTGCGGACAAGCCATACCCGCAAGAGCTCCTATCGCTCCACCGCGGACGTGCGCTCACCAGCAACCAGTACGCAAATAAGCTACTTCTCTACCAGATTCCCAGCACGTGCTGCATTCCTAAACTCATGCACGCAATGCCAATCCAGCAGCAAAAGCCCAATGCGATGGGCTTGCCGCCTTTTTTGACCAGCTCGACGATATCGGTATTAAAACCAATAGCCGCCATGGCCATCACAATAAAGAACTTCGACAGCTCCTTGATGGGCGCCGTAAAGGACGCGGGAAGCTGAAGCACCGTGGTGATTACGCTCGCCAGCACAAAGAACAGCACAAACATGGGAAACGCGCGTTTAAGCGAGAACGTGCTTTTGGCGTCGCCTCCGGCCTTGCGTGCCAGATGCATCTGCCAGCACGCGAGGACCAACGTGATGGGAATGATGGCCAGCGTCCTGGTGAGCTTGACCACCGTGGCGCTCTCGAGCACATTAGCGCCGGGATGCATGCTGTCCCAAGCGCTCGCCGCAGCCGTTACGGACGAGGTGTCGTTGATGGCGGTGCCGGCAAACAGGCCAAAGCCCTCGTTGGTCAGCCCGAGCATGCCGCCGAGCGTCGGAAACACGAGCGCCGCGATAACGTTAAACAGGAAGATGACCGAAATGGCCTGGGCAATCTCGCGATCGTCGGCATCGATGACGGGTGCGGTCGCGGCGATGGCAGAACCGCCGCAAATCGACGAACCCACACCCACAAGCGTCGCAATCTTGCTCGGCACGTTCATGACGCGGCAGAGCACGAAGGCGATGACAAGCGAGGTCGAGATCGTCGCCACGATAATCGGCAGCGACTGGGCGCCCTTGGACAGAATCTGGGAGAGGTTCATGCCAAAGCCAAGCAGGATAACCGCGTACTGCAAGACTTTTTTGGACGTATAGGTGACGCCGGCGGCGAGCTGATCGCGACGATTCTTGGGAAAGACGAGCGCCAGGACCATGCCAAAGAGGATGGCAAATACCGGCCCGCCGACCACCTCGATTTGTTTGCCGAGCAACGTCGCGGGGATAGCGATGATCAGGCAGAACAAGACGCCCTTCCAGCGCTCGCGTACGATATTCGCCAGTTGCATATGGGATTCCTTCTTTCTATTTCACGTTTGCGACGGCTTATGATACGGCAACATTGAGCACAGCCTTGCGTAAACACAAACTAAGATGCCGCAATGGTTCTCAGGCAACAGCCGAATTACCCACCGCGGAAAGCTGATTCGCGGCATAATTAACAACTGACATATGAGTGTGATAGAACAGTTGCGAGGCGCTATGGAAGAATCGATGCACGTTGGCGAGCAGGAAATGAGCCTACAGGACCAGTCCTACCACACCATTCGACGCAAAATCGTTTACCTGGACTACAAGCCGGGCGAAAAACTGGGCGTCAAGCAGCTTTGCGACGACTTGGATATGGGGCGCACCCCTGTGCGCGAGGCACTGGTGCGTCTGGCGCAAGAGGGCCTGGTGCGCACCGTGCCCCAAAGCGGCACCTATGTTTCGCCCATCAACCTCACCCTTGCCGAAAGCGCCTGCTATATTCGCGAACACCTTGAAAAGCAGGTGATTGTGGAGTGCTGCGCCCGCGCTACCTCGGCAGGCATCGAGCAGCTCGACCGAGCCATCGCGCTGCAGGAAAAGGCCATGGCCGAAGAGGATCGCATCGGATTCTTTTTAAGCGACAACCTCATGCACCGCATGATCTTTAGCATCGCGTGCCGCAGCACCGTGTGGTCATGGCTCGAGGAGACCAATGCCGACCTGGAGCGATTCCGCTGGCTGCGTGCCGCCACGCAGACGCTCGACAATCAGGAGACTGTTAACGAGCACAAGCAAATCCGCCGCGCCATCGCCGGTCGCGATCCTATCGAGGCGAGCTTTTTGGTCAGCAAGCACCTGCATATGATGTTTCGCAACCAGACCGAGGTCCTGGACCAGTTCCCCGAGTACTTCGAGACCAGCAAGCTCCGCTAACCTGCCAAATAGGGACAGGTTTATTTTGGCAGGTTTTATCTGGGCAAATGCAACAAGGCCCGGCTCCGCTACATGAACTGCCTCCCATTTCTTGGACATGAGAAATGGGAGGCTTTCTTTATGCGTGTTGATTTGAGGGTGAAGCATGATGTCGAGGCCAGGAAGGCGGCCATAGGGCTCTTCGAGCTCGGGCACGGGTATAAATCTGCCGCGATTGCCCTTTCGCTTCCCGCGGAAGCCGTGAGAAGATGGCAGGAGATATACCG
>CABUSR010000002.1 GCA_902494245.1 uncultured Collinsella sp.
GCGATAAACCTTATGCCCCGCCCCTCCGGAGCCACACGGGAGGCAGGTTAACTTATTCGGGCCCGGCATTCAGAAAAGTCAGTTCAGCAAAATGGCGATGTGGACAGGAATGCGGGAATGGTTTTCGCTGCGCGCACGGGTCCCCTGGGGAGCGCCGTGCATTTTTGGGAGTATTCAGCAAGCCAGGACGGCTGCATACACGCCGGACACACCATATTGGTCCCAAGGACGCCTTCGACCGGGGATTTGAGTCGGCAGGCAAACCCCGCCAGGACAAAAAGGCATGCTTCGCGCCGCGCCGGACCCCAAAATGACGTCAATCTCCGCAACGTTACTCAGCCGCAGCGGCACCGGCAGAGCTCGCGGTGCTGAATACTCCGTTTTTTGCACGGCACGGGCGGGGGTACATCAGGATCAGGAAGAATATCCCAGCCTTTTTATACAATCTGTAATGGGAAGTATGCAAAACACCAAGAGGCAGCATTGCTGATGTCCAAACTGAGCGCGCAGGGCGGCGGCGCGTCCGCCCTGCGCCCAAATCCATCAGAGCGGGGACGCTCCTAACAAATCCCCACCGGCAAACAAACGCGACTCGAGCGCTATCCCAAAATAGGCTGTCCGAGCCGCGCTTAACGGTACGGCATGAATACTTAGCGCTCGTAAATCAAGTTACCTGCCAGGTAGGTGGCCTGAACCTTGGTGGTCTGGAGCTCTTGGGGGTCAACGGTGAGTGGGTTTTGATCCAGGACTACCAGGTCGGCGTATTTGCCGGGCTCCAAGCTGCCGAGGTTTTGCTCGTCGCCCGCTGCGTACGCGCTGCCAAGCGTGTAGTTGCGCAGGGCCGTTGCCGCGTCGATACGCTCGCTCGGCAACCAGCCGCCCTCGGGCCAGTGGCTGCGGGGGTCCTGGCGCGTGATAGCCGTGTAGAGCACGTTCATGCTGGTAACAGCTGTTATGGGGCTATCGGTGCCGAAGGCTTGGCGAATGCCGCGCTGCTTATAGGTTGCGAACGGCCACATGATGCGGCTGCGCTCCAAGCCCAGGTCGCGCTCCGGACCACCCGGGTCGAGCGTGATATGGCAGGGCTGGCGCGAGGCAACCACGTCGAGCTTGCGCAGGCGGTCGATGTCCTCGGGCAAGAGGTTCTCCAGATGCTCAAGCGTGTTATGACCGTGCTGGGGCAGGCCGTACAGGTCGGCCGCTTCCTCGAAGATATCCAGCGCGGCATGAATCGCACCGTCACCAATGACGTGGATGCGCACGGTGTGACCGCGCTCCGCGGCCGCCAGAACCAGTTTGCGCATGCGCTCAGCCGGAACCGTCAGACGGCCCTGGTCGCCCGGGAAGCGCGGATTGGTATAGGGCTCGGTGAGATAGGCCGTGTGTTCGCTCGACACGCCGTCGAAGAACTGCTTAAAGCCTGGCGCCGAGAGCAGCGCGTTGTTCGCGTAACGTGCCTGCAGTTCTTCTAAGCGCGATTGGTCATCCAGCAGTGTGGGGAATAGATGGGCTCGGATGCCCAGTTTGCCGGCTGCCTGCAGTTTGTCGTAGACGTCGTCGCGGATAAAATCGCAGCCCGGCATGGGCATGAGCGACATATCGCAGATCGAGGTGATGCCCTGCTCGGCCATACGCCTCATTTGATCGGCGTAAGCGCTTGCAATGCGATCCTCCCCCAGCCACTCAAGGCAGCGCGGTAGCAACTGCATGGCAGCCGCCTCGTGAGCAATGCCCGTGAGCTCGCCGTTTGCATCCTTGTCGTAGCTGCCGCCCGCTGGCGGCTCGCTGTCGCGTGTGACGCCGAGCGCCTCGAGTGCGCGGCTGTTGAGCCAAAGCGTGTGCCCGTCGCCCGAATACATAACGCAGGGACGAACGGGGAATGCCGCATCGAGCGACGCCTTGGTAGGATGCTCGGGCGGGTCCCAACGGTAATCGCGCCAGCCCTGCGTCACAACCCAAGCGTCGTCGGGCAGGTCCTGGGAAAACTCGAGCGCATGTTGCACCAGCGCCGCCTCGGACGTGCCCATATCCATGAGCATGTACGGCGAGGAACCGACCGAGGTATGGAAGAAGTGCAGATGAGCGTCATGGAAACCGGGGCAGACAAACTGCTCGCCGTAGTCGATAACCGACGTAGCGGCAGGCGCGGCGGCAATCACGTCATCGGGCGCACCGACTGCGACGATACGGTCGCCTGCGATGGCAATCGCCAGCTCGCGGGCGGTATCGATGCCGTCTTGCGCGGTAAAAACGTTCTTGGAGCGGATAATCCGATCGATATGTTGCATGGGCATCCCCATCTCTGGCAGGAAATTCAACACCCCCGAGTGTACTCCCCCGCCCTTGTAACAAAACCCCAAGCGGCAAACGGCAACTTTACCAGCCCTAGCGGCAGGTGGCATACTGAAGAGAGCCTGTACGATTTTGCGATCAACCCAGCAAGGAGCAAATCGACCATGACGAAGACCAAGGCACAGCAGATTATGGCGGCAACCGAGGTTCGCGCGGCAGACGACGTCACCGCGGCCATCCGAGATATCGCTGCCGAGTTTGAGCCCTATATCATCAAGCAGCGCCGGCACTTCCATAAGCACCCGGAGCTGAGCCTTGCCGAGGAGCGCACGACCTCCGACATCGCCAACCAGCTCGACGCCATGAATATCCCCTACGAGCGTCCGCTCAAGACCGGCTTGGTGGCAACGCTTCGCGGTACCGCGCCGGATGCCTACCGCGAGGACGGCACGCCGCGCCGCCGTATCCTGCTGCGTGCGGATATCGACGCCCTGCCCGTCACCGAGCAGACCGGCGAGGAGTTCGCCAGCGTCAATGAGGGTTGCATGCACGCCTGCGGTCACGACTGTCATATCGCCATGATGCTCGGCACGCTGCAAATCCTGCGCCATATGACCGACGACATCCACGGCGAAGTCCGCATCGTCTTCCAGCCCAGCGAGGAAAACGGCCAGGGCGCCAAGCTCATGATCGGCACGGGTGTGCTCGACGGCGTCGATGGCGCCTACGCCGCGCACATCTGGAGTGAGGTCGATGCCGGCACCGTGAGCTGCGAGCCCGGACCGCGCATGGCCAATACCGACTGGTTCCGCATCGACGTCCGCGGCACCTCATGCCACGGCGCCATGCCCCAGCGCGGCCACGACGCCGTTATGGTTGCCGCCGAGATCGTCAACGCCCTGCAGACCATCGTCTCGCGCGAAATCAGCCCCTATGAGCCGGCTGTTATCACCGTCGGCGAGCTGCATGGCGGAACCGCGCGCAACGTTATCGCCGGCACGGCCTACCTCGCCGGTACGGTGCGCACCTACGGAGATTCGACCCACGAGGAAATGCCGGAGCTCATGCGCCGCATCGTGGAGCATACCGCGGCCGCCTTGGGCGCCGAGGCAGAGCTCACCGACTACACCATCGCCAACTACAAGGTCGAAAACGACGCGGCCTCGAGCGAGCGCTGCCGTCAGGCCGTAATCAAGTGCTTGGGCCCCGCCGGCCAAGGCCATTACCGCGGCACGCTCTCGGGCGAGGATTTTTCGGAGTACCTGCGCCGCGTACCGGGCGTGCTCGCCTTTGTAGGTACGCGCAACCCCAAGATTGGCGCCACGTACGCCCAGCATTCCTGCTTTTACAAGATTGACGAGACCGTGCTGGCAAAGGGCTCCATGGTGGCCGCCCAGTATGCTATCGACTTTTTGGCCGAGCCCACGCAAGAGGAGCTCGACGGCCCCGCGATTACCGCGGTCGCCGAAACCAACCCCGATCTGGCCGCCAAGTTGCGCTCTGCCAAGGCGACGACCGCCGAGGCTCGCGACGCCATCCATGATGCCCGAACGGCTCGCCATGCCGCGATCAAGGGCATCCACGACGCACGCGCTGCTGCACGCCGCGAGGAGAAGCACGACGAGTAGTCGTCACACCCGTCCATAACAGCCTGGCTAAAGCAGAGCGGGGGCGGACGTATCGAAACGTCCGCCCCCGCTCATTTGTCAAGCGCTATTTCTAGTCCGTCCCCAAATAGCAGGCGGCGTGGCTACTCGTCCTGAGGCTCCTCGTCGGAGCTTGGCTCGGACGCCGGCTCAGGTGCAGGTGCCGGCTCAGGCTCAGGCTCAGGTGCAGGCTCGGGCTCAGATGCCGTCTCAGGCTCGGGCGCCGGTTCAGGCTCGGGCGCCGGCTCAGGCTCGGTCGCGGGAGCGGGTACAGGTGCCGGCGAAGCATCCGGAGCACCGTAACCCGAAGGAGCGGACTTCTTCTCGAAGGGCAACACAAAAGTCAGGACGTCGTCCTTATCCTCATCGGCCCACTCGCTTGCATAGCGTGCGGCCCAATAGCCAACGGCACGGTGCTTGAGCATCTTGCCAAAGACCGTAAGAAATACGGTGACGAAAGCGACCAGCACCAAGAACAGCGCGAGCGTGACACCACCGCCGGTAACAATTGCCTCAATACCCGTAGGACGATAGTAGTAGCTATACATACCGACAGAGGCAATGGCGCCAAAGACGACCGTCAAGATCCATGTGACAACGTTGGCGACCAGGCCCGTCAAAAACTCGGGAAGGAACGAAGCACAGAACAGCTTGGTCTTGTTGTGCTTAAACGCCGCCCAGACCTTATCGAGCGAAAACGCGCTCTCGACGCGACCGGTCACCGCAAAGTGCATCACGGCGATGTCGGCGAACATCTTAAAGAAGACGCCCAGAATCGCCGAGGCAATTAGCGCCAGGACAAGCAGGCCGAGCGAACCGAACAGCGCTGCCTCGAGTGCATAGGAGCCGTAATAAGAATACGAGCCCGCGGCGCCAATTACCACGCCCTCCACCAGCGAAAGCACTACACCGATAACGGGAATGGCAGCGATAACCTCGAGCACCACCGAGATGACGCTCGAAAAGACTCCGAGACCAAACGACGTGGAGCGCATGAGTGGACGGTCCATGCCGTCATCGACCTTGAGCGAAAGATCACGGCCCCACTCAATACCAAAGCCGGAACCGCACACGCTCGCAATGCAAGCTGCCAAAAAGCCGATGGCAGCCGCAATGCCGCCAATAACGGGAATAAACAACACGAGCACCGACACAACGCAAATCAGCGCCGGCAAAAACGCGATTTGGCATACACGCTGAAGCACGCCCGGAGTCTTGGTCATATCTTGGAACGCCTGAGCCACACAGCCCTTTGGCGCATTCGCCACGGGCGGCTGCGGAACAAACTGCTGGGGCTGAGGCTGACCCTGAGGGGTGGAAGCTGCAGCACCAGCATTAGGAGCACCGCATACGCCGCAGAACTTGTCGTTATCGCCCATGGGGGCACCACACTGCGAGCAGAACATCGAAATCATCCCTTCGTATCTAGAACGAATCACCTGGATCGCAAACGATGTCTTTGGCATCATTATCACCCAATGTGAGAACAAATACTCTTAGATGACGTATTTGCAACGCGCGAGGCGCTTTTCGATTGTTTGATGAGTGTGTCCGCGCTAGTTCGTTCCGCGGAAGCCCTTGCCGACGATCTCGGAGCTGTCGACGATCGTGATAAAGGCACCCGGATCGACTTCGCGCGCATAGCGGCGCAGTTGCACGGCCTCGCGACGGCTCAGCACGCTCATGATCACCGTCACACACTTGCCCGAGAAGGCACCGTAGCCCCGGCTGATGGTCGCCGTGCGGTTGAGATGCTTGACGATAAACTCCTCGACCTTAAGGGGCTCGGAACAAATGACCGTGCAGACTTTGCGCAGGTGAATGCTCTCAATGGCTTTGTCGACCACAAGCGTCTTGGCAAACAGGCCGAGCACGCAATACAGACCGACACGCGGGCCATACAAAAAGGCCGCGATGGTCACGATGCCGATATCGACCAACAGCAGCGCGCGGCCAATCTCGAGCGTGGTGCGGCGTTTGAGGATCATAGCGAGAATGTCCGTGCCGCCCGTCGAGGCGCCAATATCAAAGACAATGGCGCTGCCGAGCGCCGGCAGGATCACGGCAAAGCACAGGTCAAGCCACATATCGCCCGTCAGAGAGACATCGGTCGGAATAAAGAGCTCAAACAGCGAAACATAGGCGGACAACGCAAACGAGGCGAAGACGCTCCACAGGATTGCCTTGCGCTCCAAAAAGATAAAGCCCAAAACGACGAGAACCGCGTTGATAATCCACATAAAGACGCCGACGGGCAGGGTCGGGAACAGCGTGGACAGAATGACCGACACGCCCGAGGTGCCGCCAAAAGCAAAGTGATTAGGGGTTTTAAACGCAACGATGGCAAAGGCCGTAAGAATCAGGCCCAAATTGAGCTCGGCGAAAAAGCGCGGGAAGCCCGGCTCCTGGCTGCGCTTTTGGCCGGCACGCTCACCGCGCTCGATATCGGTGCGATCGACCACGCGCTCCATCGGCACCACGGGAGGACGATGTACCTCCTCGGCAGCTCGCGATGCCGCCTCTGCCGCGGCAGCCTCAATCGCCCATGCCTGGCTTTCTGTTTCGTGCTCGTCAGCCATTACGGCAACCCCTCGTTAACAATTTGGAAACAATGCGCCCATTAGGGTAACGCGGAACGCGACGATTGCAACCCCTAGTTAGACGAGCGGTATGCCTATATCGGGAGCGTACAAAAACGGCCGGCCACGCTTTTGCTTGCGCGGTCGGCCGTTTAACGTTTTCGCAGATAAAACCTGCCAAAACAAACCTGTCTTTTTGGAAGGTTATTCGTGCTGGCTGGTGCGGTGCTCGTACTCCTCGGGGGTGATGACGTCCTCGATGCGCAGGTTGACGCCCGCCACCTCAAGGCCAGTCATCGCGGCCAGACGCTCGGTCACGCGCGCCTTAACGTCGTCGAAAATCGCGGGCGCATAGGCGCCGTACTCGATGATGACAGAGATGTTGACGACCACACGATTGTCATCGGTGACCTCGACCGTCACGCCCTTGGTCAGATTCTCGGCACCAAACTGCTCCTGCACAAAGTGCATGAGGTTACCCTTCATGCCCAGAACGTGCGGAACCTCGCGGGTGGCCATGGCAACGATCTTCTCGATCACACCGTTGGAATAGGTCAGCGAGTCCTCGGACTCGTCCGCCTCCTCGTCGTCCTCATCCTCATCGGACTCGACCTCGACAAGAGCCTCGTCCTCGAGCGTCACATCCTCAGCTTCGACGACGACCGCCTCGTTCTCCTCGAGCTCGGTATCGGCCACATCGACCTTCGTATTAAAAGCCATGGTTCCTCCTTATGCCTGCCGCGGATGCGACAGTCGAATACATATTAGCGGCCGCTAAACAGACGGCCGAAGAAGTTGACGATCCCGTTCTCGCCGTCGCGAATTTGGCCGATCACAGCGCCGATCAGCACGAAGAATGCAATGACGAGCGTGTCCCACAGGCCGAGCGTGAGCACCAACACGGCGAGGATAAAGCCAGCGACGGCACCGAGCGTGGTGTTGGGATGACGCACAGCATAGCTCCAGATGGCAGCGCCCGTACCCTTGATGAGACCCATAGCCTCGTCAAAATCCGCGGCTGCCGCATCTTGCAACTCGGTTGCCTCTGCTTTGGAATCAACAGGTTCGCTCGCCGGCGTGGCGCTCTGGTCAATCGTCAGACGCGGCGTACGAGCGGTCTTATCTTGATTGGTATCACTCACCGGAAACCTCCACGGTCTGGACGGTAGTCTTGGACGGCAAAAAACGGACGCGCGCGGTCGTACCCGGCGTGCCGAGCATGGTGTCGCAAGCTTCCTCGATGCGCTGTTGCATCGCGATAGCCAGAGATGCCACGTCCTTATCGTCAAGCGCGATAGCCTCGACCTTAAATCGGACGCGCGAATCGTCGGAGCCTTGGACGCGGGCCTCGACATGCTCGACCATCACGCGGTCGTCGCGCTCAGCAGCAGCCCTGGCACACGAAGAAAGCGCCGCGAGCGTGACCTCAATATTGCGCTCTCCCGCCGGATGCACACAGGACGGCTCACGACGAGCAAACATCAGGCGGAAGAAGCTTACCAGCACGCCGATCGCCACAACTCCGCCGCATGCCGTCACGACAATGCGCGGCATGGGGTCGCGCATCAGCAACATAAAGCGATACGTATACGGCCCCCAAAACTGACAGACAAGCGTACCCAGCGCCACGATGGTGGCGGCAAGATACACGATCGCTAGGGCTCGTTTGAGTACGCGCACGCGGCGCTCCCTTCAAATCTCGGCTCTCGAAATGCAAAACGGTTCGCATCATTATAAAAGAGCCGGGTCCGGTGCTCTACGCACGCGGATCCGGCTCATCTATTCCACGAGGCTTGCATGCTCGCTTCATTATGCCCAGATATGCACGGCTTAACCCGTGCGGGCGCTACTCCTCCTCGAGGGCAGCGATGACCTCGTCGGTCATGTCCATGGTGCTGTAAACATCCTGGACGTCGTCGAGCTCCTCAAGACGGTCGATGAGGCGCTGAACCTTCTTGGCGTCGGCGCCAGAAACCTCGGTCGGGGTGGTCGGGACCATGGTGGTCTCGGAGCCCTTGACCTGGACGCCCTGCTCCTCGAGCGCCTTGGAGACAGCCATGACCTCGTTGGCAGTAGTCCAGACGATCCACTCCTCGCCGGCGTCCTCGTAGTCCTCGCCACCGGCCTCGGCGATGGCCATCATGAACTCATCCTCGTCACCGGCAGCACCGTTGGCGATCATGGTCTCCTTCTTGGCGTTCTCGTCCAGAATCTCCTTGGCGACGACGATCTGGCCCTTACGCTCAAACTGGAA
Organism: uncultured Collinsella sp.; assembly: GCA_902494245.1. Classification (GTDB taxonomy): domain Bacteria; phylum Actinomycetota; class Coriobacteriia; order Coriobacteriales; family Coriobacteriaceae; genus Collinsella. The sequence continues at coordinate 8,772 of CABUSR010000002.1, forward strand.
GGCGACGGAGCCGGAGGTGCCCAGGTTGCCACCAGCGTGGGAGAAGGCGGAACGGACATCAGCGGCGGTACGGTTGCGGTTGTCGGTCAGGCAGTCGACGTAGACGGCGACACCGGCGGGACCGTAGCCCTCGTACACGATGTTCTCGTAGACGGCGGCGTCAGCACCCGAACCAAAAGCCTTGTCGATAGCGGACTTGATCTTGTCCTTAGGCATGGACTGAGCCTTGGCCTTGGCGACGGCAGCGGCGAGGCTGGCGTTGTTCTCGGGCAGCGGGTCACCGCCGAGACGGGCAGCAACGGTGATGTTGCGGCTGAGCTTGGAGAAGAGGGCGGAACGCTTGGCGTCCTGCGCGCCCTTACGATGCTTGGTTGTGGCCCACTTAGAGTGTCCGGACATACGTGTCTCCTATCGGTTTCGACCTAAAGCCCAGCGCAGATGCTCGGGCAATATAAACAAACGTCGTTATGATATACCTACTGGCCTGCGAGATAAACCCCAAAATGAAGGCGTCGTGATGATGACCCCTTTGGTGCAAAGAAACCTGGCCCCCAATGCACCAAGTTAGAACCAGAGGAAGTCGCTGCGGGTGACGGTGGTGCCGATGGCGAAGGGCATGCAGGCGATGACCGGATACAGATAGCGCATGTAGGTCGAGCCGTTGCACGGACCAATCAGGCACACGGCGAGCACGCCCAACAGCGGCACCCAGATCGCCAGCGCACGCCATGAATGACGACGCAGCAGGTAGACCACCACGGCGATCATGATCCACACATAGGTGGCCGAGCTCATGGTGAGCGAAATAAACGGGATGCGCTGCACCGCCACACGGTACAGATTGATCAGGTGGTCACACCAGCGCACCACGTTGCTGTCAACCGGATGGAAGTCGAAGTACTTGAGGTTGTCGGGACGCGCCATGATCTCGGCACTACGCGCCGTGCTGTAGATCCAGGCATCGCGCGCGCTCGGATAAAAATAACCATAGTAGTTATTGATAAGCGCCGAGATATAGCACTCGGGATCCTTCTTAAACATCTGAGCCCATACCTCAAAATAGGCATCGATGTCCTCCTGCGAGGCGTACTCGTTAAAGCAGTTCTTGACGGCATCGGACTTGTCGGGGTTGTAGCGGCGGCCCAGGTTCTCGTACTTGAGTACGCGATCGATCACGGCACGTTCTTCGTCGGTCACCGAACCGTCGCAAGGAGCCTCCACGATGGTGCCGTCCTCCTTAACCGTGGGGTTGACGCCCGAGTTGAGGCCGTCGTGCTTTTGGACGAAACGAGCCGTCTGCTGGAACGGAATCGAAAGGATTTCGCGCTTGGAGCCGGGCGTAATGTCGTGCGCCGGCATAAACACCTTGGTGAAGTACATGTTAGAGGCAAGGCAGAGCGCGAGCACCGCGAGGACACCGACCCAGCGGAAGCGCGGGATGGCGCCCGAAGGTGCAGCACCAGTCTGCTTGGCTGCACGACGAGCCACATGCACGTCCCATACGCAAAACGCCGCTGCGATTACGCATGCCGCCAGGGGAAACACCAGGCCGCCGTTGCGCAGGAACGTGGAACCCATGGCGCCCAGAGCGAGCAGCAGCCAGTCGTGGCGCGCAAAGAGCACGGGGGCTTTCTCGCCCGCTCGCTCGACATTGGCATCACGACGGGGCAGACCGCAGGCCACGAGCTTCACGGTCTGCACCAGCAGCACCAAAAACGCGTCGGCAAAGAGCACGTCTTTGGTGAGCAACGCCGCGTAGTTAGAGAACATCGGCATAAACGCAAAGAACAGCAGGATCGCACCGCGAACCGGCAGGCCCACGCCCAGTTTGCGCAGCGACGAGATGGAATAGGCCATGCAGGCGGCCGTGATGACGAACTGAGCACAGGTGTAGATGGCAAGACCCGCGTTAGCGCTGTTGAACAGTGAAAGCCCCAGCTGAACGCACGAGCCGATAATGGCCGTGTGCACTACGGGATGATGCCCGTTGAGCAGCACGTTGGGGTTGAGTAGGCGCAGGTAGTCGCTCGTGCCGTTGGGATAGTTGAACCACTGGCGAATCTGCGCGCCCGTATCTCCCATAAAAAGGCCAGGCAGCGAAGCGATGAGCGTGGGCGCCCAGGCGATCATAAGCACCAGGAAGGGCCCGGCAAAGGGATGGACCGAGAGCACGGCGTGAGTCACACGCCATACGCGGCCAAAGTGCGCTTCGGAAAACGGAATGCGCCGAGAGCTCAGCCAATCCAGGCACTCAAAAGCCAGATAGAAGGCAACGATCGCCAGGAGCATCCAGCCCGCGCCGCCAATCCAGGCGCAGATGATGCGAGCTTTGTCGCCAAGGACAATCTCGGCCGAGTCGGTGAGATCGTAGCTGCGGCCGAACACCATGCAGATGGCGAAGAGCAGCGACGGCAGAATGATCGATGGACGCCAGGTGTCGCCACGGCCAAAGAACACGTAGCGAAACGGCAAGGTGAGCAGGCAGGCAAGTGCAAGCAGCATGACCGCGTCGGTATGGCCGGCAAACGAGAGGAGCACCTCGTAGCACACGTACAGCATGCCCGAGGCTTTGGGGTCAATCGCCAAGACTGCGTTGCTCGACACCGGGGCAGGATCGATGGAAAACGCCGTGGTCGCCAACAGCGCGAGCAAAAATGCGATGAGCGTCTGCTTGGCGGGGTAGCGCTTAAACCAGACGATGCGGGCAGCGTCGCGCGCAGCCGTTGTGGAGAGGTCGGAATCCTTCACAGTCCGAAAGCCTTTCTAGAAACCTGCCAAAAAGGGACAGGTTTATTTTGGCAGGTTTTATCTGGGGAAACGTTACGGTTCTGTCATCGTTGCCCAGCGAACCACCACAAAGGTGCCTGTCCCCTTTGTGGTGGTTAGGCGTCGAGGTAGATACGCTGGGGACAGTTGCGACGACGAGCAAAGATGATGAGCGCCAGGCCCGCAATTACGAGCGGCAGGCTCAGCAGCTGACCCATGGTGATGACGCCACCAAGCAGATAGCCCAGCTGGGCATCGGGCACGCGCACAAACTCAATGAGGAAGCGGACGATGCCGTAACCCATCACAAACACGCCCATAAACGTGCCTTGGGGCAGTAGCGGCTTTTTGCGGCTGAGCACCTGCAGAATGCAAAAGAGCACGATGCCCTCAAGAAATGCCTCGTAGAGCTGGGAGGGGTGACGCGGCATATCGCCCGCGGTGCCACCGAAGACCACGCCCCAGGGCAGATCGGTCGGCTTGCCCCACAGCTCACCGTTGACAAAGTTGGCACAACGGCCCAGGCACAAGGCCAGCGGCGCGCCTATGACGGCAAGGTCTGCCAAAGTCCAGGCATCGAGCTTATACATGCGGCACACGATGATGCCGCCGATAATGCCGCCCACCAAGCCGCCATGGAAGCTCATGCCGCCCTCGTTGGTGGCAAAGATCTCGAGCGGGTGCGCCCAGTAGTAGCCATCACCGTAAAAGACGACGTAGAACAGGCGCGCACCGATAATGAGGCCAAAGACCACGCCGACCACGACACTCGTCAGGTCGTCAATCGTGATGTTAAAGCCCCAGCGACGCTGTGTGCGGTACATGACGACCGCCGTGAGCAGAGCGCCGACCACGTAGGCCAGGCCGTACCAGTAGATGGTGATGGGGCCCGCCGAGATCGCGACAGGATCAAGCATATGGTAGAAGTCGTTGAGCATGTCGACCCTCCTACTCCCTACATACAAATGCGGCCGCGGGCCTTGCGCTCGCAGCCGCATATTTGGGCGTAACGTCTATGCGGAGTATGCCGTCCGCAGCCTTCGCATCTTAGAACGGCGCGTACTCGTCGTACAGGTCGTCGGTCTCGCCGGAGGCATTGATCTGCTCAACACGGGTAACGCCGGGCACATGCTCCTTGAGGATACGCTCGATACCCATGGACAGGGTCAGTGCGCTCATAGGGCAGCCGGCGCAGGCGCCCTGAAGCTCAAGCTGGACGACGCCCTCGTCGTCAACGCCCACATACTCCATATCGCCGCCGTCGGCCTGCAGGTTGGGGCGAATCTCTTCAAGAACCTTCTTAAGCAGCTCTTCGTTAACAGCCACAGGGGCTCCTTTCTCACAATTACGCGGGCGCGCCCGCGGACAGGGGCTATGTTACTACAGCCATGTACCCGCTTAGGCGCCAGCCATGCGTGCGGACACGACTTTCACGAGCGGTCAATTTGGGACGGGTCTCTTTTGGCTGTTTTGCCGCCAGCTGGCGTTGCCACGAGCTACTGCTGAGCCTGCCCCTCGGTGCCGATGTGAACATCGACGATAACCTGGCGGTAGCTGATGCCACAGGAGTCGAGGATGCGGCGGCTGATGCGTCCATCATCGGTGTCGGCGTACTTGTTGTCCAGGTAGACGACCTCGCCCACGCCCACCTGCGCCAGGATCTTGGCGCAGTCGTGGCACGGGAACAGCGTAACGTAGACCGTGGAACCCTCGAGATCCTTGAGCGAGCCACGGTAGTTGAGCACGGCGTTGGCCTCGGCATGGACCACGTAGTTGTGCTTGTCCTGCAGCGGGTCGTCGCTCGTACCCCACGGGAAAAAGTCGTCGTTGAGCGCCGAGGGCGTACCGTTGTAGCCCACCGAAAGGATGCGGTGGTTGGTGCTGGCGATGCACGCACCCACCTGCGTATTGGGGTCCTTGCTGCGGCGCTGCGCGGCGATGGCCACGCTCATAAAGAACTCGTCCCAGCTAATGACGTCCAGGCGCTTGCCTGACGAAGTTTGATGAAGATCGTCCGACATGGCAGACACCTCCGTAATCGCAATAGTTTGACCCATTGTAGCAGGTGAAAGGTGGAGGCGTTTGTCCCACCGGCGCCCTCACTTTTACACGCGGCGGGGCTTTTGGTTGATGCGGTAGAGCTCGGCGAGACCCCGCAGCGTCAGTGCGTCATCTACCGTCAGACTGTGGCCGACCAACGCCGCGAGCGCCTCGGCATCGTCGCCGGTAATGACGATGGGCACGCCATCCTCCCCCGCCGCCTTGGTCGCGCGCATCTCGGCAAGCACCATGTCGAGCATGCCGTCGATGCGGGCTACCTCGCCCAAGACCACGCCCGAGCGCATGGCCTCGCGCGTGTTGCGGCCGATGACGTGCGTTGGCGCCGAAGGCTCGACCTGAGGCAAACGCGCCGCAGCAGCCGAAAGCGAGCGGGCGCCAAGCGCCAGACCCGGCGCGATGACGCCGCCCACAAAGGTACCGTGCGCGTCGATGACCTCGATATTGGTCGTCGTACCCAGGTCGATCACGATACAGGGAGAGCCGTAGACGGCGCGTGCCGCCACGGCATCGGCGATGCGGTCGGGGCCGATCTCGGCCGGGTCGTCGTAGTGCACGGGCATGCCGGTCTTGAGGCCCGGCCCCACGGTGAGCACGCGCCCCGTACAAGTGCGGGAAAGCGCCGTCTTCCACGGGCGCTCGAGCGCCGGCACCACGCAGCTCAGCACGGCCGCCGTGGGCACGAGCGCGCCGGGCATGCCCGCATCAGCCGCCAGCGCGGCCATGACTTGAGCGAGACGCATACGCGCTTCGTCTGCCGTAATGCTCGACGGCGTCGTGATCTCGCACGTCGCAAGCGGGCACTCCTGCGCCGCGGCCGAATCCTCGGCAAACAGGCCAAAGCGAATGAACGTGTTGCCCACGTCGACCGTCAATATATATGCGCACCCATTAAGCATCGTCGGCGCTCCTTTCGTCTGCCCAGCAGTATATCCCCTACCTAAACCAGTCATCCCAAAATGACTAGCTTGCGGCTATACTGGTGCGCGGTCGTACGCGAGCTCACGCGGCGGCCCTTGGTAACCCGACTTCCCGCGCCGTATCCGTAGCGGCGCTCCCGGGGGAAGCGGATATACGCAAAGGAGTTCTATATGAGCAATCCCTCGAACCGCACCTCGATGCGCGGTCAACTCACGCTGCGCGGCGTCGTCATCGGCGTCCTTGGCTGCGTGATCATCACGGCAAGCTCGGCCTACACGGCCCTCAAGATGGGCGCACTCCCCTGGCCGATCATTTTCGCTGCCGTCATCTCGCTGTTCTTCCTGAAGCTCATGGGCAACGCCAGCCTCAACGAGGCCAACGTCACCCACACCATCATGTCTGCGGGCGCCATGGTCGCCGGCGGCCTGGCGTTTACCATCCCGGGCGCCTGGATGTTGGGCTATGCCGACCAGATCAGCTGGCTCGACATGTTTATCGTGGCGCTCGCCGGCACCATCTTGGGCCTTCTGGCGACAGCGCTCATCCACCGTCACTTTATCGTTGACGCCGCGCTGGAGTTCCCCACCGGCAACGCCGCAGCTCAGACCCTGCGCGCCACCGAGGCCGGCGGCAAGACCGGCAAGCAGCTCTTTGGCTCCATGGCCATCGCAGGCATCTACAGCGTGCTTCGCGACGCTCTGGGCGTGGTGCCCAGCATGCTTTGCACGCTCAATATCCCCGGCGTAACCTTTGCCATCTACAACTCGCCCATGCTGCTGTCCATCGGCTTTTTGGTAGGCTTCGCCCCGGTCGCTTTCTGGTTTGCCGGCGCGCTGCTGGGCAACTTTGGCATCATCGTTGGCGGCACCGCTGCCGGTCTGTTTGACGTCATGACCGCACAGGGCATTGTTAAGTCCCTGGGTATGGGCCTCATGATGGGCTTTGGCGTCGCCGTCGTCCTCAAGGACATCCTGCCACAGGTCGCCGGCATCGTCCGCGGTCTTGCCGCCGACAGCTCCACCGACACCGACGAGCAATCGCTCATCTCGGGCTCCCTTAAGCTCGACGCCGGCATCATCGGCCTGGGCGCCGCCGCCATCGCCGTGATCATCGCCATCGTGCTTGACCTTGGCCCCGTTCCGGCAGTCATCGTGACGCTGTTCACCTTTGTCACCACCATCATGAGCGCACAGAGCTGCGGCCAGACGGGCATCGACCCCATGGAGATCTTTGGCCTCATCGTTATGCTCATCGTGGCTGCCTTTGCACAGATCGCTCAGGTCAAGCTGTTCTTTATCGCCGGCATCGTAGCCGTGGCGTGCGGCCTTGCGGGCGACGTCATGAACGACTTTAAGGCCGGCGCCGTGCTGGGCACCAACCCGCGTGCGCAGTGGATCGGCCAAGCCATCGGCGGCATCGTGGGTGCCCTGGTCGCCGCAGCCGTCATGGTCGCGCTCGTCACCGCCTATGGCCCGGACGCCTTTGGCCCCTACAAGAGCTTTGTTGCCGCGCAGGCAAGCGTCGTCGCCACCATGGTCTCGGGCATCCCGAGCGTGCCGTGGTTCGTTGGCGGCTTTATCGCCGGCATCGTCATGTACTGGCTCGGCATTCCGGCCATGATGATCGGCCTGGGCGTGTACCTGCCGTTCTACATGTCGCTCACGGCATTCCTGGGCTCCTGCGTCAAACTCGCCTACGACAAGTGGTCCGCCCAGCGCGACGCCACCGCTGGTCTTTCTGACGAGGAGAGGGCCGCCAAGGACGCCGCCTTCCAGGAACAGGGTCTGGTCGTTGCCAGCGGCCTGCTCGGCGGCGAGTCCATCGTCGGCGTTATCCTGGCGTTTGTCTCTGTTGGCCTGAGCCTGCTGGGCTAAGTCGAGCAGCTGCTCGACAGCAACCATATTGCCTACGGCTTGCCCGGTCGGCAGCTTTTGCGGCTGCCGACCGGGCTTTTTGATATCGCAACAAAGAAAGGCCGGCGCACTGCGTTTAACAGCGCGCCGGCCTTATCGTTTGGCTATCGAGACGGTCCCGCTATGAATTGAAGTTCACTGCAGAGCCGACGCCCGAATCACTACATGTGCTTGCGGCGGCGATCGCCGAGCGTCACGCCCGCGGCAACGAGCGTAATGCCGCCGATGACGAACACCTCGCCCGCAAGAGCGGAATTGTCGCCAGTTTGGGCGAGCGCGGCCGACGTTGCCTTCTTCTTGGCGACAGGAGCCTTTGCAGCAGCCTGCGCAACCTGAGGCTTGGCCTGCGGCTCAGCCTTGGGATGATACTTGTCGTACTCGGCCTGTGCGGCAGCCAGGGCATCCTTAGCATCGTTAAGCTCGGCAAGCGCGGCGGCATAGGCGTCGTTGGCATCGGACAGTTTGGCATCGGCATCGCTCAGAGCAGCCTTGAGACCAGCAGCGGCATCGACGGCGGCCTTATAGCGAGCGTAGGCAGCGTTCAGCTTGACCAGCTTCTCGTTGCCCGTCGTGCCCGCGGCAAGAGAGGCCTTGTGGTCGACAGCCTCAAGATCGGCCTTGAGTGCCTCATCGCTGGCAAGCTCGGCCTTGGCCTTGACGATCTCGAAGTTCGCATCGACGACGGCTTCGTTGGCGGCCTCGAGCTGCTTCTGGGCATCGGCGACGCCGGCGACGGCGGCGTCAAAGGCGACCTTGGCGTCGTCGACCGCCTTCTGAGCGCCGGCAAAGCGCTCGAAGGCCTTGTTTGCGGTGGCAAGCTCGCCCTCGGCGGCCTTGGCCTTGGCCTGCGCGTCGGACAGGGCCTGCGTCTTGGCGGCAACTGCCTGCTTGGCGTCCGAAAGAGCAGTCGCGGCCTGGACATCTGCGGCCTGGGCCTTGTCTACACCAGCCTGGGCGGCATCGTCGGCCTTCTTTGCCTCGTCAAGCGAGCCCTGCTTATTCGCAAGGTCCGCCTGGGCGGCATCGCGCTTGGCGGTAAGATCCTTGACCGAAGCCGTGGCATTGCCATACGCCTCGTTGGCCTTATCGGACTTTGTCTTGGCGGTATCGTAATCGTCCTGTGCCTTCGCCTTGCGGGCGGAAGCCTTGGAGGCGTTCGTCTGGCATTCGGTGAGCTTGGAGTTAGCGTCGTCAAGCGCGGCCTGCGCGACGGTCGCCTCGTCCTTGGCGGCGTTGAGATTTGCCCTAGGAGTTTCGATGTCAACATTCTTCAAATTGACATCGGCAGCGCCATATGCCGCCTTCGCGATAGCGGTGGCCTCTTGCGCAGCTTCATAGTCGCTCTTGGCAGCAGCAACGTTACCGTTCGCTTCATTCGCGGCACTCTTGGCAGCATCGAGGGATGACTCCGCAGAGCCAAGCGCATCGTTTTTCACATCGCGCGCCTTCCGTGCTGCCGCAAGTTGATCTTGCAGCTGCGCCAGCTGAGCCTTCTGTGCGGCGGTACCACCGGCATGATAAACGGAGTCTACGTACGTGTTTACCAGGTTCTTGAACTCGTCAACCGTAAAATCGCCTTCGGCCCAGTTTCCCTGATAAATTGAAACGGGACTGGGTGCACCGTCGTCCTCGGGCGTTGAGCGGTTGCCATCCTTACCGTAGCCGACGGCGAACCCAAAGGAATTAGCACCTGAATCAATAAAGTTCTCATAGTGGCCGGTGTTGCTATAGTCACCCCTGTCATAGTCGCGCTTTTCCGCAGTATACCAACCGATAAACGGCCAATCATCGCCGTAGAAGTCGCCGTTATCGAAGGATGTTTCCCAATCTTTAGGATTATCTGACCCCTTGTAGGCGCCAGCACGTCCGGCAAGGTTTTCGTTATAGGACATATAAAAGCCCTCGCCGCTGTTCCCCGCGTGGTCCCAAACATTCGACGAATAGCAAACATCGAGCGCCGACTGCGCCATAGAGACAATGCTGACCTTCATGTCACTCAAGCCATTTGCGCGACGAATTCCATTGACCGCATTCATGTAGGTCAAGGTATTCTGCAGATTCACGAGCGAAAAAGCATTGTCAGCGTCAGACGCATCCAAGTTGACATAGTCGTCATACCATGCCGCCTTGTTAGCAGACCCATCAAGTAACTTCGCCGCATTGCTCGCGTTGGCACGCTGAGCAGCAGTAAACGACGTACTACTTGCGATGTGATTCATAAAGCCAAGCAGGCCAGCCTTGACAGCATCCGTATCCACCGTCATGTTTGCTTTTAGCTCAGAAATCTGCTGCTCAAGAGCTTTGACGTTTGTGCTGGCCGTGTTGTATTCATCATTCGCTTTGTTGTAGTCGCTGGTAGCATTCTCAAGAGCGCTTTTCTTCTGCTTTGCGACCTCTGCCAGACGGTCGTACTCTGCCTTCTTGTCGGCCTCGGTCTGCTGAGCTTGCTCGTAAGCAGCCTTGGCGGTGTTGTATTTGCTGGTCAAATCACCGAGTTTGCCGTTGGCTTCGTCGTATGCAGTCTGCGCTGACGAAACGGCAGCGTTGGCGGCGTTGACCTTTTCCTGCGCGGCGCTGGCATCAGTCTGTGCGGCCTGGAGGTTCGTTTGTGCGGTGGCGTCGGCAGCCTTCGCGGCATCAAGCTCGGTCTGCGCGTCCTTGAGCTCACCGGCAGCAGCGTTCTTGACAGCCTCAAGCGCTTTTAGATCGATACCCGTGCCCGAGATGGCGGCATCGAGCGCTTTCTGTGCGTCGTTCAGCTTATCCTGGGCGTTGCCGCACGCGGTGGTCGCAGCGGCAAGGGCATTGGCAGTCTCCTGCTTCTTGGCCTGGGCGGTCGTCAGAGCAGACTCGGCATCACTCTTTGCCTGCTCAGCATTGTCGGCGGCGGTCTTAGCGGCATCGAGCTCACCCTCGGCCGTCTTCACATCGGCATTCGCCGCATTGAGCTTGGCCTGTGCGTCCTCAACGGCCTTCTTGGCGGCCTCGTACTCGTCCATACCCATGGCCTCGAGCTTGGCCTTGGCATCATCGAAGGCCTTCTTGGCCTCATCCTGCTTTGCCTTGGCGTCCTTGAGCGCCTGGGTCTTATCCTCGACACTCTTGTTGGCCTGATCGAGCTGATCGTTCAGGTCGCCCAGCTTCTTCTGCTGCTGCTCTGCCTTGTCGACGGCCGCTTTAAGCTCGTCAATCTTCTCCTGAAGCGCGGCTGCCTCGGCCTCGTTCTGCTCGGCGGCGTTATCGGCCACGGCCTGCGAGGCATGATTCTTTTGCTGCTGCGCCTGCTTTTGAGACTGGCCCGCCGCGTCAGCCTTCTTCTGGGCGGCATCGTAGGCGGCCTGAGCGTCCTTGAGCTGCTTTGCCGACTCCTCGGCCAACTGGGCAGCCGTCTTTGCGGTTGCCTGGCTACCGGCGGCGACGACGTTCTCGATAGTGTTGTCGCCCTTCGTGGCGTCACCGTTATCTGCCGTCGGTGCGGCGATTGCCGCCAGCGGCGACATGAGCGGCTGAGCGATGAGGCCCGCCGTCAAAACGGTTGCGACGGCGCGGTTGGCAACGCCCTTGACGTTGACGGCCTTGGCCCGAGGCTCAAAGTGCTGTGGGCTATAGTTTGCCATGGCTTTCTCCCTTTGACACGGATGCATCCATACACCTCATAATGTAGGAGCTGATTTTTGAATTCTGTTGCGCAACATTGGTCACCAGCGGATTTTTTGAAATTCACGCTCTCGCGCTTCACAATTTCGTCACATATGTAGGAGCTGATGCATCATATTCTTGCGGGATCGAATTGAGCCTGTGATTTGCATTTGCTCCCGCGTCATCCTCCCTATCGGATTCCGCATCGAGCAGGCACCCCGCCCGCCGCGGTGTAGAGTATGGGCGACGGGCGAGATATGCGGCCCGTGCCAGAACGAGGTGAACATGGAACTCGATAGACAACAGCTCAAGCGACTGCGTGAACGCCATCACCGGCGCCATGGCATCCGCCCTGCCCATAGTGAGGCTGCCGAACAGGCTGGTCGCTTTTTAAAGCGCGCGTTCAACATTCGCGAGGGACGCGCGCCCTATCACGTGATCCGCAAGCGTTTTGTAAACGGGGCACGCCTGACCGGCTCTCACCTGTGCATCCTCATCATTGCCATGTTAATCGCGAGCATCGGCCTCGATATCGACTCGGATATCGCCATTGTAGGCGCCATGCTCATCTGCCCGCTCATGGGCTCGGTCCTTGCCATGGCATACGGCATCGCCACGCTCGACCGCGAGATTACCGTCGAAGCCGTCGCCAGCCTTGCGCTGCAAATGGCCTTTTGCCTGGTCACATCCACGTTGTACTTTAAGCTCTCGCCCCTTGGCACCACCACGGCCGCCATTATCGACAACTCGACGCCCACCGTGTGGGACCTTGCCGTCGCGCTCGCGGGCGGCTTTGCGGGTGGCCTGGGCAACTCGCGCGACCAGGAACCCGCCACGCTCATCGCCGGCGTGGCAGTGGCAACCGCGCTCATGCCGCCCCTGTGCGCGGCGGGTTATGGCATTGCCATCGCGAGCGGGTCGCTGTTCCTCTCAGCCCTCTACGAGTTTGGCATCAACGTCGTCTTTATCGCGCTGGCGGCCGAAGCCGTATTGCTTCTTTTACGTGTACCGCTCAAGCGCGACCTCAACGGCGACGGTATTGTGACCGCTGAGGAAGACACCGAGGTCGACGAGCTGTCACGCAAAGTGCGCCGCCGCATCATTGTGGGTACGGTAGTCTTTGCCATCCCCTGCATCGTTATGACGGCGGGGTCTATTGGCTCGGCGCAGACCGGCGTGCAGGACGGCTACGGTGTCACCGAAACTACGCGCGAACTTGCCGCGGTGCTGCCGGGCTTTAAGGATTACACCGTCGCCGTCGAGACCTCAGCTGCCGAGGGCGAGGAAGAGGGCATCGTCGAGTGCGAGGTTGTCGCCCACGTGACGACAAGCGAGGCGCTCGGGGCGCACGACCGCCACGTCGCCCGCAAGCTCATAGACCTCAACGTACCCGAACTCGATCGCGTGGAGTTCGATGTGAAGTGATGCAGAGCGCGGGATGGATGCTCGCACGGACGCAAGTTACGACGAGGCGCAGGCGCGATACGGACACGAGCAAATAGCGGGGTGCAGTTCACACCCGCGCCCCGCTCGCTCTTTTTTGCCGTGAATCAACTGTCCGAATCGACCTCGCCAGACTCCACCGTAAACGCCGGATCGGTGCTCACAAGATAAAATCGGGTCACCTTAGTATTTCTAATTAGGTAGATCTGCCCCTGATCGCGCCGGCGCGATATATACGCAACGTGAACCGTACCGAATTCTTCGCCGTTTTCCTTCTTTAATATCAGGATGTTGGGGTCATCCGTACGCTTAAACTGCCCGTCAACGCAGCTGCCGTCTTTGTCGACCAGTTGCCACCGATGGTTATCCTCTTCAAGAAAGGCCAGGGTTTCCCGACTCGTCTTGTCGTCCCGATAGTAACCGTCAATGGCAAACCCTTCGGAAGCGCATTCCTGCATATAGGACGTTTCTCGGCTTATAGCAAACAGCCCCGTAGCGCCCAGGAGCACAGCCAGGCAGACCACTGCAAGGGCTATCGAAATAGCACGGCGACCCATGCTAGCCCAACCGATAGTTGTTTAACGGAGCACGAAACATACCTGGAACCTCCGATATCAGGGGGAACGTCGCCAGCAGGCTGGCGACAACTATATGTTTCTAACATCAAACCATATGGCTGCCACTCGCGGAGGGGGCATCGGCGAACGGCGTGTTTTCATACTCCATTGGTCAAACCTAAGCGCGGCCCTACAGCTCGTACTTGTACACGCGGTAGATGTACTTCTCGGCTTCCATCTCGTAGGTGGCGATGGGCAGTCCGCAGCGATCATCTCGTCGTTTGGCAGATAGGTCACGCTGTGCTGGCCCGCGTTGAGCGAAAAATCGCCTTGGGCCTGCAGTAACTTGTCCTCAAAGCCCGAACCGGCCCAAAAATCGGGCAAGCCCATGGAAGGCTGTAGCAAGGTCATTTGCGCAACATATATCCAGCAAAAACGGGTGGTAGCCGGTACGGCTACCACCCGTTTGCCTCATATCTAGCCCAAAGCAGGCCAACTACTTCTTAATGCCGCGTCCCAGACGATTGGCGACCGATGCAACGGCCTCTTCGCTGGCCGGTCCGCAGCTCACGCAGCCATCGTGGGCACGCATCTGGCCGGTGACCTCGTCCATCGCGAGCGGCGCCACCTTCTCGAGCTTAAAGCCCTTGCCGGCGCGCATGTTCTCCTTAGCCACGCTGATCATAAGCTTAATGCGGTTGAGCTGGTTGACCTCGGACGCACCAGGATCATAGTCCACCGCGACAATGTTGCTCTCGGGATGCTGGCGGCGCAGCTCCTTGATCACGGCCTTACCCACCACGTGGTTGGGCAGGCACGCGAAGGGCTGCGTACAGATGATGTTAGGCGCACCGTGATCGATCAGGTCGAGCATCTCGGCCGTGAGCAGCCAGCCCTCGCCCATGTTGTTGCACACCGAAAGCACCGTGCGGGCCTTGTCGGCCATGGTGCCGATACGCTCGGGCGCCTCAAAGCGACGGGACTTCTCGAGCATCTCCTCCACCGGCGTACGCATCCAGTCCACGAGTTTGATGAGCGCCTGCATACCAGCGCGCGTGGTAGCAGAGCTACCCAGCTCGTCCTTCTGCAGCTCGGCGTTGCTCATGGAGTACAGGAAGAAGTCGAGCAGGCCCGGCACCACGGCCTCGCAGCCCTCGCGCTCGATAACGTCGACCACGTGGTTGTTGGCTGTGGGGTGGAACTTGACCAAGATCTCGCCGACCACGCCCACGCGCGGCTTGGTGCCCTCGCCAACGAGCGGCATGGTGTCGAACGCGCGGATGGCCTCGCGGCACAGCTTGGTGTAGTTGTGGCGGTTGAACTTGGGCGCCAGCTTGCGGGCGCGCGCCATGTACTCCTCGTAGAGCGCATTGGCGGCACCGGGCGTGGCCTCGTACGGGCGGCAGCGGTAGAGCATCTGCATCATCACGTCGCCAAAGAGCACCGCGTAGACTGCCTGCTTAAGCAGCGCCGGCGTAATCTTAAAGCCGGGATTGTCCTCGCCGAGCGCCACGGCCGAAAGCGAGATCACCGGGATCTCGGGGTGGCCGCTCTCGCGCAGGGCCTTGCGGATGAGCGCGATGTAGTTGGTGGCACGGCAGCCGCCGCCGGTCTGGCTGATAACCACAGCCGTCTTGGACAGGTCGTACCGGCCGCTCTCGATGGCCTCCATAATCTGGCCCGTCACCAGGATCGACGGATAGCAGATGTCGTTGTTCACATAGCGCAGGCCGGCCTCGACGGCGTCGTGATCGGTCGAGGGCAGCAGCTCCAAGTTGTAGCCAGCACCACGGAACACCTCTTTGACCAGGTCAAAGTGGATCGGCGCCATCTGCGGGCACAAGATGGTGTAGCCCTCCTCGCGCATCTGCTCGGTAAAGGGCACCTTGGGCCACGCGGTCGAGGCGCTTTCACGCTGCGCCTCGAACGTGTACTTGCGGCTCGCGAACGCGGGAGAATCCTTGGAGGGAGCCACCGGCGCTGCATCGCCCTGCTCGTAGGCCTCGCCCGCGGCCGTGGCCTCGGCCAGGCGCTCGGCCTCCTGGTCCTTAAGCGCGGCCATGAGCGAGCGGATGCGAATGCGCGCGGCGCCCAAGTTGGACACCTCGTCGATCTTGAGCACGGTGTAGATCTTGCCGCTGGCTTCCAGAATCTCCTGCACCTGATCGGTGGTCAGGGCATCGAGGCCGCAGCCGAAAGAGTTGAGCTGGATCAGGTCCAGGTCGTTGCGCATCGTCACAAAACGGGCGACGGCGTACAGGCGGCTGTGGTACATCCACTGGTCGACGACGCGAATGGGGCGCTCGGGCTTTACCAGATGCGCGAGTGAATCCTCGGTAAAGACCGCAAAGCCAAAGCTCGAGATAAGCTCGGGCAGGGCATGGTTGATCTCGGGGTCGTTATGGTAGGGACGGCCGGCGAGCACGATGCCGTGACCGCCGTGGTCCTCGACCCACTTAAGGGCCTCCTCGCCCATGGTCTGGATATCCTCGTGGAAACGCGCGTCGGCCTCAAAGGCAGCATTGACGGCGGCATCGACCTCGGAGCGTGTGATTTTGGGACCGCGCACGCGGCCGCGACCAGCCTCGGCATCGGCCACGCGGTCGACAGCGAGCACCTGGTACAGGCGGCGCTTGAGCTCGGTCTTGTCGTGATAGGGCACAAACGGGTACAGGAACTCGATGTTCTGCTCGCGAATCTCGTCGATGTTGAGTGCCAACGCCGTGGGGTAGCTCATGACGATGGGGCAGTTATAGCAGTTGCCGGCGGTCGGATCCTCCTTGCGCTCCCAGCGCACGCACGGCATCCAAATGAAGTCGACATCGCGGTCGATAAGGTTCATCACATGGCCGTGGCTCATCTTTGCCGGGTAGCACACGCTCTCGGACGGCATGGACTCGATGCCCGCCTGGTAGGTCTTCTTGCTCGACTGGTCGGACAGCTGCACGCTAAAGCCCAAGCGCGTAAAGAACGCGTGCCAGAAGGGGTAGTTCTCGTACATGTTGAGCGCGCGGGGGATGCCGACGGTACCGCGCGGGGCCTCGTCGGGGCTCAGCACCTCGCGGTTAAACAGCAGCTCGTTTTTCTTTTTGAAGAGGTTGGGCGCCTCGGTCTTCTGCTTTTTGTGGCCGGCGCCCTTCTCGCAGCGGTTGCCGGTAATGAAGCGCCTGCCGCCGCCAAAGTCGTTGACGGTGAGCTGGCAGTTGTTGGAGCAGCGACCGCAGCGGACATGCTTTTGCGTCACGGTAAGGTGCGCGATGTCCTCGGCAGAAAGAATGGTCGAGGTGCCGTCGGCGCCGGCGCGATCGCGGGCGAGCAGGGCCGCACCGTAGGCGCCCATGCAGCCGGCGATGTCGGGACGCACGGCATGAACGCCGGTGAGCTGCTCAAACGCGCGCAGCGTGGCGTCGGACATAAAGGTGCCGCCCTGAACGATCACCTGGCTGCCGATCTCCTTGGGATCGCGCAGCTTAATGACCTTGAACAGGGCATTCTTGATGACGGAATAGGACAGGCCGGCCGCGATGTCGCCCACCGTGGCGCCTTCCTTTTGCGCCTGCTTGACGCGCGAGTTCATAAAGACCGTGCAGCGGCTGCCCAGGTCGACGGGGGCCTTGGCATGGATGGCGGCATTGGCGAACGCGCGCACGTCCATGTTCATAGAAACGGCGAAGCTCTCGATAAAGCTACCGCAACCCGACGAGCAGGCCTCGTTGAGCATGATGTGCTCGATGACGCCGTCCTTGACGCGCAGGCACTTCATGTCCTGGCCGCCGATGTCCAGAATGAACTCGACGCCGGGCAGGAACGCCTTGGCGCCGCGCAGGTGCGCGACGGTCTCGATCTCGCCGGAGTCGGCCTTGAGAGCCTCGATGAGCAGCGCCTCGCCATAGCCCGTGGTGGTCACGTGGCCGATGGTGCAGCCGGCAGGGATGTGGTTGTAGAAATCGGCCATGATGACCTTGGCCGTGCCCAGGATGTCACCGTTGTTGTTGCCATACCAGGTATGCAACAGCTGGCCGTCCTCGCCCACGAGCGCAGCCTTCATGGTGGTGGAACCGGCGTCGATGCCAATGAACACGCGGCCGGTGTAGCCTTCGAGTTTGCCCTTGGGGACGACTTCCTGGTCGTGGCGGGTTTTGAACTCGGCGAAGTCCTCGTCGGTGGCAAAGAGCGGATCCAGGCGCTCGACCTCGGCACCCTGTGTGTCACCCAGGGCATCGATAGCCTCGATGAGCTGCGGGAACGTGCTGAGCTTGTTGGACTCATGCGCCATGGCGGCACCGCTCGCCACAAACAGGTGAGCGTTTTGGGGCACGATACGGTGCTCCTCGTCCAGGTTGAGCGTGAGGTAGAAGCGGTGGCGCAGCTCGGAGAGATACTGCAGCGGGCCGCCCAGGAAGGCGACGTTGCCGCGGATGGGGCGGCCGCACGCCAGGCCCGAGATGGTCTGGGTTACGACAGCCTGGAAGATGGAGGCGGCCACGTCCTCGGGGCGGGCGCCCTCGTTGAGCAGCGGCTGCACGTCGGTCTTGGCAAAAACGCCGCAGCGACTGGCGATGGGATAGATGGTGGTGGCGTTAGCCGCGAGCTCGTTGAGGCCGCTGGCGTCGGTGTGCAGCAGGGTTGCCATCTGGTCGATGAACGCGCCCGTACCGCCAGCGCAGGTGCCGTTCATGCGCTGCTCGATGCCGTTATCGAAGTAGATAATCTTGGCGTCCTCGCCGCCCAACTCGATGGCGACGTCGGTGGCCGGTATAAGAGTCTCGACGGCGCGCTTGCTGGCGATGACCTCCTGGACAAACTCCAGGTCGAGCCACTGGGACAGCAGCAAGCCGCCCGATCCGGTAATGGCGCAGGTCATTTGGGCAGCCGGCAGCACGGTCGCAGCGCCCTCGAACAGGTCGCGGGCGCAGGCGCGGACGTCGGTGTGATGGCGCTGGTACTTGGCGTACACGATCTGGTTGTCGTCGTTGAGCACGGCGAGCTTGACGGTGGTAGAGCCCACGTCGATGCCCAGGTGCAGGTTGCCGCGAGCGTTCTCGGGGTTGAAGATCGCGCCTTCGGGGGCCTGGGCGGCGGCTACGGGCTCAGCGGCGGTGGCGGGCTCGCTGGCGACGGACGTCTCCCCTGCCGCGTTCTTGGCATCGGCAACTGCCTCGGCAACTTTCTCGGCAGCCGCGGTCGCGGCCTTCTGCGCGGCGTCTACCACGGCGGGCGCAGCCTCGCGTGCAGCAGCGACCATGCGGTCCTTGATGCCCTCGACGAGTTTGCTCATTGTCTCTCCTCTTAGTTGTTGGACTCGACGGTTGCGGCGGTGTCGGCCGCGTCCTCGAGCTGCAAGTTCAATAGCTTCATGCCGTATTCCGGCACGTTGATATCGATGGGTTGGCCATACAGGTCACCAGGGCGCACAAAAGCGAGTACCGTCATAATGCGCGCCATGGCCTCGGGCGATTCGGTGAGCCCACGCTCAAACCAGCGCTGAATCATGCCGACCTCGGCACTCACGACGTAGGTGACGTAGTAGTCAAAGAACGTGCCCAGCGCCAGGCCCAAAATGCCCGTCTGCGCACGCGGCACCACAGCCTCACGCGCGGTGTCGATGATCCTTTTAATGAAGGCCTGGTCGCCGCCCGGACCCAGCAGCGCACCGATTAAGTCGCGGTTGGCCGCAAGATAACGCAGCAGCTCAACCGAACCGGGCGCCGGCTCGAGTTCATCGATGTTGTGATAGAGATCAGGCAGCTGAGCTGCGGTGATGAGCTCAATGCGCTCGCGAATCTCGGCAAGCAGGCCGTTCTCGATCTGGCTGATAAAGTCGGGGATATCGCGGTAGTGCGAATAGAACGTGCGACGCGTAAGGCCGGCACGCTCGGTGAGCGACGCGACATTAATGCGCGAAAGATCGCCGCTTTCGGCAAGTTCGCTGGCAAGCGCCTGGCGAAGGGCGCGCTGCGAGCGAAGGGACCGGCGGTCGCATTTCTCGAGCTGGGACAAGCGTCCTCCTTGTTACTCAACCTGTGCGCTATTGCACAGTGCGAGTATTATTGCACACCGTGTGCATCAACACGTAAAGGCAATATTTGGGATGTGACGAAGGGGCAGCCTCTTTGTCACATCCAGCGACCGCCTAGGTTGTGCCGGTTGTGCCAGGCTTTTAGAGCGGCATTACCGATTGTCCAAAATGTCATTCGTGGGTAGAATAGTGTCGACGGCAGCCCAAGTTCTGGAAAGCTGGGCAGCGCCGTTGCTTGGATTAAGGGGTCAACGCCTTAGCGGCGGCGACCCCTTTTACGTTGCTTCGAACGTTGCTTGAGTGCCTCGGAAAGCCCGACGAGCGCCGTGAAGAACGAGACCAAAGCGGTCAGAAGTCTCACGAAATCAATCAAATCGGTCATGGGCATCACCTCCCATCAGATGGAGAGCGCTGCCCGGCACATGGAACTGCCGCCAACAGTATCAATTCTATCAAAGCGCAGTTAGATATGCGAATGTTTGTTCGCATTTCAAGAGACCAGCGTCACCTGTGACAAAGGGGCTGTCCCTTTGTCACATTATTCGATGACAGTGCGGGAGTTTTGCTTGCGCATGGTGGCGAGCATGTGTTTGGGGACGGCGTGGACCATGCAGCTGCCGATGGTCGCACTCGCGGCGGCCTTGGCTGCATCGCTTGCGTTTTTGGTCGCGTAGCTGTGGCGGAAACGCTTGAGCATGGCAATGTCGTTGCCGCCGTCGCCGTAGACCGCGACCTCGTCCTCGGCAATGCCGTAGTAGCCCGCCAGCCAGGCCACGCTCTCGCCCTTGTTGCACGCCGCATCCGTAATCTCGAACATCACCGGATCGAACGGCGCGTTGACCACGCGGTCCGAGCGCTCGGCCAAATACGCCTTAAGTTCGCGCTCCAGCTCGGGCGAGGTCACGCGACAGTTGATCTTGCACACATCGTGGCGCAGGATGTCACCGATCGACTGGTCGAAATACTGCTCCTCGTGATACCCGCCGCGTGCACGCATACCGCGCATCACGATGCGCTTGATAGGGCTGTCCTTTTTAAAGCCCGCCTGGTGCATCTCGAACGAACCGCTCGAGAACATGCCATCGGGCGTGGAGCAATCAAAGCAAATGTCCGGGAACGCCTTGAGCAGCTCCTCGGTGGTCTGCGGATCGATGGTCCAGGTCTTGAGCACCTCTCCATGGCTGTCGCGCACGATTGATCCATTGGAGCAGCAGGCGTCAAGCGCCAGGCCCGTAAAGCCATGCTCGCCGATCGGCAGCGTCGAGCGTCCGGTCGCGGGAACCACATGCAGGCCGGCTTCGGTCAGCTCGCGAATGGCACGGCGGATGGTCCCATCCGCCTCGTGTAGGGCGTTCAGCAGCGTTCCGTCTAAGTCACTCGCAAACATCTTGATCATGGGCACGCCTCTCCTTCGTCTGCACGATATTGTAGACGAAGGAGAGGCACGCCTAAACAATGCCGTCCCGGCGCGGCGTACCACCGCCTCCACAAATTCACGGTGCCCCAGCGCGTTAAGACAATCGCCACGAGCGACTTTTCAGCCGATAAAACAGCGCCGTCGTCAACGTCAGCACCGCCAGCATGCCTGCGAATACAATCGCCGGTGTCCATCGATCATATGCGAGTCCGTAAACCAATTGGCCAATAGGCGTTGCACAGGAAAGCGTCATATAAACGAGTGCCAGCACTTTTCCGCAGAGTTCCTTTGGCGCTGACCGCTGAACGAATGAAACGATTTCAACCGATGTAATGCTTGCCCACGCCATGACCCATGCCGAGCCGGCCGCAAGCGCGGCAAACGCTAATTCATCAGGACCGCTCAGTAGCGTGACAATAATCGGTACGACTCCAAAACAGATCATCGCAACATATCGACATATGCCCTTGAAGGAAAAACGATGCGGCCAAATACCGACCAAACCACTGCCGACAAGACCACCTAAGCCCATAGCCACCTCAATAATCCCAACAAAGGATGACTGCATTCCGAGATGCTTTGCAACAATAACGGGAGCGCCAATCGTTAGCCCAACCAACGCAAGGTTCAAAATAGCCGCAAGCAAAATCACGGCGACCAATGATGAATTTTGCAACAGATACCGAATCGACTCCCGAAAATCGTTTCGGCATGTCGAGCAAGTCGTACTGTCCCCTGTCATTCCAGATGAGGCATATCGCTTGAGTGTGCCCCCGAACAGCAGGGCTGACATCGCAAACGTCAACGCCGCGGTTTCGCATAGAGCATCGATACCAAAGCACCCATAGACTGCCGTCCCGACTACAGGCCCCAAGATATTGCTCGCCATGGTTACCTGCGAGACCAACGCTGTGGCACGCTCAACCTTTTCTTGGCCCATCATGTGCACCGTCTCAATTTGAAGCATCGGTTTCAGCAGCGATTGGATGCCATATTGGACGCAAAGTATTGCCACCACGACAACGGCAAGGGGCAGCGACCGCTTCATGGGGATAAACAACAGCGATGCAGCCATCAGAACAATGCCGAGCACCACAAGAACCCCGCGGTGTCTCCCACGATCCGCCAAGATTCCGCCAGCCGGAGTCGCAAGCACGCCCGGCACGAACGCTATCGCCGCGACGGTGCCATATAACGTTGACGAGCCGCTGCAATCGAACAAGTAAAGCGGGCACGCAAAGCACAGTGCCGACAACATCGAATACGCGCACAACTGTGCAACAAGAAGACCGAATAGTCTGATAGATCGCACCGTTTTTTGCGCCAACGAGACGCTACTCCTCCGCATTCCAGCCATAAGCCCGCCCCCTATACATACCATTAGTATGTATTTAATGACTTGAAAAGGGCAGCCGTGGCTACCCTCACAAATCAATTACATACCATTGGTATCTATATTACCACCCGGCGCGGTCCCATACGTCCCAAATCTCCGCCGTTGTCTGAAGCACTTCATTACCCAAATCGAGCCCCACCGCGGCCGCCATCTGCGCCAAACATTGTGCGCGAGCGAGCATTCGCTCCTTGGGCTCGAGCGGACGGAACAATGGCAGCAGCCAAAGATTCGCCAACAACGATACGGCCTCCGCCGCTTCGCGCGGGCATTCGCACGCAATGGAGCCGTCGGCGATGCCCTCCTCGATCACTGGCAAGAGACAGCCATCGGCCGACTCGTCAAACGAGCCCTGGTACTGCATCGCCAGTAGACGCGAGCTTTTTACCGGATCCGCCGCGGGATGCATGCGTGCCCATAGCTCAATTTGTGGAACGACGGACTCGGGCGCGTACAGCCGCTTGAGCTTTTGGGCTCCGGTCATATTACCGATACCAAGCGTTGAGCGACGGTGCTCAACAATCGGGGCCATTGCCCGATCAAATGCGGCGTTGAAAATCTCCTCTTTGCTCTTAAAGTGATGATAGACAGCGCCCTTGGTCATGCCATCGAGGCGGTCGACGATGTCTTGAATGCTCGTCCCCTCATAACCCTGTACGCAGAATAGCTCCAGCGCCGCGTCGAGAATCTTCGCGACCGTCTCCTCGGGATATTTATTACGACCCATAATCTGTCCATCCGCAACGCAACTCTTGTGCCTCATTGCAGCATTTTAACGTTGCGGATGGTAGGCGGTCGATTCTACACCGCGGCGGGGCCGTGTTCGCCGGTGCGGATGCGGATGACCTCCTCGACCGGCTCGACCCAAATCTTGCCGTCTCCAACGGCACCGGTGCGAGCAGCGTTGCAGATGATGTCGACAATGCCATCGACATGTTCATCAGCGCAAATGAGTGTGAACTGTACCTTAGGAATCGTGTTGACGAGCAACTCGTTGCCGCGCACGTATTCCTTCCAGCCATGCTGTGCACCGCAGCCCTGCACCTGGCTGATGGTCATACCACGAACATCAGCAGCAAACAGCGCATCTTTAAGAACCTCAAGCTTCTCCTGGCGCACGATAGCCGTGATCTTTTTCATAATGAATTCCTCTCTTCAATAAAAGAAATGAATTGTCCTTCACATGGCACGGGTTTTCCAGGTACCCGAGATTGCCCCGAAAGAGGAGCGCCGCGTACTTCGGTACGCAAGCGACGGTTTGAGGGGCAAGGTCGGGTGCCTGGGAAAGCCGTGCTGCTAATCGAGTCCGGAGAACGAAGGATATGCGCTCTCGCCGTGCTGACTCGCATCCATGCCCAGCGCCTCGTCGGCCTCGTCCACGCGCAGGCTGCCGTGGAACAGCGCCTTGACCACCGCGGCGATCACCAAGTCGAGCACCAGCACTATAGCGACCGTCACCACAATGCCCAGGACCTGCGAGATGAGCAGCGACACGTCGCCCGTGTAGAACAGGCCGCCCTTACCGGTCCACGAAAGCTCCGGCACGCAGAACAGGCCCGTAAGCACGCCGCCCAAGATGCCGCCAATGCCATGGCAACCGAACGCATCGAGCGCATCATCGTAGCCGAACTTGGTCTTGAGATGACTGATAGCCAAGTAGCAGACGGGCGAGACAATCAGGCCCATGACCAGCGCCGCCCACGGCTCGACAAAGCCTGCGCCGGGCGTGACCACCACAAGGCCCGCAACCAAGCCGGTGCTGGCACCCACCAGCGTGGGGCGACCGGTGTGCACGCGCTCGACGGCAAGCCACGAGACCATGCCCGCCGCGCTGGCCGTCACGGTGTTGAGGATGGCGAGTGCCGCAACGGCGTCGGCATTAAACTCGCTGCCGCCGTTAAAGCCAAACCAGCCAAACCAAAGCAGGCCGGCGCCCAGCGCCACAAACGGCACGTTATGCGGACGGTAGCTCACCATGCCAAAACCACGACGACGGCCGAGCATTAAGCAGAGAATCAGGCCCGTGAGACCGGACGAAATGTGCACCACGTCGCCGCCGGCAAAGTCGAGCGCGCCGATCATGTCACCGATAAAGGAGCCCTCGCCGCCCCAAACCATGTGGGCAAGCGGCGCATAGACCACGAGCAGCCAAATGCCCAGGAAGGCCGTCATGGCACCAAACTTAACGCGGCCGGCCAGGCTACCCGTGACGATAGCAGCAGTGATCATGGTAAACGCCATCTGGAAGGCGATGTTGATAATCTCCGGGTAGACGGCGCCGTCCGACGCGGTGCCCTCGGCCGCCTGCAGCACCTGACCGAGCACCGGCAGGCACAGCAGCTGATCAAGGCCTCCAATAAACGGGCTGGAACCGTCGCCGCCGTAGGCCAGCGACCAGCCGGCAACAATCCACAGCACACCAACCAGGCCAATGGCGCCAAAGCACATGAGCATGGTGTTGATGACATTTTTGCGCCTGGACAGGCCGCCATAGAAAAACGCCAGACCCGGTGTCATTAAAAACACGAGCATGGTGCAGATGAGCATAAACGTTGTCGATCCCGTATCGTACATTCGCTCTCCCTTGGTCGCGTGGACGTTGTCGGCGCCCATAATGCGGCCGAGGGGCAACTGGTGTAGACCAGATACGGCGTTGTTAAACGCTGCGTTGTCGAATGGAAACGGTGCCGCAATCTTGGAAACGGCACGGCAACGGACGCGAAACGGACGGGAAATACGCGAGCAAGGGAGCCGTGAGTGCGCCCGTCCCGGCTAGCGCCGAAACAGCTCGTGGGCGCGGTCGCGGAGATTAGTTGCTCGAATGACACCTTCGTAGCGATTGATGCGCAGGCGCGGGAAGGCGTTAAAGAAGCGTAGGTCGCGGCGGCTGAGTGACACGCTCGGCACCGGACGGCTCATGCGCTTGCCGGCAAGGCGGCGACTGAGCGACGGACGCGGCATGCTCGGCGCGGCATCGGCCACGCGGCGGGCGGCAAGTGCCAGGCCGCGAGCACCATCCGAGATAAATGTCGGCATCGAAGCCTTCTCACGAAGGGCGTCGAGCGTCGCGTCGCCCAGCTCGGCCAGCCACGCGTTAACGGCACGGCTGCGGATATGCGTCTGTGCCACCGAGTCGATTGCCGAATCGGGAATACGTTCGAGCATAGAGTCGGACGCATCGGCAAGCGACTCGTTGATGCGGTCGGCAAGGTCAGCGCGCACACGCTCCAGCTGATCGGACAGGCGGCGCCAGCTAGCTAAAGAGCACACCGCGTCGACCATCATCGCGACCGCGACGATAAAGGCGGACAGCCGCACAATCAGCACCGGCAGATGGCCAAGCAGCCCCAGCAATGCCGGCTCCACTAAACGGCAAATGCACAATGCACCCAGGCCAAACGCGCATGCCCAGTACAGGCAGATGCGTCCGTGCAGGTTAAACGGCAGGTGCGAATAGTCCCAAAAGCGAGCGCCCGTTGTTTTTTCCAATAGAAGGCCCACACTGTACTCGATTACGCTGCACACAAGCGCCGCGGCGACAAACTGGCTCGGGGCATCCGGAATCCCGCGCAACAAAAGCCAGCAGGCTATGCCGCCCACACCGTAGATAGGGCAACACGGTCCCAATAAAAATCCACTGTTGGCGAAGCGTCCGTGATTGAGCATGGCGCAGACCGTCGACTCCCACGCCCAGCCACAAAACCCGTAGAAGGCAAACGAGAGCACCAGTGCCGAAAGCGGGCAGGTGGCAAGCGTCGCGCCGTCAAACGCCATATCAATCGCGGTTTCCACCGTCTACCCTCTCCTCTTTTCGCTCGATTCGCCACTCACGCCATCGTCCGCCCCGTCCTTACGCGGCAGGCGGCCGGCGACCGTCTCACGCAGAGCGCACCATTTATCTGCCAGGCACACAATCCATGCCTCACGACACGTCGGCGGCACCGGCACCAGCGGAAACATATGGCGCACGATAATATTCCGCTCGCGCGACGTCAGCTCAAAATCTTCCTCCGCACGCGCCAGGGCAAAAAACGGGTGGCGAAAGCCATGCAGCCGATGGCTTGGGTCGGGATCGTGCCAGTCATAGAGAAAGTAATCGTGCAGCAGGGCTCCGCGCAGCAACGAAGCACGGTCGACCGAAATGCCAGCACGGCCCAAGCGCTCGGCAAAGGACAGGCTCGCCCGCGCTACTGAAGTCACATGTGCATAGACCGTCACGTCGCCATGCTGGATAAACTCGTGCGTCAGGTCCAAGCGGCCCGCCTGGGCCAGCTGGCGGGCGGCATAGTCGACCTCGTGCGCGATTTTCTCGGCACGAACGGCGTCGGACATGCTGCCTCCTTCCAGCGGCTCACGGCGGCAAGCCACGGCCTGCACGTATTGAAAAAATCATCATCGAATCTATCAGTATGGCATCGGACAAAACGTTTTGCCCCACCAGTTGTCGAATTACCGCGCCGCCGTCACATATCAAACGCCAAAATGTGCGAGACTGTCTTGTGCAATTGTGTCGGCCGAGGGAGCGCCGGCGCTCGATTCGCATGGAGTAACCCACAACGATGCTGCTTACGCAAACGACAACGCCCGAGGACGTCAAGGCTCTCGACCGCGCCGAGCTTCCGCTGCTCTGCGGCGAGATTCGCCACGCCATCCTCGAAAGCTCCGCCGCTGTCGGCGGACACGTTGCCCCCAACCTGGGCGTCGTTGAGCTTACGGTTGCGCTTCATCGCGTGTTTAACTCCCCTATCGACAAGATTGTCTTTGACGTTTCGCACCAGACCTACGCCCACAAGGCGCTGACCGGGCGCGCGTATACCTATATCGATCCGGAACGTTTTGGCGAGGCTTCTGGCTTTGCCAATCCCGACGAGTCCGAGCACGACCTGTTCGCCATGGGCCACACCTCCACATCGGTGAGCCTGGGCTGCGGCTTGGCACACGCCCGCGATCTGGCGGGCGACAGCTACAACGTCATCACCATCATTGGCGACGGCTCGCTTTCGGGCGGCTTGGCGTTTGAGGGCTTCAACAATGCCGCCGAACTCGACAGCAACCTGATCATCATCGTCAACGATAACGACCAGTCCATTGCCGAGAACCATGGCGGCCTGTATCGCAATCTGGCCGAGCTGCGTGCCAGTAACGGCACCTGTGAGCGCAACGTTTTCCGCGCGATGGGACTCGACTACCGTTATTTGGACGCCGGCAACGACGTGTTGGCCCTGGTCGACGCGCTGCAGGAACTGCGCAATATCGATCATCCCATCGTGCTGCACGTCTCCACCGCCAAGGGCAAGGGCTTTGAGCCGGCCCAGAGCGACCCCGAACGCTGGCACCACGTGGGTCCGTTTGACATGGCGACTGGGCGCAAGCTTTGCCCGGGCCATCCGAGCGAGCCCGCGCCGCGCACCTATGCTGACATTACGGGCGAGGCGCTCAGCGCCGCCATCGAGCGCGATCCACAGGTCGTTGGCATCACGGCCGCCACGCCCTACATTATGGGCTTTACACCCGAGCTTCGCGCTGCCGCCGGCAAACAGTTCGTCGATGTGGGCATTGCCGAGGAGCACGCCGTGACCTTTGCCACCGCGCTTGCGCGCTCGGGCGCCAAGCCAGTCTTTGGTGTGTACGGTACGTTTTTGCAGCGCGCCTACGACGAGCTGTGGCACGACCTGTGCCTCAACGACGCCCCCGCAACCATTTTGGTGTTTGGTGCGTCAATCTTTGGCACCACGTCCGAGACGCATCTTTCGTTCTTTGATATTTCCATGCTGGGCGGTCTTCCCAACATGCACTACTTGGCGCCGGCCTGCATGGAGGAATATCTGTCCATGCTGAGCTGGTCGCTCGACCACCGCGAGCATCCCGTGGCAATCCGCGTACCGGGCATCGGCCTGGTAAGCCGCCCCGACCTTGCGCCCGCCGAAGACACCGACTACAGCGCCGTTCGCTACAACGTGGTGCGTCAGGGCCGCGACGTTGCCGTGCTCGCGCTTGGCGATTTCTTTGAGCTGGGTGAGCGCGTGGCAAACCGTCTGACTGCCGAGTACGGCATCGAGGCCACGCTCGTCAACCCGCGCTTTGCAACCGAGCTCGACCGCGAGTTCCTCGACAGTCTTGCCGCCGAGCATCGCGTTGTCGTCACCCTCGAGGACGGCATCTTGGACGGCGGCTGGGGCGAGCGCGTGGCATGCTATCTGGCATGCACGCCGTTGCGCACGCGCACCTTCGGCATCGCCAAGGGCTTCCCCGACCGCTACGACCCCAACGAGCTGCTCGCTCAGAACGGCATGACGGTCGAGAACATGGCCGCCGAAGCCGTAAGGCTACTCAACGAGTAAAAAACCTCCGCAAGGAAAGCATCCCTGCGGAGGTTTTTGTTTTCGCGACGCGATTATCTCAATCTGTAACATCCAAGGCCCGAATTCCCGTCTAACTGTTACAGATCTAGACAAGACGTCTTAGTCCCTGACCTTTGTCTCAATCTGTAACAGATAGAGACCTTTTAGCCATCCAGATGTTACAGATCGAGACATTCGAATTCCCCTGAAGTGAAAATCTCGATCTGTAACAGGTAGAACCCATTTCCTCGTCTAACTGTTACAGATTGAGACAAAGCAGCAAGGCATGCCGCCGCACCGACCATGCCGTCTGCAAAGCGCTATCTCAGCTGCAATAAGCGACGTTTACCCAGATAAAACCTGCCAAAATAAACCTGTCCCTTTTTGGTAGGTAGAATTACCCATAAGGTAAGTATGTTTCTGAGTTATTTCGTGTTGACCCATTTGAGCGCGATAGGGTATAACTCTACTCAACCGCTAGGGATTTTATTGAGAAAGGTGTTCTACCATGAGCAAGAACCTCTCCCAGCAGGTCGTTCTCGACCGCCGCGGCTTTGTCGCCGCCACCTTCGCAACCGTCGCCGGCCTTGGTCTTGCCGGCTGCTCCGACACCAGCGCCGAGGCCGACAAGGGTTCCGCCGCCGGCTCCTCCAAGGGCTCCGAGGATACCGAGGTTTCCGCTACGCTCGATGCCAAGGCATTCGACAAGCTCGTCGACAACGGCCCCAAAGCCGACGACGATGCCATCGCCGCCAGCACCTGGGCCACGGCCGTCAAGGACGCCGGCGTCTTTAAGATCGGTGGCGTTCAGACCTCCACGCTCTTCTCCCTCCTCAACGAGAAAGACGGTCAGACCCGCGGCTTCGATGCCGGTATCGCACAGCTCCTGTCCAACTACATTCTGGGCGAGAACAAGGTCGAGATCACCCAGGTGACCTCGGACACGCGCGAGTCTGTCCTGCAGAACGGCCAGGTCGACGCCGTCTTTGCCACCTACACCATCACTGACGAGCGCAAGAAGCTCGTCTCCTTCGCCGGCCCCTACTACTACACGCAGCAGGCCATCCTGGTGCTCGCCGATAACGACGACATCAAGAGCGTCGACGACCTGGCCGACAAGAACGTCGCCGTCCAGTCCGGCTCCAACGGCCCCGCCATCCTGGAGGAGTTCGTTCCCAAGGCCAGCCAGCAGGAGTTCAAGACCGACGAGGAGGCCCGCCAGGCACTCCAGCAGGGTCGCGTTGATGCCTACGTCATCGATAACAACATGCAGCAGAGCGCCCTGGTCCGCGAGCCCGGCAAGTACAAGATCGCCGGCAAGCCCTTCGGCAGCAAGGAGCCCTACGGCATCGGCCTGCCGCTCGATTCCGACGGCGTCGCCTTTGTCAACGACTTCCTTAAGAAGATCGAGGACGACGGCACCTGGACTGAGCTGTGGCAGATCTGCATCGGCGACCGTACGGGCGACACCAATGTTCCCGAGCTGCCCGAGATCGGCGCCTAGGCAGCGAGCCTGGTAACGACCGCAACGAAACCATACGGAAACGCATGATGCGCTTTATTGCGGTAAACTGTTTCCTCACTGAGTTGTCGGGGCTTCCGTACACGCGGGAGCCCCTTTCCTTATCGGCGGGAGGTCCGCATGAGTCTCTCCGAGCTCTGGTCGCTCTATGGCCAGAACTATATCGACGCGCTGCTAGCAACCTGGGGCATGACGCTTGAGTCGTTTGTCATCGCCATGGTGCTGGCCGTCGCCGTCACCGTGATGCGCGTGTCGCCGCTCAAGCCGCTGCGCGTCTTTGGCGACCTGTATGTCCAGGTCTTCCGTAACATCCCCGGCATCGCACTGCTCATCATCGTCGTCTATGCGCTGCCGCCGCTCAAGGTCGTTCTGCCCTACCGCACCTGCGTTATCGTCGCCACGGTCCTTTTGGGCTCGGCCTTTGGCTCCGAGAACTTTATGAGCGGCATCAACACCGTCGGCGTCGGTCAGGTGGAAGCCGCCCGCTCGCTCGGCATGAGCTTCAGCCGTATCCTCGCCAAGATCGTGATTCCGCAGGCGCTGCGCTCGAGCGTGCTACCCATGACCAACCTCTTTATCGCCGTCATGCTCACCACCGCGCTCGGCAGTCAGGTGCCGCTTAAGCCGCAGGAACTCACCGGCGTGGTGAGCTACATCAACACGCGCTCGCTCGGCGGCGTCGCCGCGTTCTTTATCTCGGCGCTCGGCTACTTGGGCACGGCCTTTGTGGTGAGCCACATTGGCAACTACATCGATAAGAAGGTGAGGATCCTCCGATGAGCAAGCATTCCTCCCCTGCACTCACCATGCGCGATGCGCTCTACGAGGCTCCCGGCCCCAAGATGCGCGCCAAGATTCGCATCGGCACCGCCATTTCGCTCGTTGCCGTGGCCGCGCTCATCGCTCTGGTACTGCAGCGCTTTTATGTGACCGGCCAGCTTTCGGTCCACTATTGGTATTTCTTTACGCACCTCACCACCTGGAAGTTCTTGCTTGCCGGCTTTGAGGGCACCGTTAAAGTCGCACTCACCGCCGGCGTCATTGCGCTGGTACTGGGCTTAGCCCTTATGCTCGGCCGCACCAGCGGCATCAATCCGCTGCAGCTGGTCTGCCGCGTGCTCACCGATTTCTTCCGCGGCGTGCCGAGCCTGCTGTTCATCTACTTCTTCTTTTTGGTGCTGCCCCAGTACAAGATCGCACTGCCGTCGTTTTGGATGCTCACGCTTCCCGTCGCGCTTGCTGCAGCCGGTGTACTTGCCGAGATCTTCCGCGCCGGCGTCAACGCCGTGCCGCGCGGTCAGGTCGAGGCAGCCCAGGCACTCGGTCTCTCCAAAGCTAAAATCACCTTTAAAATCGTGTTGCCGCAGGCTATTCGGTTTATCATTCCGTCCTTGATTTCGCAGCTTGTGGTCGTAGTCAAGGACACCACCGTTGCCTACGTGGTGAGCTACCCCGACCTCATGCAAAACGCCCGCGTGCTCATTACCAACTACGACGCCCTCGTGTCGGTCTACCTGGTTATCGCGGTCATCTACATCCTCATCAACGTCGCGATCAACAAGGCCGCCGTCTACGTTTCGCACAAGACCGGCGCGACCATCATCCGCTAACGCTTTACCATTTCGAGTCATAAGGAGCCGAGCACCATGGCACAGAGCACCTCTTCCACCGGCAATCAGCCGCTGATCGAGCTCAGGCACGTCGATAAGCACTACGGAGATCTGCACGTCCTCAACGACATCAATCTCTCAGTCGACCGTGGCGAGGTCGTCGTTGTGATCGGTCCCTCGGGCTCGGGCAAGTCGACCATGTGCCGCACCATCAACCGCCTGGAAACTATCGACTCGGGCGAGATCCTCATCGAGGGCGAGCCCCTGCCGCAGGAAGGCAAGGACCTTGCCCGCATGCGCGCCGAACTGGGCATGGTGTTTCAGCAGTTCAACCTGTTTGCACATATGACGGTACTGCAGAACGTCATGCTGGGGCCGGTCGACGTGCTGGGCGTGTCCAAGGAGGAGGCCCGTGAGCGCGCCATGGACCTGCTGAGCCGCGTGGGCGTGGCCGAGCAGGCCGACAAGGTACCCGCACAGCTTTCGGGCGGCCAGCAGCAGCGCGTGGCCATCGCCCGTTCACTCGCCATGCAGCCCAAGGCCATGCTCTTTGACGAGCCCACAAGCGCCCTCGATCCCGAAATGATCAACGAGGTGCTCGAGGTCATGGTGCGCTTGGCCCAGCAGGGCATGACGATGATCGTCATCACGCACGAGATGAACTTCGCCCGCCGCGTGGCCGACCGCGTCGTGTTTATGGCCGACGGCCAGATCGTGGAGACCGGCACGCCCGACGAGTTCTTCGACCACCCCCAGACCAAGCGCGCCCAGGACTTCCTCAACTCCATTAAGGGCCACTAGCCAGCCACCCCGTGGGACAAATCCATTGAAAGTGTTGTCCCACGTCTCTCATGCGCCCTGTCACCTTCAGATTCGAAAGCAGCACCTATGATCGGAACTCGCACTTCATCGTCCTATACCCCGCATGTCGACGTCGCCCCCGCCGACCGTCCGCTCATCCTTGTGGCGCCGCGTTGGGAAGAGGCAAAGCCGTTTTTAAGCGAGACGCTCTCCCCCAACGAGGAAATCGCAAGCGTCTTTGTCGATGCCATCCTTGCCGCCGGCGGCCTGCCGCTGCAGATGTCCATCACCGAGGACATTGAGGTCATTCGTCATTACGTCGATATCGCCGACGGCATCGCCATTCCCGGCGGCCCCGATGTTAACCCCAAGCGCTGGGGCGACGAGCGCCCCTACGACCCCACACTGTGCTGCGAGATTCGCGACCGTTTTGAGTTTAAGCTGGTTAACGAGGTGCTCCGCGCCAAAAAGCCACTCTTTACCACCTGCCGCGGCACGCAGCTGCTCAACGTCGCCACCGGCGGCACCCTGTGCATGGACGTGCCGAGCCTGGGTGCGCGCGAGGGCCGCACGCAGTGGCGCCATACCCACGTGCTCAACGATCCCGTGCACCCCGTCGAGGTCGTGCCGGGCTCGCTGCTGGAACGCGCGGTTGGCGGGCACAGGCTGATCCAGACCAACTCGGCACATCACTGCTGCGTCGATCGTCTGGGTAAAAGCACGCGCTTGGTCGCCAAGGCAACCGACGGCGTTCCCGAGTGCATCGAAGTCGAAGGCCAGCCTTTCTGTCTGGGCGTGCAATGGCATCCCGAGTACACCTGGCAGACGCTCGAGACCGACTTTAACCTGTGGAAGTCGTTTGTCGAGGCAGCAGCAAAGGTTAAGCAGGCACGCTAGCTCGCGAATCACACAGGCTTAAACCTTCCATGCCAGGGGGGCGGACACCAGCAACGGTGCCCGCCCCCCTGTATTTGGTATGCTCGGTATGATTATCCCTCACAAGCAATCAAAGAAATCTTGACCGCAATCGGTCGACGGTAAAGCAAATAGCAAAAACACTTGCTACGTTTATGAGGCAGTCAATTAAAATCGAAACGCATTGACCATCCCCCAACGGGGTCACGCCGCAAATCCACATGAGCATCGAGGACGGAAGCAGAAGCATGGAATTGGCCCCGAGCTGTATGTAGATCGCTACGACGTTGACAAGCAGCAGCATGCCAATCGGACCGAAGCCGGACCCAAAATAGGAAACAACGATTACGCAACAAACCACATATGCAAGGCAGGCAGCGGCAGCAAGAACAAGTCGATAGCAAAATACATGCAGGTTGAAATACTGCTGGGCATCCAAAACGATTACGCAGTTAAGACAGTACAAAACGACACTCGACAGGATAAACGCGCCCAAAAGGGCAAAAGAAGACAGCACCACTCGCGCAACGATAGCGCACACACGCTTCCCTCCCCGAGCCTCCGACAACACCCACGGTTCCTCAATAAAGCCCGAACTGACAAAGCGCGGCACAATGCAAGCCGCGATGAACGGAAAGAACAATGCATGAGCCAACGGGGCTACGTTGAACAGCAGACCGCGAAAAACCTCTGCATTACCAAATAGAAGAACATCCTCTGCCGATAGCCGAAGCGTCGGGTCTGGGAAAAAGCCCAAGAAACTGTTCTCACGGAGGCTACAGAACCACATCGGGAAAGAAGTAAGCTGCAATACCACCATGTATGCATAAATTACCAGGATTAAGGCGTACGCCCATTTGCTCACATGCTTCAATTCTGACTGGAGAAGTCTTTTAATCTGACGAGCCATTGAGCACACCCCCAGCACGAAAGCTCACGAGAGCGTAAATCAATACCGATAGACAGCTGGCTGCCACGCCATATCCCAGAAGCGTCAGCTGCCCCATATCGCTATACCCAAGGGCACATCCAACTCCAAGGTACGGCCCCGGAAGAAAGAAGATCCATCGCAAGGACGGTATGGGCGTCTGAAGGTAAGTTCCGTAGAGCGTCAAGCTCATGACAAATCCGATTATTACCACAGCCCCGCTAAATACAGCGCTGCCTGTGATCCGATAGATGGTCACCGTCTCCAGCGCAACCGATATCACCAATACGGCGTTGACTATCATTGCGGGCAAAAATGCAGTTAGCATGTCGTGCGAGTAGTTATGCCCTCCACGTATTATGGCTATTGCAAAAAGAAGAAGGCAAAGCGCACTATATGCTGCGCCGATTATTAAAGCAGACGAAAGTACATGTGCCAGAGCCCCATTAAAGCGGGCAAGACCTCTTGCTGAAGAAATTCGGTACCCCTCTTTATAGCCATGCTCCTGTAAAATTGCCAGGCAAACGATGAGCGGAACGAACAGGGAGGTGCCGGCAAAAGCACTGCGCACAAGGGACTCATCGGGTGCAGAAGGATCGATTACATTCCAGCAGAAACCAATATCCTCCCCAAAAACGCTATTGCCAAAGGCGAGCAACGTTGTTCCGTTTTTTAGAAAGACACAGAAGAGAAGGCCGAACGCCAGCATAAGCGTAAGACCAAACTTCGCCGGAAACATCCTGTGCAAACGCATCATATCTGCCTTTATGGGATGGATCGCCCGCTTCATAGCGAGACCGCCTTCATCAAGCGCCTGTAATACTCTTTTAGGGACGATGCCTCATCCCTTATGACGTCCATCGGTTCCTTTTTCAGCAGTTCGCCGTCATGGATAAACACGCAACTTGTTGCGACTGATGCCAACTCATCCAAATCATGGCTAGAGATGAGCATGGTCTTACCCTGTTCTCGATTCAATCGACCGATAAGGTCCCATATACTCTCGATGCCCAGCGGGTCCAACCCGTTTGCTGGCTCATCAAAAATAAGCAGATCAGTGTCACCCAACAAAGCTGTAGCTATATCCAGCCGCCGTTTCATTCCCAGAGAAAAACTGCTCACGCTCTTTTTCTCTTCGACGTCCAGCCCGGCTAGGCTCAAAACGCGAGGAATCTCACGATTCGCATCAAGCCCCCATTCCGAACATCGGATTTGGAGATTCTCAACCGCACTGAGGGATTGGTATGCTCCGCTGGAATCTGGCACATAGCCGACACGCGTCCGCATCAGGCCAAGCTCTCTTTTTGATTTGCCTCCAAAGAGCTCCACGCTCCCCGAAGATGGCTCGCAGAGGCCCAAGACGATTTTAATAAGCGTGCTTTTGCCCGCACCGTTTGCACCGACAAGAGCACAGAGCTCAGACTGATGCACCTCGAAGGAAACGTCATGCAAAACGTGCCGTTTCCCGTAGCGTTTTGAAACTTTTGATAGCTTTATCGCTGATGCGTTCATTGGACCCCCGTTCTGCTTGATAGAAAAATCGCTCATATCGTTCCTTCTTTCCTTTATTGTTTTCCATTGCTGTTATTGTTTTTCGATAACTCATATTTGTCAAGATAATCTAAAAGAAGGGACCCGTGTTAGACACGGGTCCCTTCACGCTGATACTTCGTTTTAGTTGTTTGCCTTAAGCTACTCGTCACTCAAATCGACAGCAAAGACTGATGTCGGAAGCGACGCCTCATTGCCTCCGCCGTCCCGCATCTGTCTCACGACATTTTTTGCGCGCTCGACAATAAGCTCCTCAAGCTCTTTCTCACTCACCCGCCGAATAATATCTCCCGGTTGACAGTCAAGTTCATCGCAAATATCGAGAAGCGTCTTAAGGCGAATAGCTTTAATTTTTCCGTTTCTTAGCTTAGAAATATTAGCCGGAGTATGCCCCGTGGCACGAATCAGATCAGCACTGGTCTTTCCGGTCTTAAGTAGCTGCGTCTCAAGCTCGATGATGAGATAGCTCATGCTTCCTCCTACACAAGCTCGTCAGACTGCTCTTGGAGCAGCGAGGCATAACTCCAGATCACCGAGATACACAGACAGACAGCCGCGCCGATAAGCGACCCCGCATCAAAGGCAACGCCTTGGCAAATCTCAATAACGAAGGAATGAGGCACGACGTAAAGCTCCAGCCCACCAATGGTAAGATTGACCGATCCGTAGGCACCAATAAGCGAAACCGCGGCGTTAACAGCAAAGGCAAGCGCAAGAACACGGATAAGCCGCACATGCGTCTTGGTAAAGGGCGAGACGCCTCGCGAGATGTTACGGCTGATCCCACACAGAACGACAAGCGAAATACCCACGACGAGTGCCAGGCACAGTCCGCTTGGGATAACGATGCACCCGCCATCGAGAAGCGTCACGACGCCGAAAGAATCGACAGAGGCAACGTTTGCAACCGCATACCAGATCACGTAAACAACCAACGCGGCAAAAGCGACGAGCATCCCTGCAAAAACGGCTGCCATGCAAAAGCCAAGCTTCCTGATATTTTCGCCCGCCTTGGCCATACGCTGAACGCTGTTAGACATACACTCACCCTCATCGACTCTATCGTTATTCGAACAGTTTATCGAACAACGATATTGATTGCATGCGGAAAGCCCCGCCAGTGCGCATAGGCCATTTACTAACCCGGAGGGGTGAGCGTGGATTTTTGGACACATATCGAACGAGAGTGGATAATCTCCCACTTTGAGGCCGCCACCGGGCCTAAAACGGGAGATTATCCACTCTCATAGTCATCAAGGCTCGCAAGCTCTTATTCGGCCGCTTCGCGCAGGGCCGACATCGTCGCCGCATATTGCTGCTGCAGCGCATG
The DNA here is from genome assembly GCA_902494245.1 of uncultured Collinsella sp. GTDB lineage: Bacteria > Actinomycetota > Coriobacteriia > Coriobacteriales > Coriobacteriaceae > Collinsella. The sequence goes on from CABUSR010000002.1 coordinate 45,896, forward strand.
CATCCCCTCGCGGGCGCCGTCAACGGCATCGGCACCGCGCAGCGCTTCGGTCACCACGACCGCCGGCTCGTACAGATTATCGAATCCCAGGTTCTGGCTCACGCCCTTGAGCGTGTGCGCTGCCATAAACGCACCTTCGGCGTCTCCTGCCGCCATGGCGGCCTCCAGCTTGTCCATGCTCTCGTCATCCAAAAACTTGAGGGCAAAGCGGGCAAGCATTTCCTCGCCCATCAGCCGAGCGCACGCGTCATCATAATTAGCGCCGATCTTCTCATACGCCTCACGCATGGAAATCATGGATTAAAAACTCCTTTGTTCAAACTAAATCGTGGGAAACGCGACAACGTCGGCGGGGCGTGCCAACGTCTCGGCAATACGGTCTTGCACCTCGAGCAGGCAGTCGAGCAACAGCGGGTTAAAGGTGCCGCACTTACCGTCCAGGATCATTTGGATCGCCTCCTTGTGCGGGATAGCGTCTTTGTATACGCGCACGCTCGTCAGCGCATCATACACGTCGGCCACCGAAACCACCTGTGCGGCAATGGGAATTTCGTCGCCCTTAAGGCCATCGGGGTAACCCTTGCCGTCCCAGCGCTCGTGGTGCCAACGCGCAATCTGGTACGCATATTCCATAAGCGCATTGCCGGCGTGATGGCTACCCAGCTCACGTAGCATGTCGGCGCCGATCGTGGTATGCGTCTTCATAATCTCGAACTCCTCGGGCGTAAGGCGTCCGGGCTTGTTGAGAATCGCATCGTCAATCGACATCTTGCCGATATCGTGCAGCGCCGAAGCCAGGGCGATCGTGGAGCGTTCCTCATTGTCGAGGAAGATCGTGCCGCTACGCTGGACCAGACAGCCAAGCAGCAGCTCGGTCAGCTTCTCGATGTTCGTAACGTGCCTGCCGCTCTCGCCGTTGCGAAGCTCCATGACGCCGGCCATGATGTCGATGAGCATGCGACTGTTCTTGACGCGCTCGTTGTACTGCTGGGACAGCAGGCTCGTCAGGCGGCGCTGTTTGGCGTATAGGCGGATGGTGTTGCTTACACGGCGGCGCACGACACGGGAGTCAAACGGGCGGTTGATATAGTCCGAGGCGCCCAGCTCGTACGCGCGCAGAACCATATCATCGGAATCTTCGCTCGAAATCATGATGAAAGGCAGATTGTCGATACCCGATCGGCGCGACAGATCGGCCAGCACCTCAAAGCCGCTTATACCCGGCATGACAATATCCAGCAGCACGAGCGACAACTCATCGCCATAGCGGTCGACCATGTCGAGCGCCGTACGACCGTTGGCGGCCTCGAGGATGCAATACTCGTCCTTGAGCATCTCGTTGAGAATGGCTCGGTTCATCTCGGAGTCATCGACAATAAGCACCAAAGGCTTTTCGCTTTGGAAGGCTTCGATGGAATCGGCATCGGTCACGACCGTACCGGCTTTTGCCTTAGCGCGGCTCAGTAACTGGACAGCGCGGCCAACGCCCTCATCGACCGTCTCGCCATGAATGCGAACGCCACCAACACATGCCGTCAAGCTCACGTACTCATGGCCCGGAACAATCGTGGCATGAACGGCATCGGACACCTGATGCAGGCGACGGGTGAAGTCATCGGAGGGAATATTGGGCATGACGACCACAAACTTGTCGCAGCCATAGCGTACGAGCTCGTCAGTCGAACGAATTCCGCTGCGTATGGCTGTCGCCACAGCACCGAGCGCAAGGTCGCCGGCATGACGGCCACACGTATCGTTGAAGACCCTAAAATCATCAAGGTCGATCACCGCAACGCCGGCATTCATGCGGGCGCTACGGAGCTTTTCCTCGTAATATCGGCGATTGCGCACACTCGTCAGCACATCGGTGTAGACGAGGTCCTCTTCTGCAGCCTCTTGCTCATCGATCGGACGCACCATCAGCAGGACGTGAGGCTCGCCCTCAACCTTCAGAGGGCGCAGGCGAGCGCGGTACTCGGTACCATCATTGAGCAGCTGCTCCGACACCTCATCGGAATCTGCCAAGGCCTCAAGACTCGACTGACGCAGACAAGGGCACCGATTGCCGGCGAGCAGGCAGTTAGGCTCGCTCTTAATCTGATCGGCCGACAGCAAACGCACCACGGGGTAGGTCTTCGCGACGCGGGCGACCTCGGCGGCAGCCTCCTCGTCGGTTAGATTGACCTCGTGATTATTGAGCATATGGGGCCCTTCCTATCGTTACGCACGGCAACGGTGCATATCAATTGGTACAAGGGTAACATCTAACAGCTGAAGGCAAACGCGCGATTATCGTTACATTTTTATGACCTGACAAACGGCGGTAATGGAGCCGCGGGCGCGCGGTTATGGGCGCATTCGTTAACAATGACGAAACGCTAACAGCCCCTCTCCCCGCAGGTCATCGAGCGTGCTAACGCTCCAAGACGTCGCGAACGGCGTTTGCCGCCGTAACGGGGCGATCGCGCAAACCGTTATGCGCGCCCGGGATCGTCACAAGGGGGCAATCGAGATATTCGGCAGCCGCTCGCGTACCAGCCTCGCGGGGCGTACCGAGCGAAAGCTCGCCGAGAAGCACAGCAGCAACGGACTTCGATGCGCAGACACTATCCCAATTGGGAACGTAAGTCATATTTGTTCCATATTCGTTCGCCATAAAGCAACGACCATTGCGCAGGGCATGTTTGACTTCCGCTTCGGTCGTCCCGGGAGCCTCGGGGTCCAAGTCGCCAAGGGCTCCCAAGAAAAGCCGGAGCGCCCTTGAAACCTTTCCAGCCGCAATCATATCGAGCAAAACCGGAGCTGCGCCCATGCCGACGCCTTCGGCCGACACAGCCGGCTCATGCAGAATCGCACGGGCGACGAGATGGGGTTCGGTGCGAAGAAGCTCCAGCGCCACCAACGTACCGGCGCTGTGCGCAAGCACATTTGTCGGAGCGCCAACGTGTTCGATCACGGCTTGCAGGTCGGCGGCCTGAGCGGCAAGATCATAGCTGTCGTCTGCCGCATCGCTGCTGTCACCGCAGCCGCGGCGGTCGTAGGCAATTACGCGGTAGTTGCGACTGAGCTCACAAGCGATACCGTCAAAAAATGTGCCGTCGACACAAGCGCCGTGCACGCACACCAAGGCAGGAGTATCAGGCGACACATCCGAGCCGGCATATTCGCGACAGGCAATCGTGGTGCCCGCATTCTCTACCGTAAAATCCATGTTGCGCCCCCATCATCAATGCTCATCCAGTTGCACGTCAGTGCGGTTGGATGGACCCGCATTGCCTTACGCCTTGTTAACAGATTAACTTTACCCGACCCGAGGCTTTTCATGGCACGGCATAATGAGCGACGTGAAAAAACGAAACTTGTAAAGCAAGAGCCCGCACCTTGCTTTGGAGCCGATGCTATGCTTAGGCACAATTGTCTTGAGGAGCATATGCCTATGTCTACGTTTTTGAATGCCAGCCCCATCTTTGGGCCCGTTCGCAGCCGTCGCCTTGGTCTCTCGCTCGGCGTCAACATGATGCCGGCCAGCGGCAAAATCTGCACGTTCGACTGCATTTACTGCGAAAACGGCCTCAACGCCGAGCGCCCCTGTCATGAGCCGTACAACACAGCTGCCGTGGTACTCGACGCGCTCGAGGCAAAGCTGCGCGAGATGGCAGCCGAGGGCGAGCTCCCCGATGTGATCACCTTCGCAGGCAACGGCGAGCCCACTGCCGCACCGGAGTTTCCGCAGGCCATCGCCGGCGCCGTCGCGTTGCGCGACGAGCTTGCCCCAAACTCCAAGATCGCCGTGCTCTCCAACGGCACGCGCGCCGACCGCCCCCAGGTGCACGACGCGCTCATGATGGTCGACGACAACATCCTCAAGCTCGATACCGTCGACCCGACGTTTATCCAGCTGCTCGACCAGCCTGTTGGCCCCTACGACGTCGAGCACCAGATCGAAACGTTCGCAAGCTTTGACGGTCACGTTATTATCCAGACGATCTTTTTGACCGGCGAGTATCAGGGCAAGCTCATCGACAACACCGGCGAGGAGTACGTTGCCCCCTGGCTCGCGGCGCTTGAGCGCATTCGCCCACAAGAAGCGACCATCTACACGGTAGCGCGCGAGACACCGGTCGCCGGCCTTGCCAAAGCGGCGCCCGAGGTGCTCGACGCCATTGCTGCGCGCGTGCGCGTCCTCGGCATCCCTTGCCAGGTGAGCTACTAGCAAAACCACGCAGCAGCTAGTGCCCGCCATCCCGCTCCATCAGTTGCGGTGATATAGTTCCTATTTATGCTGTTAAACCGCTTAAATCGGAACTATATCACCGCAACTTTTATGGACGCGTGGGTGGGCTATACTAGCTGCGGATGAAAGGAAGTTAGCCATGTATGACAAAGGACCCGTGCCTGGCCGCAACGACGCTTGCTGGTGCGGCAGCGGCAAGAAATACAAGAAATGCCATAGCGCCTTTGATGAGCGCCTCGAGCGCTTGTGGGAAGAGGGCTGGGAGGTTCTGCCTCGCACGCTCTACAAGACACCCGCCGATATCGAGGGCATCAAGCGCTCGGCCGCTATCAACGTGGGCGTGCTCGATTACGTAGGCGAACACATCGCCGCGGGCATGACCACCAACCAGATCGACCAGATGATCTACGACTACACCGTTGAGCACGGCGGCACGCCGGCCGACCTCAACTACGAGGGCTATCCCAAGAGCGTGTGCACCTCGATCAACGACGTCGTCTGCCACGGTATCCCCTGCGATGCGGATGTGCTGCACGAGGGCGACATCATCAACGTGGACTGCTCCACGATCCTGGACGGTTACTTTAGCGACTCGAGCCGCATGTTCTGTATCGGCGAGGTCTCGGCCGAGCGCCAGCGCCTGGTCGACGTCACCCGCGCCAGCGTGGAGGCGGGCCTGACAGCCGTCAAGCCATGGCTGCCGTTGTCCGTGATGGCCGAGGCCGTGCAAAAGACGGTCGAGGACGCCGGCTTTAGCGTGGTGCGCGAGTACGGTGGACACGGCATCGGTAAGGAGTTCCACGAGGACCCGTTTGTGGGCTTTACCACCGAGGCGCCCGATGTGGACACCATCATGGCTCCGGGCATGGTCTTTACCATCGAGCCCATGGTCGACGCCGGAGCGCCCGACATCAAGATCAGCAAGGGCGACGGTTGGTGCGTGCGTACCAAGGACGGCAGCGATTCGGCCCAGTGCGAGGTACAACTCGTGGTGACCGAGGATGGTTACGAGCTGCTGAGCTGGTAGCCGTGGATACGCCGGATGCTGACGGGCACGCTCGTCTTGCATCCGGCGTTTTATTTAAACGTTTTGCCTGATAAAACCTGCCAAAATAAACCTGTCCCTTTTTGGCAAGTCGAGCGGAGAGGACCGCTAGTGAACATCCTGGTTTTGCTGCCCGTCAATGACCGCCATCGCGCAATTCTTGAGTCGAGTGCTCCGGGCGAGGACTTTATCTACACGAGCGCCGACGCCGCCACGCACGAGCAGGTCGCCGATGCCGACGTGATCTTGGGCAACATAGACCCTGCCTTGCTTACCGCATGCGAGCATCTCCAGCTGTTGCAATTGCAGACCGCCGGCTATGACGATTACTTGGCCGCCGGCACCGTGCCGGCTGAAGCCAAGCTGTCTTGCTCGATCGGCGCCTACGGTCAGGCCGTGAGCGAGCACATGTTTGCCATGGTCCTTTCCATGATGAAGCGCCTGCCCGGCTACCAGGACCTGCAGCGCGAGCATCGCTGGGAGGATTTGGGGCCGGTCACCTCGCTCAAAAACGCCAATGTGCTGGTGCTGGGCGCGGGCGACATTGGCGGCCACTTTGCCACGCTCTGCCGCAACATGGGTGCGCACGTCCGCGGCATCAAGCGCCACCCGCTCGTCTACCCCATTGTGTTTGAGGACATGGACGGTATGGATGCCCTGTCCGAGCGCCTGGCCGAGGCTGACATCGTCGCATCCTTTATGCCCAGCACACCCGAGACCCGCGGCCTGGCGAACGCCGAGTTCTTCGCCGCGATGAAACCGGGCGCCTTCTTTGCCAACGGCGGCCGCGGCGACCTTGTGGTCGCCGACGACTTGGTTGCCGCCCTGGAGTCGGGACATCTCGCCGGCGCCGCGGTCGACGTCACCGACCCCGAACCGTTGCCTGAAACAAGCCCACTGTGGGATGCGCCCAACATGCTCATCACGCCGCACGTCTCCGGCTGGTTCCATCTGGCCGCCACCCTCAACAACGTGGTCGACATCGCCGCGGAGAACCTGCGTCACCTGCAGGCCAGCGAGACGCTTCGCTGCTGGATCGAGCATTAGGGTTCCGCCGTTCTAACGAACGGCGGACCGGTCGACGCTGCGCGCCGCCCAGAGCGACAATTTGCCATTCAAAAGGTAAGGCATGACCAGAAGGTCTATGCCTTACCTTTTTCATGCCAACTTGTTCGCTCTGGACATCGCTCGCTGACGTTTGCTCAACCTGCGGTGTCATAACAATTCTGTCCAGCTGTTGGCATTGCGGCATTTTCCCAGATAAAACCTGCCAAAGTGAACCTGTCCCTTTTTGACAGATTTTAGAGTTCCACGCTTTCGGCGCCGTTGATAGTTAGGTCGCGCTCGTAGAAGGCGGTGAGGGCGCGGATGGCGTACATTACGTCGCGTACGCCGCCGGTCTCGTAGCTTGAGTGCATGGCCAGCTGCGGCAGGCCCACGTCCACGGCATGCATGCTCGCCTGCATATTGGACAGGTTGCCGAGGGTGGAACCGCCCGCCATATCGCTCTTATTGGCGAAGGCCTGCGTGGGCACGTCGGCGTCATCGCAAATAGCCTGGAACACTGCACGGCTAAAGGCATCGGTGCAGTAGTGCTGGTTGGCGGCTTCCTTGATGACGATGCCGCCGTTGAGCACAACCTGGTTGCGCGCATCGCACTTCTCGGCGTGGTTGGGGTGCACGGCATGCGCGTTGTCACAGCTCACGAGCATCGATGCGGCAAGGGCGCGATGATACGACTCGTCGTCAAAGCCCAGCGAGCCGTTAATGCGGCGCAGCGCGTCGGCCAAGAACGTCGACATGGCGCCCTGCTTGGTCTCGGAGCCAACCTCCTCGTTATCAAAGCAGCAGAAGACCGAGATATCGCGCGCGTTCTCAGCACCCAAAAATGCCTGCAGCGAGGTATAGGCGCAGGCCAGGTCGTCGAGCTTGGGCGTCGAGATAAACTCGTCGGCCCAGCCCCAAATGCGCGCATCCTGACGATTGACCAGGAACAGATCGCGACCCAGAATCTGCTCGGGCTCAACGTCCAACTCGTCGGCGATCAGAGCATCAAAGTCGCCCTGCTTAAGATCACCGGCGCTGATGAGCGGGCACAGGTCGACGGCGCGGTTGGGCGCAAAGCCCTCGTTAACGCCACGGTTCATATGGATGGCAAGGCTCGGAATAATGGCAACCTCGCGCTCGGTGGCAAGCAGGCGGCTCTCAATACGCTCGCCTTCGCGCACCAGTACGCGGCCCGCGAGCGCCAGCGGGCGGTCGAACCAGGTGTAGTCGATCATGCCGCCGTATGCCTCGGTGTTCAGGCGCAGCGTCTCGCCCGCGCCGTCAAGCTCGGGCACAGCCTTGACCTTAAACGTCGGCGAGTCACTGTGCGACGCCGTCAGCTGAAAATGGTAGTCGCCGGCAACGCCGTCCTCGCCCCACGTCGCGGCCAGGTCCTCGCCCACCTTAAAGGCAACAACGCTCGAGGTGTTGCGCTGCGTGTAATAACGCCCGCCCGGCTCGATGTCCCACGCCGCATTCTCGGGCAGGTAGGCAAAGCCCGCCTCGTCGAGCTCGGCCATGATGGTCGCCGCCGTATGGAACATGCTGGGGCACGCCTCGATAAAGTCGATAAGGTCGTTGGCGGCCTCGATATCGTCGGCCGTCACATGCGCGCGCTCGGGCGTTTCCTGATCCGTCATGCTCTCCCCTTTCGCTGGGTTGATGGTTCCCTCCAGCATACCCCGCCACGCCAGCGCCGCGCTCTTCATTCCATGTTTAATCCCGCGCCGCTCACCAAGTTGAGCCATCATGCCCGCACTCCTTTTGCGACAATTACGCTAACAGGACGAGAGGAGCCGTCATGAAGCCACGTAGCATTGCCATCGCCTGCGGTGTCGCGGGAGTCGCCGTCGGCCTTGCCGCTGCCACCGGTATCGTTTATCACAAGCAAATCAAGTCCGCCGCGTCGCTCAAACGCCTGACCGGCTACGCGGATGGCTATGACCTGTACGCAATCGACATCGCCTACGACTACGATCTTGATCGCATCATCGCCGCTGGCGTGCGCGACGACCAGGCCTACATCGATGCCGTGGTGGCGCAGGTGCTGCCCGGTGTGCCGGTACATGTCCAGGCGCCCCAGTTTGCCTGCAGCGCTTTTGTCGCCGTAGATGCCGAAGGCCGCGTGCGCACCGGTCGCAATTACGACTTTAAAGACGACACCTCGGCGCTGCTGGTGCGCAATCACCCACGCGGCGGCTATGCCTCCATCGGCTTTGCCGCCCTCAATAACCTGGGCGCCAACACTCCGCTTGACTCCGTCACCGGACGCGCCGCGGCGTTGATGGGCCCGTTTGCCCAGCTCGACGGTGTTAACGAATGCGGCGTGTCCATTGCCGTACTCACCCTGGATTCCCAGCCCTGTGACCAGGACACGCAACGCCCCGTCATCAATACCTCGCTCGCCATCCGCCTGGTGCTCGACCGTGCCGCCACCACGCAAGAAGCTGTCGACCTGCTTTCCGCCTACGACATGCACGCCATGGCAGGACGCGATTACCACTTCTTTATCAACGACGCCGCCGGTGACGCGCGCGTAGTAGAGTGGGATCCGCGCGATCCGGACCGCGCTTTCAAAGCGACCCCTGTTCGCCAGGTTACGAACTTCTACGCCTGCTATGGCAACGAAGTGCTGCTCAACCAAAAGAATGGCGAGCTGGGGCATGGTAAAGAGCGCGCCGTCGCAATCGCCGATGTCCTCGACGCCCATGTCGGTGCCCAGGACGAGGCAGTCGCTTGGAAGGCCCTACGCGCCGCGGCGCAAGAACCCAATCCAGAAGACATCACCAGCAATACGCAATGGTCGGTCGTCTTTGACAATACCGAACCCGCCGCCGCCATTACGCTGCGCCGCCACTGGGGCGACGTCGACGCCTTCGCACTGTAAGGACCCAGGCCCGTCGACCTTACGCTCGCCTGACGTTGCTTACATTTCTATACGCTTGAGCTAACACGTTTTACCCCCGTATCAACAGTGTGCGGGGGTAAACTTATGCGCATGTTATAACTTGCCCGGAAGGATTCATCATGCTCAGGATCGGTCTTCTTACCAGTGGCGGCGACTGTCAGGCGCTCAACGCCACCATGCGCGGCATCGTCAAAACGCTTATGACCAATAGCGAAGAACCTATCGAGATCTATGGTTTTGAGGACGGCTACCAGGGCCTTATCTACAGCAGGTTCCGCGTCATGTCGCCCGCCGATTTTAGCGGCATCCTCACCCGCGGCGGCACCATCCTGGGCACGAGCCGCACGCCGTTCAAGCGTCTGGATATTCCCGAGGCCGATGGCATCGAGAAGGTACCCGCAATGGTCCACACCTATCATAAGCTGCAGCTCGACTGCCTGTTTATGCTGGGCGGTAACGGCTCCACCAAGACCGCCAACCGCCTGCGCGAAGAGGGCCTCAACGTTATCGCCCTGCCCAAGACCATCGATAACGACACCTGGGGCACCGAGCTGACGTTTGGCTTTACAAGCGCCATCGACGTCGCCACCAAGTGCATCGACGACATCCACACCACTGCGTCGAGCCACGGCCGCGTGTTTGTCATCGAGATCATGGGCCACAAGGTTGGCTGGATCCCGCTGTACGCCGGCGTCGCAGGCGGTGCGGACGTCATCCTGATCCCCGAGATCCCCTACGACATGGATAACGTCATCAAGACCATCGAGCATCGCATGGAGACCGGCAGCCGCTTTACGATTGTAGCCGTCGCCGAGGGCGCTATCTCCAAGGAGGACGCGGCGCTGTCCAAGAAGGAGTACAAGAAGAAGCTCGCCGAGCGTACGAGCCCCTCGATTGTCTACGACATCGCCAAGGAGATCGAAGCCAAGACTGGTCGCGAGACCCGCGTCGCCATCCCCGGCCACACGCAACGCGGCGGCCAACCCGACGCTCAGGACCGCATCTTTGCGACCCAGTGCGGCGTCGAGGCGGCACTTGGCTGCCTACGCGGCGAGTTTGGCTACATGATCGCCCTGCGCGACGGCAAGATGTGCCACATGCCACTCGAGGAGGTCGCCGGCAAGCTCAAGTATGTCGACCCCCAGAGCGACCTGGTGCGCGAGGCCAAGGCGTTGGGCATCAGCTTCGGCGACGAATAGCCTCGGCTGGAACCGCCCCCATCGGAGGCCCCAGGGCTTACCTCCCAAATCGTCCTCGGACATGTCAGGACCCCGCCGTGCGCTTCGCGCGGCGGGGTCCTTCCGTCCTGCGGAAAGATTTGGGAGGTAAGCCCTGGGGGCTCCTGCGGTAACTGGGGAGGCCGAGGCTATTCGCCTTCTTGCTGCGGGTGCCTAGGGTGGGGTGCAGCGTGCATTTTTGGGAGTTTTCAGCAGCCGTGGGTGCCTGCATACTGGATTTTGGGCGAAAAGCAGGCGCCATGAGCCGCATACTGTAAAAATGAGCGATTCTTGAGGTGCCGAGGGCTCATAATCAAGGCTTTCAACGCGGTTTTGTGCACCCATTCCCTCGCCCGCGGACTCCGGGATGCTGAATACTCCGGGATTTGCACGCCGCCCCCTGGGGTACCCGTGGGCAAAAAGCAACCACCCAGCCGAAATATGCATCTGGCGGGGCGGTTTATGCAGTACAGCGGCTGTGGATGCGCATGTCGCTCAGCGTTCTTGCCGACCGATGCAACGTCGTGCGTAGCCCTTAATGTCTTCGGTGAAACCGTCAAGGTCGTCGAGCGTGATAACGTTATCGGAAAGCAAGTTGGCTATCTCATAACGCATGGTGCTGCGGCGAATATCGTTCACAAGCACTCCTGAGGACAGCTTATCCCTATTGATACGCTCTTCTAACGCCCAAAATCTACTGGACGCTTCACTGCCACCGTTCAGTATCTCGATGTACTGGCCGATGAGCATTTCCATATAGCTTTCTTGCCATTTTGGGAGCAGCTCTTTAAACAGCTTCCAGTCGCTTTCAGTTACCTCGCCCATATTGCCTCCGTTCACCAAACAGACTTAGCCATTCGATTTTTATTCTATTTGGTATTTTCGCTCACAGCCGTGGATGAGGGGACCATCGGTCTTCGAGTTCGAACTTGAATGAACCGTTTGCTACAAAATGCGCCTAATTACTACGATGATTCGAATGCCTTCGACCATGCCGAAAAGGGTGAAAGTAAAACCGCAGGTAGAAAGCTTGCCGATTTTTGAAAAAGATGGGTGTGGTCGGCCTCATCGAGTTCATCGTAGTAAATCGGCCTTTTTCTTGGCATGCGGCGAGTTAAATGCCAGTTCCCGTGTTGGAATTGCCCTGTCCATTCGTGAGTTGCGGTGAAATCGGGACTGTTAGACGCTCCAAGGTCCTCAACGGTCCGTATTTCACCGCAACTTGGAAGGAGCGAGCGGCGTTGGCCAAGCATTGTTGACGGGTTGGAACGGCTTAGGCTTGTTTGCGGCGCTTCCATTGCTTTCGGCACCAGCACATGAGTGCCTCTATGAAGGGAATCGTGATGAGGATGACCCATGCGGGATGGGGCTGTGCCAAACAAAGCCACATATAGAGGAACCAGGCAATGGCGGCTGTTGCATAGACGACGCCGATCAGCTTGGAGAGATGATGTCGGTCGATAAAGTCGCCCATCGCCTCGTAGACGGGAATCAGAAAGACCAGAAAGAGCCCCATACCCCACGTGCCGCAGATGATGCCGAGCGCGAGATAGGCGAGGACGACAAGTGCAGGAAAGGGAAACTCGTTCCATGCGCGACCGATCTTGGTGTGGAAATGCTTGCCATGATGGTCGAGCTTGTCGTGTGCCTCTTTCCAGTTGGAAAACGTCTCGCCGTCGATGGTGACGGTGCCGTCGGCATTGGTATGTACGCTGTGTCCATCGTCCTCTAGCGTATCGATATGCAATCCGCCCGGCCCCACATGGACCTCTTCACCCTTGCGCTCGTTAGCCACGTGGATGCCGCTCCAACCAACATGAACCTCTTCACCTTTGTTGGGGTCGACGACGTGAATGCCGCGTGCAAGGGAAATGTCGACAAGTGGCTTGCCGTCAGGATCCACGTACTCGGTAGAAGACTCGGTGCCTTCAGTCTCGTCGTAATTATTTGCGTCAACGTCATCGTCGGCCGAGGTGTCGACATCGCTAGCCGCTTCCCCATATAGCAACTCATCCAGTGACACGCCATACAGCGCGGCGAGTGCAATAAGGTTATCGGTATCGGGCGAGGATTCGCTGCGTTCCCATTTGCTGACAGCTTGGCGGCTTACGCCCAACTGGGCAGCAAGAGCCTCCTGGGAAAGACCGGCAGCTCTGCGGCGATCGACGAGGCGCTGTGCCATCGCAAGATCCATAGTGGTTCCTTTCATGTGGCGACCGTAATCGAATGAGCCGAGTATGCCGAGAATAACCGGTAGCGACCACCATTTCTAGTTAGAATCTGCCCCAACCCTACCGCAACTACGAGTAGCAACCCCCTAATGGCCTGCCATTTCATGACAAATGTTAGTACGCATAACAGCCAAGAGCCCTCTCAATACGTTGCGGTGGAATAGTTCCTGTTTCATGGCTCTGCTATGCCAAACAGGAACTATTCCACCGCAACTTACTATCAGGCCACGCACCCGCAGAGTAGCTACGGGTGCCTAGGGTAGGATGCGGCGTGCATTTTTGGGAGTATTCAGCAGCCGAGGGTGCCTGCATACTGGATTTTGGGCGAAAGGCAGGCACCGTGGGCCGCATCCTGTAAAAAAACGAGCGGCTCTAGAGGCGTTGGGGCTCAGAATCGGGGCTTTCAGCGCAGTTTTGCACCCCCGCCCCCGCGCCCGCGGACCCCGGGACGCTGAATACTCCGGAATTTGCACGGCGCCCCCTGGGGTACCTGTGGGCAAAAAGCAACCGCCCCGTCAAAGTATGCATTTGGCGGGGCGGTTTATGCAAAAATGCTGCTGCGGGCGCGTCGGCAGCTCGCTAGAACTTGAATCCCAGGACAGGTTACTCGGCGCTCTTGAGGGCGCCGACCATGTCGATCTTATTGAGGGTGCGATTGGTGGCGAGGTTGACGATGATCGTAAAGCCGAAGGAAAGCACCACAGCAAGCACGTAGCTCAGCGGCTCGACTTCGACGTCAAAGTACAGCGACGGCATCTGCAGGATGTACGTAAAGCTCTCGGCAAGCAGGCCACCCAGCGGCACGCCCAGTGCGGTGCCAATCGCCGTGAGGATCAACGTCTCCTTGTTGACGTAGTGGTGCACCTCGCCGCGGCGGAAGCCCAGCACCTTGATGGTTGCCAGTTCGCGCTTGCGCTCCGAAATGTTGGTGTTGGACAGCGTAAACACCACCACAAACGACAGGCACGCCGCCATAAAGGTCACGAGCACCACGACGGAATTGATGATAGTGAAGTTCGCCTCGAAGTTCTCCCAATGCTCGGCCGTGCTCGAAATCGAAAGCCAGCCGTCACTCTTAAGCTTCTTGCTAAACGCAATCTGGTCGGCCGACGAACCCTTGAGCAGCGCAAAGATGCCATTGAGGCGAACGCTGCGCCCAAACGCGCGCTCATAGGTGCCCTGCGTCATGTAAAGCGTGTTGCCCAGATAGTTGAGCGAAATGTCGCTGACTTTGACCTTGGCTACGTTGAGCGACGAATCCTGGACGTGTGCCGTATCGCCCGGTTGAATCCCCAGCACCAGCTGTGAACTCTTGCTCAGGTACACATCTCCGTCACGCAAAGATAGCGGCTCTTTGGACTCATCCTCGAGACGCACGTAGTCGTCCAGGTCGTTCGTGCGGTCATCGGGCACCACGATCAGCTGCACGGTCTCGCTCTTGCCGCCAAATGTAAAGGTGACGTTGTCGGTCATAATCGACAGCGTCGAAGACACGGTCACGTCGGAATCCTTGGCTGCGCTTCGCTCGTCGAGCGCCGCGTACGTCTGTGAAAAATCGTCGGGATTGGCAACCGCCAGCAGGTCATAGCGCGTGATATGCCCATACTGCTTGGGCGAAAGCGCGACCGACGTGTCGCGAATACCCATACCGCAGATCACAAGCGCGGTGCAACCCGCGATGCCAAAGATGGTCATAAAGGCGCGCTTTTTATAGCGGAATAGGTTGCGTGCAGCGACCTTGTTCAAAAAGCCCATGCGGCGCCAGATAAAGCCGATGCGCTCGAGCAAGATGCGCGAGCCAGCGCGCGGGGCCTTGGGACGCATAAGCGAGGCCGGGGTCTCGGCCATCTCGTGGCGGCAGGCGATAATCGTGGCGCCCACCACGCCCACGGCAAACAGCGCCACCGACACGAGCGACGACACGATGTCGTACGAAAGCAGCATCTGGGGCAGTGAGTACATGTCGTCGAACACCGTAAACAGGAACAGCGGCAGGCCCACAAATCCGATGATGTTGCCGAGCACGCCGCCGATCAGACAAGCCCACAGCGCATAGTCCACGTATTTGGACAGGATGCGCCCGCGCGAATAACCGAGCGCCTTATACAGGCCGATGAGTGTGCGCTCCTCCTCGACCATGCGTGTGGCGGTGGTAAGGCTGATGAGCACGGCGACGATAAAGAAGATGAACGGGAACACCGTGGCGATGGCTTCAATTGACGAGCTATCGCTCTCCACGCTCGAGTAGCTTGCGATATTGCCGCGGTCCTGGATGTACCAGGTGCATTCGCCCAGGTCAGAGAGCTCGGCGCGGGCATCGGCAAACTGTTGGTCGGCGGCGGCGCGACGCTGGTCCAGGTCGGCCTGCGCTTGCACGCGCTCCTCACTGCCCTCTGCCATGCGGTTGATGTTGCCCTGTTCAATCCCAAAGAGCATATTCGCCTGGCGCTCAGCCGCATCTAAGCTTGCCGGCGTGTCGACTGTCAGCTCCTGAGCGCGCGCCTTCTCACGCTCCTCGCGGATCTTCTCTATATTGCCCTTGACCTCATTAATCTTTGCCGCGTAGGCATCCGAATAGGAGTTGAGATCCTTGGCTCCCTCGACGATCACGTGGACCGCGGAGTAGGAAGAAGATGTCGCGGCGTCCTCGCTCACATAGAACTTATAGTCCGCCGCCGAAGCAGCGCGAAAGTCG
This sequence comes from uncultured Collinsella sp., assembly GCA_902494245.1. GTDB lineage: Bacteria > Actinomycetota > Coriobacteriia > Coriobacteriales > Coriobacteriaceae > Collinsella. The sequence goes on from CABUSR010000002.1 coordinate 61,273, forward strand.
TTGACGGTCGAGTCGGAGCTCACATCAGTGGGGTCGAGGACCTCGGCCGTAATGGTGTAATCGCCCGCGGCAAACTGGTCCTTAGCGCTTTGGTTCGACGAGCTCGCGTCATTGGCGGCAAAGCTCACGGTATCGCCGAGCTTTTTGCCCGAAGCCTTCAGGAACTTCGATGTCACCGCAACCTCATCGGCGCTCTCGGGCAAATCGCCGTTCACGAGCACCGGCTGATCGATGTTCTCCTTGGAGAGACTTTGCACGACCACGCGCTCGCGCGTTGTGCCCACGGCGGTGTAGGCGGTCTCGGTGTAGATGCCCTCGGCCGTCTCGACGCCGTCGACCTCTTGGATAGCCGAAAGATCGTCGCGCGTAAAGCCATAGGTCGACTGCACGTTAATGTCATAGACACTCTGCTGGTCAAAGTAGGCGTCAACCGAATCGCGCAGATCCTCGCAGCCCGCCTTAAGGCCGCACATCACGCTCACGCCAAGCGCGGTGATGACCACGATTGACAAGAAGCGCTTAAGACTGCCTCGGATTGTGCGGTAAATGCCACGGCGAAAAATCGTCGGGACCATATCGTTTGAGCTTTGAGCAGTGCGGTAGGTCGCGAACTCCCAGTCGCGGTCTGCGTGCTCCGTATCGTGGTTTTGGCTGTTTTGGCGATCTTGGTCCATGGGCGCTACCACTCGATCGTCTCGATAGGCACGGGATTTTGCTGGACCGTCTCGCTCTCCACGCGGCCGCTCTTAAAGCGGATCAGGCGATCGGCCATGGGCGCCAGCGCGGAGTTATGGGTGATGATGATGACCGTGATGCCCTGCTTGCGACAGGTGTCCTGTAGCAGCTGCAAGATCTGCTTGCCGGTTTTGTAGTCGAGTGCGCCCGTGGGCTCGTCGCACAGGAGCAGCTTGGGGTTCTTGGCCAGCGCGCGGGCGATGGACACACGCTGCTGCTCGCCGCCCGAAAGCTGCGCCGGAAAGTTAGCAAGACGGTCGCCCAGGCCAACCTGACGAAGCGTTTGCTCGGCATCGAGCGAATCGGGGCAAATCTGCGCCGCAAGCTCGACATTTTCGAGCGCCGTCAGGTTGGGGACCAGATTGTAGAACTGGAAGACAAAGCCGACGTCGGCACGGCGGTATTCCACGAGCTGCGCCTCGTTGGCGGAGCTCACGTCGCGCCCGTCCACCGTCACAGTGCCGGAGGTTACCGTATCCATGCCACCCAGGATGTTGAGCGCCGTAGTCTTGCCGGCACCCGAGGCGCCCAGGATAATGGCGAGCTCGCCGCGCTCAACGGTAAAGCTCGCGCCGTCGAGCGCGTGAATGCGGGCATCGCCCTCGCCGTACGCCTTGATGACGTCTTTGAATTCGATATAAGCCATCGATTAATTCCCATCTGGTCGGATAACTCCTTAGTATTACCCATTTCGCACCGACCAAAAAGGGACAGGTTCATTTTGGCAGGTTTTAGAGGCGGACGGTGAAGGTGATCTGGTTACCGTGGCCGCAGACAGAAGCGCTCCCGCCATGGGCCTCGGCGATGGCACGCACGACGGATAGACCCACGCCCGAGCCGCCCGTCTTGGAGCTACGCGAGACGTCTGCACGGTAGAAGCGGTCGAACAGTCGGTCCAGGTCACCCTCGGGCAGCTCGTCCACGGCGTTCGACACGGCAAGTTCGGCGACGCCCTTACCCTGACCGCGTGAGACGGCACGCAGGCTCAGCTCGATAACACTGCCCTCGCTCGCGTAGCGTGTGGCGTTGTCCAGCAGCAGCTCAACAACCTGCGCCACCGCCTCGGCATCGGCATGGGCTCGCACGCCGCTTGCAATCGACGTCGACAGACGCTTGCCACGCGAAACCGCCACCGACTCAAACGGCGCCGCCGCCTTGTCCACGGCCTCCGAAAGATCGATCGATGTCATGGTAAAGCCCGCCGAGCCCTCGTCCATGCGAGCCAAAAACACCAGACGCTCCGTGAGCGCCGTCAGCCGCGCGACCTGCTCGTGAATGCTCTGCGTCCACTCACTCTCGCCGCTCTCGATCTCTTGCACCTCATTGGCGGCGTCAATTACAGCCAGCGGCGTCTTGATCTCGTGGCTCGCATCGGTAATAAAGCGCTTTTGCTTGCTGTAGCTCTCGACCATCGGTCGAATCACCGCGCCCGAGGCACCCGCCACAATTGCCAGCACCGCCAGCCAGCCAATGCAACTGATCGCCACGCTCGCGCTCAAAAACGAATGAAAGCTTGCAAGCTCGCGCGAGCAGTCCACGAACACATAGGTTGTCTCGTCGCCCTGAACCGTAACCGTATAGCGGTAGTTACCAGAAAAGCCCGAGGTCCAACCCTTGGAATATAGTCCTGCAGCGATGCGTGCAGCACGCTTAGTGCCCACCGCGGCAATGCGGGCCGTGTTGACATCTGTCACCCGCCCGCCGGCAATCGACACCGTAAAGTAGCGCGTGTCGAAGGGAGACTCCGCCGTCATACCTTCAAAATGCCCGGCGCGAACGGCCGCCCGGTTACCGGTAGCGACCTTGCCGGCAACCGCATCCTGACCGGGATCGGTCTTAGGCTCGTCCTCCCAATCAATGCCATCCTTGCCCGCCAAGATATAGTCCAGGCGAGCATCGGCCATCTTGCAGACATGCGAGTAGTTGACGACGTTGATGCCGGCAATGATGAGCGTGAGCACCACGGTCACAGCACCCATGGCAACGAGGATGAACTTGCGACGCAGGCGGCGGCCCAATGCGTCAGCAGAATTTGCCCGCCCTGTACCACTCGAGGCAGCGTGAAACCGCTCCGTCGTGCGCTTCCACCACGCACTCGCGCTCACGCCTATTCGCCCTCCTCAACAACCTCGAGCGAATAGCCCTGGTTGCGCGATACACGGATGGCCACGTTGGCACCAAGCGCCGTCAGCTTTTTGCGCAGGTACGAGATGTAGACCCACACCAAGTTGGCGCCTTCGGGCGCGTCCTCACCCCAAACCCCGAGCATCAGACGCTCGGTGGGCATGCGCGTGCCGGCGTTGCGCATAAAGAGCTCCATAAGCTGAAACTCACGATTGGCCAGGTGCTCCTCGCCCAAAGGGCCAACGAGCGTGCACGATGTCGTGTCGAGACGCACGTTGCCCACGCTGAGCGTCGTGGCGTCAATTGCCGTCGCGGCACGCGTCATGGCACGAATACGCGCAAGCAGCTCCTTGGCGGCAAACGGCTTGGTCAGGTAATCGTTGGCACCGGCATCCAGGCCCTCGACCTTATCGGACACCTCGCTTTTTGCCGTGAGCATAATGATGGGCAGACGCTTACCGGCGGCGCGTGTGCGCTTGAGCACCTCAATGCCATCCATGCCGGGCATCATGATGTCCAGGATTGCGGCGTCATAGTCGTTGGCGAGCAGATATTCGAGCGCCGTCAGACCGTCGAGGGCGGTGTCGACCTCGTAGTCGCTATGTTGAAGAATCGCGGTAAGGGCACGGGAGAGGCCGGGTTCGTCCTCGGCAAGCATCAGCTTCATAGTTGTTCCTTTGGCGCGCGGCTATACAGATTTCGATATTGCCGATGATAGCGCACCGTCGACCGCCTTAGCGCAGCCTTAGCTGCTCAACCTGCGCGTTTTCAAATACGCAGGATATGGCTTAGCCAAACTTAAGGCGCAGATGCCAAACGCTTGTCCGCACGCCGGAGGCAATAGAACAGCAACTCACTCTTTCGCGACGCCTTTATCATGCAAAAAGCTCGGGCGCTATTCTTCGTACGCGCCCTCAAGCCGCAGCAGCCACTCCTTGCGGTCGAGACCACCGGCATATCCGTTAAGCGAGCCGTCGGCGGCAACCACACGATGGCACGGCACAATGATCGAAATGGGATTACGCGCGACCGCGGCCCCCACGGCACGGGGAGACACAACGGGATCTTCGTTTCCCGGTACACGATGTCGAGCCGCAACACGCTGGGCAATCTCGCCATACGTGGCGACCTCGCCACACGGAATAGAAAGCAGCTCGTACCAAACTTCACGCTGAAACGCCGTGCCAATCAAATGCAACGGCGGCGTAAACCGAGGTTCCTGCCCTGCAAAATAAGCATTCAGCCAAGCCCAGGAACGCTCAAGCACCGAAGACGCCGCACCATTTGCCGGACTCACCGACGACATGCCGCCAGCACCAGAAACTGCATCGGCGCCTTCAACATGTTCGGGATCTTCTTTGAGAAGCGTGGAGCCAAAATGCTCCTGCCCCTCAAACCAAAGTCCCGTCAGACCGCGGCCATCAGCGGCAAGCAAGATTTCGCCCAAAGGCGAAGCAAACGTCGTCGTGACCACCAGCGGCTCCTTTCAAAACTCCGCAACATAATACCGCGAATTGTGCAGACAACCCCAATCGACCCCAAAGTCACCCTTGGCTGCAGGCGCTAACGCGCCGCAGCTGCCGGCCGCGCTCCGCAGTCCCCAAAGGCGGCGGGCGCAAGGCGCCGAGGCCGCCGCCGGGAGCAGGGCCCACAACAGCCACGTGCTCCCATCAGCCCAGCGACCCCAACCAACAACGGCCCCATCGCAAGCCACTCGCAACAGCATCACCGCAGGCGGGGGCCGGGCTTAGTTTTCAGAACACTCCGCAGACCAGTGTGGCGCCTTGTCCGCGGCTCCGAAGGAGCAGGACAAGGCGCCACACATGGTCGAGGACGTTCTGAAAACTAAGCCCGGCCCCCGCCGGACAGGTCACACTACTCGCAGAGCAGCTTAGCGATCTGGACGGCGTTGGTTGCCGCGCCCTTACGGATTTGGTCGCCGCAGCACCAGAAGGTGATGCCGCGCGCAACCTCGGGGTTCGAGATGTCGCGGCGCACGCGGCCGACCCAAATCAGGTCCTGGTCGGAGGTGTCCATCGGCATGGGGAAGCGGTCGTGTGCATCCTCGGCAGCCATATCGTCAACCAGCTTGACGCCGGGAGCAGTAGCCAGCGCAGCACGGGCCTCTTCCACCGTAATATCGCGCTCAAACTCGAGCGTAATGCTCTCGGAGTGCGAACGCAGCACGGGCACGCGCACGCAGGTGCAGTTCACGCGCAGCTCGGGCAGGTGCATGATCTTGCGGCCCTCGTTTTGCAGCTTCATCTCCTCGGAGGTAAAGCCTTCCTCCTTGACACCGCCGATCCGCGGAATCAGATTGCTCGCCAGCTGGGCGGCAAACGCGCGCGGCTCGGGAATCTCCTCGCCACGGCCCAGGGCGGCCAGCTGAGCCTCGAGCTCGGCCATGCCGGGAGCGCCGGCACCCGAAGCCGCCTGATACGTCGAGACGATCATGCGCTTCACGCCGGCGAGCTGATGCAGCGGCCACGTGGGAACCAGACCGATAATGGTCGCGCAGTTGGGGTTGGCGATAAGGCCGTGATGCCATTTGATGTCGTCGGCATTGATCTCGGGCACGACCAGCGGCACCTCGGGATCCATGCGGAAGGCGTGGCTGTTGTCAACCACGACGGCACCGCGCTTGACGGCCTCGGGCAGTAGCTCCTTCGCGATATCGTCGCCGGCGGCTCCGAGCACAATATCACAGCCCTCAAAGGCCTCGGGGCAAGCCTCTTCGATCACGATCTGCTCGCCGCGGAACTCAACGGTCTTGCCCGCGGAGCGTGCACTTGCCAACAGCTTGAGCTTGCCGACCGGGAACTCCTGCTCGTTGAGGCACTCGAGCATCTGGGTGCCCACGGCTCCCGTCGCGCCCAAAATAGCAACCGTGTACTGTTTCATGCTTCCCCCTTTGAAGGTTGTGGCTTTTGCCCGCACGCCGAGCAGGCCGATTATTGTTGCCAGTGTATACAAGAACGGGGCGGGCACGAAACCCGCCCCGCCGAAACGAAACCGAAACGAAACGCCCCGCCGTAGATTTTTGGCACTTATCCCAAAAATCAACCGGGATGGCAGCTACTTGTGGAGCGCGGCCAGAGCGGGATCGACCGGCGCAGGAGCCTCCAGGTCGGAGACCTTCACAATGCCGTTCTCATCGGAGAAGGCACGGTAAATGGTCCGAATCGCCAGATCAAAGTCCTTCTCCTCCACGCCGATGATGATGTTGATCTCGTCACAGCTCTGTGAAATCATACGCACGCTCACGCCCGCCTGGCCAAGCATGCCAAACAGGTGGCCAGAGATGCCGGCACGACCGCGCAGGTTACGACCGACGGTCGCGATAAGCGCCAGGCCCTCGACGACCTCGATCTCGAGCGGCTCGACCTCCTGCTGAATGTCGCCCACGAGCGAGTACAGCGAGTCGTGCACGTCCTGCTCCTGCACCACGGCGCCAAAGCGGTCGACACCGGTGGGCATGTGCTCGACGGAAACGTCATAACGCTCGAAGACCGAAAGCGCACGGCGCATAAAGCCGACACGGGGCTTGGTGCGGTCGCGGGCGACGTTGATGGCGACAAAACCGCGCTTGCCGGTCACGCCGGTAATGATGGGCTCTGCCTCGCCCTCATCGGCCGTCTCGCTAATGATGGTGCCGGGATCCTGCGGCGCATTGGTGTTCTTGATGACCAGCGGAATACCCGCCTCGCGCACGGGGAACACAGCCTCCTCGTGCAGGACGCTCGCACCCATGTACGAAAGCTCGCGCAGTTCCTCGTAGGTAACGCGGGCGATGGGCTGAGCCTCGGGAACAATACGCGGATCGGCAGAATAGAAGCCCGAGACGTCGGTCCAGTTCTCGTACAGATCGGCGCCCAGGCACTTGGCCAGAATCGAGCCGGAAATATCGCCGCCGCCACGGTCGAGCAGCTTGATCTGGCCCTCACGCGTCGCGCCGTAGAAACCGGGCATAACAAAGCCGCCCTGCTGACCGTACTCCTGCACCAGCTCGGAGGTGCGATTCATGCTGAGGGTACCGTCGTGATGGAACGCCACAACCGTCGCGGCGTCCAGGAACGGCAGGCCCAGGTACTCGGCCATGAGGCGAGCGGTGAAGTACTCGCCGCGGCTCACGAGCTCCTCGGTAGAGTAGCCGCCCGAGCGGGCGCGCTCAGCAAAGGCCGCAAACTCCTCGCGGATGGGATAGGTGAGCTCCAGCTCGTCAGCGATATCAAAATAGCGCTGGCCAATGTCCTCAAGCAGCTCCTCACACGACACGTGGTACTTAACGTGCGCGTTAACCAGATAGAGCAGGTCGGTCACCTTGGTGTCACCCTTAAAACGGCGACCGCAGGCGGAAACCACCACAAAACGGCGAGCCGAATCGGCATCGACGATGGCCTTGATCTTCTTGAAGTGTTCGGCGTCGGCGACCGACGAGCCGCCAAACTTGGCAATCTTAATCATGGGCTGGAGGTTACCTTTCTAAAAAGCCTCTGCGAACCTATTTTGCACGCTCTGATACCATGGTTTCACCGATTGGGACCAAGGCATCCGAGGAGCAGTGTTATATGGGAACTTATCATAGTACACGAGGACGCACTTTATCGTGCTCAAGTAAGGTGGCAATCCGTACCGGCATCGCTCCCGACGGGGGTTTGTTTGTCTCGGACGAGCTCGGCACCCAGCAGGTCGATATCAGCTCGCTTGCAGATAAATCGTACTTTGAAATCGCTCAAGATGTGTTGGGAATGTTACTGAATGATTACACGGCCGAAGAAATTTCGGCGTGTGTCGACGAGGCATACCGCGGCACGTTCGCGAGTGAAGAGGTTACGCCGCTCGTTAAACTCGACGCTGCGCCGGGCGCTGACGCCCCTCAGACCTATGTGATGGAGCTCTTTGGCGGCCCCACGAGTGCCTTTAAGGACGTCGCCCTGCAGATGCTCCCCCGCCTGATGGCCCGCACTTCCGCCAAGGACGGCGGCGCCGAGCGCATCATGATCGTCACCGCCACGTCGGGCGACACCGGCAAGGCCGCACTCGCCGGTTTTGCCAACGCTCCGGGCACGGGTATTACCGTCTTTTATCCCGAAGGCAAAGTCAGCCGCGTCCAGAACCTGCAGATGTCCACGCAAGAGGGCGACAACGTCGCCGTCTGCGGCATCCGCGGCAACTTCGATGATGCCCAGAGCGCCGTCAAGCGCATCTTTGCCGATAAGGAGCTTGCCGAGCGTCTTGAGTCCGCCGGCACGGTGCTTTCAAGCGCCAACTCGATCAACGTCGGTCGCCTGGTGCCGCAGGTCGTCTACTACTTTGCCGCCTATGCGCAGCTGCTGCGCGCCGGCGCCATCGAGGCCGGCGACTCCGTGGAGTTCTGCGTACCGACCGGCAACTTTGGCGATATCCTGGCCGGCTACTATGCCAAGTGCATGGGTCTGCCCGTCGCCAAGCTCATCGTCGCGAGCGACAAGAACAACGTGCTCGCTGACTTCCTGACCACCGGCGTCTACGACCGCAACCGTCCGTTCTTCACGACCATCTCGCCGTCGATGGACATCCTTATTAGCTCCAACCTGGAGCGCATGCTCTACTTCCTGTCCGACGGCGACTGCGAGCTCGTTGCCGGCCTTATGGAGCAGCTTGCCCAGACCGGTCGTTACGAGGTGCCCGCCGAGCTGCTGGCCAAGATCCAGAGCGTGTTTGGCTGCGGCTGGGCCAGCGAGGACGAGGTCCGTGCTGCCATCAAGAGCTGCTGGGATGCGAACGGCTACGTGATCGACCCGCACACCGCCTGCGGCTATCACGTCTTTGAAAAGGTTGCTCCCGCCGAGGGCGCCAAGGCCCGCGTGCTGCTTTCGACCGCCAGCCCCTACAAGTTCCCACGCGCCTGCTGCGACGCCCTGGGCCTCGACGTTCCCGAGGATGATTTTGAGGCTATGCGTGTGCTCGAGCAGGCCACCAACACGGTCGCCCCGACCCAGCTCGCCGAACTCGAATCCAAGCCCGTCCGCTTCGAAGACGTCTGCGACGTCGATGAGATGGCAAGCTACGTCGAGTCCGCAGCAAAAAAGATGGCTACCAACTAAACCCCTTATAAGGCGCCGGCGAAAGCCGGCGCACCTTCTTTTTATTTAGCTTTCGGGATGATGACGAGCATGCGAGCGGGTCTGGCCGTTTAGTTCGTCGCGAGTTCCGCACGAGCCGGAAAGCACTTAATGTGCTTTCCGAGCGAGCCAGGACTGCCCGAGCAGCGAACTAAACGGCCAGACCCGCCCAGGAGGACCCACATGATCAAAATCACCGTCCCAGCAACCAGCGCCAACCTAGGCATTGGCTACGACACCCTCGGCATGGCCGTCAGCCTCTACTCGCACTTCACCTTCGAGCGCTCCGATAAGCTCACCATCACCGGATGCCCCGAGGAATTCCAAAACGAGAACAACCTGGTCTACGTGAGCTTTGTCGATGCACTGGCCGCATGGGGCGAGCCGGCCTTCCCCGTCGCCATCGACATTCAGACCGATGTGCCCGTCGCCCGCGGCCTGGGTTCCAGCTCCACCTGCGTCGTCGCTGGCATTATGGCTGCCGCCGCGCTGACAGGCCACACCGTCGACCGCGCCGAGCTCGTCCGCATCGCCACCGAGGTCGAGGGCCATCCCGATAACGTCGCCCCCGCTATCCTGGGCGGCGCCGTCTGCTCCTTTACGCCGACCGATTCGCTCCCCCAGTGCCTGCGCTACGAGGTGAGCGACCGCTTGCGTTTTATTACCGTGATTCCACCTTACGAGGTACACACGAGTGAGGCACGCAAGGTCGTGCCGCAGGAGATTCCGCTCTCCACCGCCGTGTGGCAGATGGGCCGCATCGCCGGCATGACGCGCGGTCTGGAGACCGGCGACCTTGACCTGATTGCCGCCGCCAACGACGACCGCATCCAGGAGCCCTATCGCCGCCGCCTCATCCCCGACTACAACGCCGTGCGCGACACCTGCCTTAACGGCGGCGCCAAGACCATCTGGATCAGCGGTTCAGGCTCAACCCTTATGGCGGTGACCGACGACACTATCGTGGCAAAGTTCCTGCAGGTCAAGCTGCGCGAGCAGTTCCCTAAGTGTGATACGCATATTCTGACGTGCGACACGGAAGGCGCCCAGATCGAATACCTGTAGTCGCCGTCCCGTATACTCGCCGGGGAGGCCAGGGGCTTTGCCCCCAAATCGTCCTCGGACATGGCAGGACCCCCGCTGCGCACTTCGTGCGGCGGGGGTCCTGCCGTCCTGCGGAAAGATTTGGGGGCAAAGCCCCTGGCCTCCCCTACGTTAGCTTCGCTGGCGGCGGCTACAGAGACCTACGCTCTGGAAAGTCGCCGGGCTGATAGCCTGCCTTTTATTGATAGGGGCGCTTATTAGAGGCAGGCCTCGGCGATGCGCTTTTTGAGTTCGTCGATGCCGGTGCCGGTTTGGGAGCTTGTGATGATTACGTTCTCGGCCGGGACGTTGAGTTGCTTTTTGATGGCTGCTGCCTGGCGGGCCTGCTGGGTGCGGCTGAGCTTGTCGGCCTTGGTGAGGCAGACGATAAAGTTGAACTCGTTGCCCTGCAGGTAGTCGATCATGTCATGGTCGAGCTTACTGGGATCGTGGCGAATGTCCACCAGCGACACGACCAAGTTAAAGCTGCGCTCCGAGTCGAAGAAGTCGCCGATAAGTTCTGCCCAACGGTCACGCTCGGCCTTGGAACGACGGGCAAAACCATAGCCCGGCAGGTCGACAAAGTGCACGTCGTCGGCCTCGAAGAAGTTGATGTTGCTCGTCTTACCCGGCGTGCTCGAAACCTTGACGAGGTTCTTGCGGCCAAAAAGCTTGTTCATGATCGACGACTTGCCCACGTTGGAGCGGCCGACGAAGCTCACCTCGGGGCAGGTGGACTCGGGAATCTGCGAAACCTTGCCATAGCTGGCAACGAACTTGGCAAGCTGGTAGTTAATAGAATCGGCCATGGACACTCCTTGGTCGTAGGTTCTTACAAAAAAGCGCGCTAATAGATAGCAGCGATACGGCGAACGATATCGAGCGTAATGCCACTCGCGGTACGGGCATACTCGAACAGGTCGAACTCGCGGTCGCAAATCGCATCGTACGCCTCGTCACAATTATCGCTGATAGCGCGCAGCACCAGGCAATCGACACCATTTTTGGTTGCGATATGGGCAATTGCCGCGCCCTCCATGCCGACGCAATCGGCATGCGTCGCCTCGATAGCGTCATTGCGCATGGCGGCGCCCGTCACAAAGCGGTTACCCGTGGCAATCGTGCCGACCAGGAATTGTTTGGCTCCCTCGTTCGAAGCGGCTGCATTTGTCGAAGCATCAACAAACCCACGCTCAGCAAGCACATCGGCAGCAATATCGACCAGCGCAGGCGTCGAGCCAAACTCCTCGAGCCCCGGTGCAGACTCGGCGATAAGCGCGGTATCGGTATCCAGATAGCGCAGGCATTTGCCGATGACCACGTCGTCGATATGGAGCTTGGGGTTCAAACCGCCCGCGATACCCGAAAGCACAACTGCCTGTGGAGCATACTTGCTAATGAGGTGCTGTGTTGCGGCGGCAGCGTTTACCGTGCCCATACCCGCCGTCGTGGCGACAATCGACAGGCCGTCGAGCTTACCGCTCACAACGGTCAAGCCTGCCTCCTGTGCCTCGCAAACGTTACTCAGCTCTTCCTTAATCTGCATGATCTCTTTTTCGAGTGCACCGATAATCGCGATGGTAGCCATGCCATTCCCCAAACCTATACGAAATTCTCAACCACGGTATGGTACCAGCATTTTGTTTGCCAACGCCAAACGAACACGCTAGGCCAGCGTAGCTCGCGTATCAAAGAACACCTTAGCAATCGCAGCCACCAGCTCACTCGAGCGATCGCTCCATGGCATCGATGTCATGATGCTCATGACATAGGTACGGCCATCGATGTCGATAAGGCCCGCATCGCATGTCGAATAGCAACCATCCTCGCTAATCCAGCCCGCCTTGTTGCGCACCAAAACCTGCTCATCGGCAATCCCATCACGGATAAATGAGCACGATGTTGATGACAGCAGTTCAGATAACCACTGGGAGGCCTCACTGCCACAGCTCAAATACTCGCTCATCTCGCGCCACAACTTGGCCGAGGTGCGCGGGCAATAAGTGGGAAAATCACTCATCGGATCGAGCGCGGTATCGTAATCGATGCCAAGACTGACAATCCAATCCTCGTAACCGGCATGGTCAAACGCCGCGCGTAACGCGATAAACGAGTCGTTATCCGAATTAACGACCGCGGCCTCGATTAGGTCGCGCACCGTCCGCCAGCCCATGCTATAGCCACCATAGGTGCCCAGGGTATCATCGAGTGAGACCTGGCCCGTCTCGACCAGAGATTCGCAGATGTACAACGCATAGAGTGCCTTGTAGCTACTCGCGCCGTAAACCTCGATATCGGCGTTATACGTCACGCCCTTGCCGCTCGACAAATCGTAAAACACCACGCCCACATCGCCCAATTCCTGGGCCTGATCAAGGGCATCTTGGAGCGCGGCGAGGCTCCCACCCTCCAGGGCGGGGATCTGGTCATCAACCAATGAGAAGGTCTGCACGGTATCGCCTGAGGGAATATCGTTAAAGTCCGCCTTCGAAAGCCTCGTCTTAAGGCTCGCTGTCGACAGGGTTTGACTTGCGGTAGCTTTAGATTCAGAGACCTTTTTGTTTTGCGTCTGTACCGTTGACGCATCTGAGTGTGCCATTCGCTCCGACGCGTAGGTTTTGGCGGTAATTCCGAGGATAATAACCGCCAACGTTAGCATCCCAACGGCGGCAATCTTCGTCACGCGGATGCGAACGTCAGCGAGGCCACGCGAAGGCGTGCCCTTCGTCTCATATCTGCTGCCATGCTGCGGCACATACTCGCTCCGCGATGCGTTGTTTCGCACGTGGTCTCCTGACTGCTACCGTTTATATACGAGCAGCATAATACCGAGCAGGCATTTCTTTCCAAAGATATTCAGCAGCGTTTAAGGTGTCTTTAAAGAAACCACAAGCGTATTTATCCAAATGGCATGATTCTGTTGCGCATCTCCGCCCAAAACGCAGTTGCGGTGAAATAGTTCCTGTTTGGGCGGCATAAGCCGAAAAACAAGAACTATTCCACCGCAACTTGACGGGGCTCTTTGGCAATCAACTTGGTGCCCAGGGGCACTCATTTAAGTCTGTCCCCAATGAGTAGGGGCGAAAATGGATCGCTAGCCGATGGCGTTTTTGAGTTCCGCGCGGCGCTTTTTCATGCCCGTCATGACGGCGCTGCGCAGCTCGGGCATGCGCGCGGTATCCATCTGTGGAACGCCCTCGAGCTTATAGGGAATGCCCAATTGCTCGTACTTGACGACACCCATCGTGTGATACGGCAGCATTTCCAGGCCCACCACGTTGTGCCACGGGGCGATGAGGCGGCCGAGCGCCTCGCACTCCTCAACCGCATCGGTAATGCCCGGCACCACCACGTGGCGGATAACGACCTTAATCTTGCGGCGCGCAAGCTCATCACCAAACGCCAGAATGCGTGCGGGATCGCAACCGGTCAGCTTTTTATGCTCGACGGGATCGGCGTGTTTAATGTCGAGCAGCACCATATCGGTCTCGTTGAGTACGGCATCGAACTTCTCGGGATGCGCGGGGTCGAACGCATAGCCGCAGCTATCCAAGCAGGTGTGCACGCGACCATCGGGGTTGTTGTGCATGGCGTGGAACAGGTCGGCCAAAAACTCAGGCTGCAGGAGCGGCTCGCCGCCGGACACCGTAATACCACCGCTGCGGTAAAACTCATGGTTGCTCTGGAACTCGTCCATCAGGTGCTCTACGGTCACCATGGTGCCGCCGTTAACCGACCAGGTATCGGGGTTGTGGCAATACGCACAGCGCATGGGGCAGCCTTGGACAAACACTACGAAGCGGATGCCGGGCCCATCGACCGTACCCATCGTTTCAATCGAATGTACGCGGCCCAGGGCAAACGCAGAGTCCTCGGGACGAGCGTCCACACCCTCAAGCGTCATTTCTGCCATTCGCGCTACCTTGCCTCTCCTTGGATGCAACCAATTAAAATGCCAGAGCCATTCTAGCCCATGCGTTTGCGTTTAAACGTCTCGGACTAGAACGGCACGTTTTAATCTATCCCCCATCACCATGGCTGGGGGCTACGTCGAGATGTCAGGCTGAAGAACGCTCGCCTGCGGCCTTTACGCCTTAAGCGTGAGCACCGCACCGAAGGCGGTCGGGCCGCAATGGCTCGAGATGACGCCGCCGACTTGAGTCCAGGTAACGTCCTTAAAGCCCAGGTCATGCGCATAGACTTCCATGTCATCGCGCAGCTCCTGGGAAAGGCCCACCGAATACGCCAGGCCAATGTGCGAGTAGTCAATCTCGCCCTTCGCAACCATGTGGTCAATGAAGGCGCGGGCGCACTTGAGCATAGAACCGCGGAACTTCTTGGTCGCCACGAACTTACCGCCCGTCACCTCAATGCAGGGCTTAATCTTGAGCAGATGGGCGCCCAGGAACGCGACGTTGGACAAGCGACCGCCCGCCTTAAGGAAGGCAAGGTCCGTAGGAACAAAGCCCAGCAGCACGCGGTCCATGACGGAGTTCGCGAAGGCGAAGATCTCGTCGACGGTGGCATTGGGGTGAGTCTCGATGTATTTGGCGGTCTCGACGACAACGAGCGACTGCCCCACCGAGACAAAGCGCGTGTCCATGGAGTAGACGTAGTCGCGACCCTTGGCGGCGATCTTCGATGATTGATGCGAGCAGGTCGTGGCCTCGGAGTACGCAAGATGCAGAATGGTCGCATCGGGCTGCTCGGCATGGATACGGTCATATACGTGCGCAAAATCTGCCGGCGCACAGCCGCTGGTCTTGGGCATCACACCAAACTCGTTGCAGCGCGAGTAAATCTCAAGCGGATCGATCGAGCCGTCCTCGACGGTCTCGTCACCAATCGTGACATGCATGGGCACGCGCACGATGCCGTAGCGCTCGCAGAGCTCCGGCGTCACATCCGAACCAGATTCAACCACGATTACGTATTTGCCCATTCTTATCACGACCCATCTCAACATTGGCTTTTCAATACATGGCACGCGCCGCCGCACTGTTGCACAACAGCGTCCAAGCGCCAAAGAGACGCCGCCCCTTGCACACAACAAAGGACAGCGTCTCCCTGGAAAACTCCGTGCATCCTGAGATTCTACACGGTTTATTAAGGAGTGTTACTTATTCCGCAAACGGTCGCTATACGCGATAAACGGTAGCTGGCCGCGGTAACTGCGACACATTCCGCCCAGCAAGTCCAATCGTACTCCATGCACGGTTAATGCACGAGGCGGTAGAAATTCATCGATACCGCACCCTCGGCGTGCAGCTCCATCGCCGGAACCGCCGGCGAATAGGTCCGGCTCGTAAGTGCTGCCTCGCCGCCATTTGCAAAAATCTCGACCATCGTAGTGTCCGAAAGCACGCGTAGGTCGCGAAGCTCGCCGAGCTCAATCGACCTCTGGTCGCGCCCATAGCCTTCGTCACCCATATCGAGGGTAAGCATCCCGTCCGTATAACGCACAAAGACACCCTTGCGGATTTCGAGCTCGATCACCTGGGCGCCCTCACAGGAAACCACAAGATCAAACAGGCGGCCCGGCTCCTCAACGGTTTCACCGCCTGTCGCGCGAACGCAGTCGCCGCGCATCTTCTCAATCTCGTGCGCCGGCTGCTGACAGAGCTTACCATCGCGTATGCTCAGCTCTCGCGGCACCGTCAACGCGCACTGCCACCCGCGTGCCACCGTCGGGTTTTCTGCCGTCGCATCGGGGCAACCAGACCACCCGATCATCAAACGCCGACCCGCAGCATCCTCAAAGGACTGCGGTGCGTAGAAATCAAAGCCGGCATCGACCATCGGGGGCATGCCCTGCCCGGTGATCTTAAAGCTCGGCGCCTCCCAATCGGCCTCGATGGAGAACCACACGCACTGGTGCGGATTGCGGTAACGCCAACCATCGGCGGGCACGCCCTGCGGACAGCAAACGAGAATTAGCTCGCCATCAAGCTCAAATAGATCAGGGCACTCCCACATAAAACCAAACTTCTCGCCCAGCTCAATGCGCGTCGCATAGCTCCAATCCTCTAGATCGCGCGAAATATAGACAAGCACGCAGCCGCGGTCGACTTTCGTACGAGCGCCCAGAACCATGTAGTAGATACCATCGTGTTCAAGGATCTTGGGGTCGCGTACGTGCGTACCGATATCGTCGGGGTAATCGACCGGCCCAACAGCCACACACTTCTCGCCCAATTCGTCGGGATTCTCGGCAACCATATGAATCTGGTTTTGCTCACGGCCCGTCAACACGTAGTCGTAATCATCACGGTCAAAATGCTTAACGTTGCCGGTATAGAAGTAGTGAATCTTGCCATCACGTACAAAGGCAGAACCAGAATACGCTCCACTCGAATCCAAATCGGAATCGGGGAACAGCGCGGGACCGTGATTCTCGTACGTCACAAAATCCTTTGTCGTCAGATGGTTCCAAAGCACTGGACCGCCATGCGCAGCATCGAACGGATCGTATTGGTGATAGATGTGATACGTATCACCGATCTGCACCAAACCGTTGGGGTCGTTGAGCCAGCCAAGCTCAGGCTCCACATGGAACAGGAGCCTATCGGGGTCGGACGCGATGCGACCCGCCGTCTCATCCTGTCCGGCACGCCACTGCTCATAGTCCGCGCGTGTCACCTTATTTTTTTGATTAAACATCGCCGTTGACTTTCTCGTCTATGGGGAAGGACGCTCGACTCACACGAGCCGAACGCCCTTCCCCAAATGGACTTATCCTCAGATTACGCTGAACGGCTCAACTAGAAGCTGACATCGAAGCCAGCACCAGCGCCCTCTTCATCAGTGGTCGGCACGCCCTTTGCCTTGTTGTAGGCAAAGATCAAGACGATCGGCACGATAAAGGCGATGAGATTGCCAGCCACATACCACACGAGCGTCTCGGGCGTGACGATGAGCAGGCCAAGCACGCCGGTCAGACCCTGACCGATGGCGCGCACCTCAAAGAGCTTCACGAAGGCACCGCCGCAGCCTGCACCGATGCAAGCGCAGATGAACGGGATGATCGAGTAGCGCATGTTTGCAGCAAAGATTGCGGGCTCGGAGATACCGACCAGCGTCGGGATAAAGGACGACATGCAGATGTTGCGCTCTTTGGAATGCTTCTTGTGAATGAGGTACATGCCGATGGCGCCGCCGCCCTGGGCGATGATGGAAACCGACCAGATGGCCTGGATGTAGTTGAAGCCAGTCGTGGCGACGAGGTTTGCCTCGATACCCTGGATGAACTGATGCGTACCGGTAACGACGAGCGGCTGCAGGAATGCGGCAAAGACAAAGGCACCGAAGACGCCCATCCTGTTGTACAGGATATCGATTACACCGGCGAGGACGTCGCCGATCAGGTTGCCGAGCGGGCCGAACACGGTGAACAGGGCGACGTTAGCAAGAATCAGGGTAACGGTCGGGACAAAGACGAACGAAACGACCTCGGGGATGTACTTCTGGGCAATCTTTTCGACCTTGGCCATAAACCAGGCAGTCAGGATTGCAGGGAACACGCCGCCCTGGAAAGCAACCATGGGAATGGAGAGCGGACCAAAGTTCCAGTACTCAGCACCCGTCGGATCCATAACGAACGTGTTGCGGTTCATAAGGCTCGGGTGAACCATGACGATACCGACGAGGATGCCCAGAATCGGGTTACCGCCAAAACGCTTCACCGCGCTGTACATAACCAGGACAGGCAGGTAGTCAAACGTGGTGGCGATAATGGCAAAGAAGCTTGCGAGGTTCTTGAGGAACTCGCTGTGGTCGGCAAGGCTGCCCTCCATGCCAAAGAGGCCGTTGGCAACGATCAGCGACTTAAGGCCGATGATGATAGCAGCGCCGACGAAAGCGGGAATGATGGGGATAAAGATATCCGAGAATACCTTGAGGACCGAGAAGAACTTGCCCTTCTTGTCCGCCTCGGCGCCCTTGACCTCGGAAGCGCTGATCTCCTTAACGCCCGTCAGAGCCATAAACTCATCGTAGACCTTGTTGACGGTACCGGTACCGAAGATGATCATGAGCTGGCCGCTGTTGTACAGCACGCCCTTGACGCCATCGATGTTCTCGAGCTCGGCCTTGTTGTACTTGCTCGTATCCTTGAGCACCAGACGCAGACGCGTAACGCAATGCGTGGCGCCCTCGATGTTCTCCAGACCGCCGACGTTATCGACGACTTGCTGAGACACTACTTTGTAGTCCATGTTCCTCTCCATTCCCTTACGAAATCATAAAACGTTTTGATGCCATTACAGAGACGCGATCGTTGCATTTGCGCACTTGAGCGTACCGTCGGTGACCGTCAGTGCCACACCCTGGCCCTGCTTATTGCAGAAGCGAGCGTTGAGCGCAACATCATCGACAAAGATGGTCGCGATATCGTCGTCAACGACCAGGCGCACATGATGAGTGCCCTCGCCCTTAAAGAACAACGGACGCTCGAGGCCCATGTTGTTGACCTGGAACCACGGATACTGGGGGGCCGCCGTAAACTCGAGCTTGCCCTCACGCAGGTTGGCGCGGAACTCATAGGCAAGACCGGACTCGGCGTCCTCGGCAAGCTTCACCGAGAAGCCGGCAGCGTCACCGGCGAGCTCAATGTCGGCATCGAGCATATAGGTGGAACCGGCATCCGCGGCGAGCACCTGCTCGACCTTGCCCGACTCGCAGGAAAGCTCAAAGGCCTCGACTGCCTTAGCCTCGCCAAAGGCGCCAAGCATGCTGTCAGGGAGCTTGGTGCCGAGCGTTCCGTCGGCACGCTGAACGATCTCGAGAGGCATAAAGGTGCCACCCCACAGGTAAGAGCTGGGATCGCCACCCTCGTCACGCGTAGGAACCCAACCAAAGAGAACGCGGCGCTCGCCATCAAATGCGGTACGCGCGGCATAGTACGCGCGGCCATCGAATGAATCGTCAGCAGGAGTGATCCAAGGACCGTTGATGGAGCGAGACATGCGGTAACGGGTCTTGTTGCCATCACTGTACTCGGAGAACACCAGATACCACCAGTCGCCCATCTTAAAGAGATCAGGCATCTCGAACATGGTGTAAAGGCCCGGATTCCACCAGTCGCCCTGGAACTCCCAGGTATCCAGGTCCTTGGAGGTGAACTTGACCAGACGCCCGGTCATCAGACGCTTGTCCTCGCCCACGCGCGTGCCGAGGATGAGCATGTACTCTTCGTTCTCCTCATCCCAAAGCACAAAGGGATCGCGCCAGTTGCGGTCATCGTAACCCTCCTGGGGCGGAAGCAGCGTCTCGGCGATGTTCTTCTCCCACTTGACGGCGTCGTCACTCGTTGCGTGAAGAAGAACCTGCTTCATCAAGCGTGCCTTGACCTTATCGCGATTGCAACCAGTGTAGAGCGCATGGTACTTGTCGCCCACCTTAAACACCGTGCCGGCATAAACATACTGGTCGACTTCCTCGTCGCCGCCACGCTCAAGGCTCTCGCCAAAGTCTTTGTAATTGACGAAGTCCTTGGTTGTCGCGAGTGCCCAGCCAAACGGCTCTCCGAAAGGTCCGGGGTTTCGCGTGTCACGCTGATGATAGAGATAGAACGTGCCGTCCTCGCCGTACGGCATGATGTCGCCCACCCAAATTCCCTCAGGCTGGTAATACACCTTGTGCATCCGAGACTTCCTTCCCACGTGATACTAACTCGGTACAACTGCAAGATATGTCAATCGTTTTCATATGTCAAACGTTTTCACACCAATACGTCTTTTCGCAGTTCCAGTCGTCGGCAAACGGTTGACATATGCCGGCGAACGGTCATCAGAGGCGTTTGAGGAATTCTTTTGGCACGGGATGAACTACGCGGTTTTGCCCTCAATGAGTTCAACGGGGAGCTTGGTATTCGATTCGGGCTTTTCACCGTTAACAAGAGCGATGATGGATTGCGCCGCGAGCTCTCCGATGCGATCGATATCTTGACGAACGGTTGTTAAGTCAGGCATAAACGTCATAGTGCGGCGGGCGCCATCCGCGCCCACGACCTTAATATCGTCCGGAGCGCTCAAGCCGCGCTGCTTCATCACGTTAAGACAGATAGCCGCCATCGTGTCGTCTCCCGCAAAGATGCCGTCAATATCGGGGTTCTCATCGAGGATCTTCGCAACGACCGCACTCTTTTCGTCATCGGACTTAACGAACTCGACCTCACGGACAAGCGCGGGCAAACCGGCCTGCTCCACAACATCGTGGTAGGCATCGGTACGCTTATTGGCAGGCATGCGCATGCGGCTATTGTTGCGCAGGCACAAGATGCGCGAACACCCGTCATCGATAAGACGACGCGTAGCAAGTTCGCCGATGCCATAGCTGTCGCTCGCAATCTGAACAGAGGCCTCGCCAAGGTCGCAGTCGATACCAACCAGACTCAAGCCCATCTCGGCATACGCCTCGGCACCGATATTAAGCGAGTTGACGATGACGCCATCAACCATATTGCGTCGAAGCATGTCGATATAAGAGCGCTCAAGCTCGGGTCGATTGGCGCTATTGCACAGCAGCATCTTAAAACCGTTTTCGGCCAGGGTATGCTCAATGACTTGAACCACTTGGGCATGAAACGGACTGCTGACATAGGGGACGATCATACCGATAAGATTCAGGCGACCGTTGAGCATGGCACGAGCGATATCGTTGGGCGTATAGTTGATGCGCTTCATCGCGGCATGGACCTTATCGCGGGTCTCTTGGCTAATATAGCCACGATTATTAAGCACACGAGATACCGTAGTAGGCGAAACCCCCGCCACCGCCGCAACTTCCTTGATGCCAGGCTTAGCCGTATCCTTAGAACGAGCACTCTCGCGAGCCATAGCACCCTCCCCCATCAACATGTCATACGTTTACATACGAACAAAGCATACCCCAACAAGAGCGGGAAGACGGTAACAGTACAAGTAAGTAAACGACTCATCCAAATAATTAGGAGAGTTCCGCCTAAAGGGTGACTACACAGGACCCCCGCCGGGGCTGTTTGGGCTACCTCTCAAAACATTCCGCAGGACGCAAAGAGGCTCGCCGCACAAAGTGCGCAGCGAGCCTCTTTGCATGCCCGAGGACACCAATTTTGATTTA
>CABUSR010000003.1 GCA_902494245.1 uncultured Collinsella sp.
GACCACGCGGGCGCCCGCGGTGAAGGCGTCGGCCCCGCCGAGCGCGGCGATCAGGTCGCCGGTGCGCACGGTGAAGGTCTTGCCGTCGGCCGCTACCTTGGTGGCGCACTGGGCCGTGATGTCGGTCCAGCCCTTCGCGGGCTCGGTGCCGGCGCGGCCGTCCTTGCCGGTCTGGACCGCATCAAAGCCGCCGTCCGCGCCCGCCGCCACGTACACGCGCATGCTCGCGGCCACCTTGGAGGGGTCGAGCCCCGCGCTCATGGTGTCGACGAACCGCACCGTGTAGGTGTCGTAGGCGGCAAGGCCCGCCGGGACCGTGGCCGAGAGGCGCCAGTACAGGTCATCGGCGACCGTGGCGTCGGCGGCCTTCTGCCAGGCGGCGGCGCTGTCCTCCAGCACGTGCTTGGCGACCTTGGGCGTCGCGGCCTTGGGCTTGACGGTGACGGCGCTGCCGCCGACCAGGGTCATGATCGGCGCGGTGCCGGCCTCGCCCTGGGCGATGGCGTCGTCGTCGGCGACGATGAGCCAGTAGCCGCAGGGCAGCTCGGCCGCCGTGTCCGCGTTGAGGACCACGGGCACGGCGCCAGAGCTCTGGAGGGAACGAGCGAGCTGTGCGCTCAGCGCGCTCGTAAGGTGGGAATCGGTGTTGAGCCACTCGGCAGCTTCCTGCGCGGTGGTCTGGGAATTGGGCATGCCGGCGCTATGCAGCACAGGCAGGACAGCGTCGCGCGCGGCGTCGCTTGCCCAGGCGAGGTCGGTGGCGATCTTGGCGTCGCTGTCGCCGTCGACGACGTTGGCGCTAAAGATCTGGTAGGCGTCGTAGCTGCGCGCCACGGTGCCGCTCACCGTGATGGAACCGGTCGAGGTCTGCGCGGCCTGCGCGGAAGCGGGGAACACAACCGCGCAGGTGCCGATCAGGAGAGCAAGCAGCGCAAACAAGATCGGGAAGGAGCAAACTTTCTTATTCACGACGCTTACCTCCCTTCGCATTCGCCTTGCGACGAATGTGCATCCAGGCCGCAGCAGCGCAAAGCACCGCCGCGCCGGCAAGGTACGTCAGAGTGACGCCCGACATACCAGAAAGGGGCAAAGAGGTGGAGTAGGTGTTGGTGAAGGTGGGGTTAGGGGTTGAATTCGCGCTCACATTATCGTTGGCGTCGACCTCGTAGTAGACCGGCGTGCATTTCAGCGTGCCGTCACCGTTGTCCGTTGCCGTTACCACGACCTTGAACCTCTTGGTGTCGTTCTTGTAGCCTTCGTGTTTGGTGCCATCGGCCTCGCTGGCGTCGCATTCACGGATGTAGTAGGTGAACGTTGCTTTGCCATTGGTAAGATCATTGATGCCCAGTGGACCGATTGGTACCGGATCGAACGTTACTGTCTGAGAATTTCCCGACTCAGCAGAAGTATATTTGGTCTGAGGGGGTGTCTCCGTGTTGTCGGAATTCTCAGCATACAGCTCGAACTTGAACCTCTTCATCTCGCCGCCGTCGACCTTCTTGGTCACCTGAGGTGTCCAAGAGCCCTTGGCTGTGTATGCATTAGTAAAGGTCTTATCATTAATAAAGATCTTACCGTTCGTGAGATTAACGGACACATTACTGACATCGCTCGGGGTAACCTCCATCGAGTCCCCTTTGGTGAGATTAGTGACCTTTACTTTTCCAACCGAGTAGTAGGTGTAAGTAATGTCCAGCACCTTCTGTGTCTGGGCCACCGTTGTTTCAAATTCAATCTTGTAGATAGTCTCGTCGCAAGTCACGCCAGAAACGGGATTGTCACCGGGGTCCTCAACGAGGTAGTAGACAATCGAGCCATCGGAGTAGACCTCGCCCAGATTAAAGGCAAAGTTGCCGTCACTATCATTCGTGACCCCATCGCCAACTTTTGTGCAGCCATTGAGTTGCAGCTTGTGATCGGCAA
This sequence comes from uncultured Collinsella sp., assembly GCA_902494245.1. GTDB lineage: Bacteria > Actinomycetota > Coriobacteriia > Coriobacteriales > Coriobacteriaceae > Collinsella. The sequence continues at coordinate 1,924 of CABUSR010000003.1, forward strand.
ACGAGGGATCCTGCTTGTTTGTACCCCGTTTGAGCAGCTGGAACTTGAACTCTCCGTCTTTAAGCGCACGACCCGTTAGCGCCTTAGTGCCGTTGAGCTTCATCTTGGGGTACACGTTCACCTCCGTGGTGGAGCCAGCGATTACGTCGCCGTTGGTCATGATGCCGCCACCGTGAATGTTGGATCTGTTGCCCGTGATGAAGAGGGACGCAGCCGCGGTAGCAGCATCTTTATCTTCCTGAATCGGCTCAGATTTAAGGCCAATCCTGTACTTAGCTTGGGCGCCCTCGTACTTGCCGATAGACGTTGGTGTTTTGTCGATCGTGCCCGTCCAGTTGGCAGCACCGCCGCCAAGCATCTGACCCGTTACGGCTGCGATGTATTCACCGTTAGTACTATCGCGAATAAGAAAAAGATCCTGGTGACCGGCTTTTTTAAACTCTTCAGTTATTTCGCCGCCTTTGTTGTTAGGGAGCCAATCCTTGTCATCGGTCTTTTCGTGTGTGCCGCCCGATCGGTTATAACTACCGTCAGGTTTACCGTCAGTATTACCGAAAACCGCGATGCCATTGGTATCGGTAATGGCAGTCTTACCAGTCGGGCAAGCGGCAAACCCGCCGCCAAAGCCATTGGCATGATTGTTGGTAATCAGCGCGTTATATATATTGAGGCTCGCCGATTTAGTGCCTTGTTCACTGCTACCCTGAACGAACACGCCGCCGCCACCCCAGTCGTTGGTGGTATTGGTCGTATTGTTAGTGATATAAGCGTGTGAACCTTTCGGCACTTCAAACACACCAACGGTAGGCGCAGAGATACGGATACCGCCGCCCTCCGAGTTTTGCGCCACGTTGCTAGCTATGGTTCCACCAGAAAACGTAAACCCGGAAAGAGCACTATTCCAAGCGCCAGCATAAACGCCGCCGCCAGCCTCGGCAGAGTAGTTGCCCGTGATGTAACCGCCTGCAATTGCGAGACTGCCGCCATTGAAAGCAGCAATGCCGCCACCACCGTGGCAACCGTTACCCTTGTGACTATCATCGTAGTGCTGATATTTGTTGTTAGTAATGTGACCATCCGTAATGGCCACATTAGAGTTCTCAGCACAAATTCCCGCGCCAAAACCGCTTTGAGAATTATTTGTACCGTTACCGGAGATAATACCGCCAACCATGTGTACCGTAGAATTCCGGGCATAAACGCCGCCGCCACTGGGGGCATAGTTACCAGCAATTACGCCGCCAGAGATCTCCAGGGGTGAGCCCTCATCCAGGGTTGAGCCCTCAACATGAATTCCAGCACCAGCACCATCGCTGCCCATAGAAGCACCACAAACGTATCCGCCACTCATGCTGACGGTAGAGCCGTTATCGGCATAAATCAGGTGGCGAACATTTGCGTCCTGATTCGTGGTCAGCACGCCGCTTTGAAGGTTAAACGTACCGCCACAGACGTTGATGAGCCTCATCGTAGAGTGAGCAGTGGTGCCCACGATGGCGCCATTGATGGCAACCTCGTGCTTGAAAAGGGTCTCGGTAGTAGCAGTGTCACTCGAAGTCGAATCAGTCACGTAGTAAGTGAGCTTACTGGGCGTTGTGCCGTCGTAATCGAGCTTAGCAAGGTTGCCGTTTTTGTCGCCATCCTGCTCAAACTTGTTATCAGCCGCCTGCTGCAGATCCTCAATCGTGAGCGTCGCACCCTCGGGCACATTGAACATGGACATGTTGGGCGACTTGCCAGGCTCCACGCCCGAGTGTTTGATCTTATGGCCGTTGAGGTCGATGGTGGTTTCACCCTGGCCAAGCGTAATGTCGCTTGCATACTCAATATCGAGATTCAAGCGATATTTGCCGGCCTTTTTATCATTTTGAAGGTAGTGAGATAGGTCGTCTGCAGAATTAATCAGCGTATATTCGGTCGCATCCTCCGCAACAGGTGGAATTGCGCCCTCATTGCTAGCGTCATCCGCGGTCTGCTCGGCATCCTCGTCCTGCGAGTCTTCCTCGGACAGCCCCTCAGATTGGACATCATCTCCAGCCTCGCCACCCTCAGCGTCGTCACTATTCTGGTTGTCGGTATCCCCATTGTTGGCGTTTTCTACATCAGTAGACTCAGTTGAGGAATCCTCCGTCACAGTCTTCTCGGTAGGAACCGTCTGGGCATCGTTGGCAATGGCCTGCGAGATCGGGGGCATGACGAGCGACAGTACCAGGCTCAGCACGGAGGCTCCGCACAAAACGCCTGCCAGTACACGGCGCGTCGCTTTTTTACTCTGCTTAGTTTTTTCTGAATTCGCTTTCATCGATGTCTCCTCCCCAAGAGACCGCGATCTTGCTCTTTCACTATCAAACGTATCTGCGCAACCTGCAATTGCACGCGCTTATAGTACATATTGTAACGATTGTTTGAACATCTAAGCAAAAATACCGATAGTTTTGTAGCGAATTCTCAATTCTCTTGACATTTGCTCGGATTAACCTTCGTTTATTCGCTATGAAATATCTATTTCTACTGGTAATTAAGCTAGTTATCAGTTTTTTAATAGCGTTTTATTTATTTGCACAACATTTTGCTCAAGAGCGAACATCCTGTGAACGGTCGAAAATCGACCGTGAACGGTAGATCATTAACCGGGAGGAATAGACTACCAAATTGATGGGAATATCTTTAACTCTCCGGTGGCTAGAAGCGTAATGTTCAGACAACCATATCTGAATTTGCGCGCAGATTTTCGGTATCAATTCGCCCAAATCGCCTGAGGACACCGCAAAGGCGCCTGCTCCCTTTGTGGTGGTTCTCCCCCGGCGCTACAGCAGATGTTCCTCGATAAAGATCGCGATGCCGTCTTTGTCGTTGCTCGCGGTCACGAAGTCGGCGGCGGCACGGGTGGCGTCGCTGCCGTTTGCCATGGCCACGCCCACGCCGGCGTCAGCCACCATGCAGGTGTCGTTGTCCGCATCGCCAAACACGCAGATGTCCTGGAGCTCCATGTCGTTGAGCTCCGCCACGCGCACAAGGCCGCGCGTCTTGGACACGCGCGGATCCATGAACTCGTAGAGCCGCTGCGTGGTTTGCAGAGCGGCCGCCTTAACGGTGTTATCGGCAAACGTCGACGCCCGCTCAATCACCCGCGGCATTACCTCGGGCGCCATGGTAAACATCACCTTGGGCTGCGGCTCGCGCAAAAACTCGGCAAAGTCGACCACCTGGTAGGGCACACCATCGACGCGCGACAGGTGCTCGACGCACGCGTTGCTCTCGGGCACGTAGAACACGCCGTCTCGGGGGCAGACGGGTGTTGCCGGAAGGTCCGCCATGTGCTTGCAGATGCGCGCGATGGTCTCGCCCGGCAGCGGATAGCTCAGCTCGTTGATGTCGTGCGCGCGGTCGATGACCTCGGCGCCACCGCAGCCCACGAGTACGTCCACCAGGCCTTCGATGCCCCAGAGCTCGTACATGGCCTCGGTCGCGTGGGCGTCGCGCCCGGTGCACAGGCCAAAGAGCACGCCGCGCTCGCGCAGGGCGCGGATCGCCGCCACGGTGCGCGGGGACACCGTGTGCCGGCTCGTGAGCAGCGTGCCGTCGATATCGCAGAACACGGCTTTGATGTGGCTGAAGGTGGTGTCCATGGGAGCCTTTCTGGGTTGTGCGGCGGTGTGGGGTGTATTCGTGAACGGCGTACATGGTATACCAAGGCGCAGGCCGTTGGGACCCGATCACCACAAAGGTGCCTGCCCCCCCCTTGTGGTGGCCGAACCCGAAGGGTGGCCTGGCCCGAGACGCAAAGCATCACAACATTCGACGCTTTTCGTCAAAATCGCGATTATCATCGAATGTTGTGATGGTTTTTACTGCTTTGCGGCACGATCCAAATGCCGGCGTCCAAACAGCAGCAGCGCCGCGGGAACCGCCGTCACGACCATGCCCGCACCAACGAGCGTCTGCTGCACGCCAAACGTCGCCGCCAGCCAGGGAGCAATCGCCAGCGGAGCTACGCCGGCGAACATGTTGCCAAAGCCCATGACCGAGTTGACGCGACCGAGTTGCTCGAGCGGAGCCGTCGTTTGCACGATGGTGTTGTGGAGCGGGTTGACGACACCCCAAGCCACGCCCAGGGCAATCTGGCCGACAAGGGCCACGCCCACGTACGGCGTTCCCACATAGAGTAAACTTCCCAGGCCCACGGACATAAGCGCCACGAGCAGCGTTTTAAGGTTGACCAGGTGCGGTGGCAAGCGGAGCGCGAGGACGGCGCCCAGCACCGCGCCTACACCGCTGGCCGACGAGAGCCAGCCCATCCATTCGACACCGACGTGCAGGACATCACGGTAGAAGAACGACTCCAGCGGGTCGAAGGCACCGTAGCCAAAGTTCGAAAGGAAAATAATGCAGAACAGCAGGGCGAGAACGCTATTGGTAAAGACCGTCTTGATGCTGGTCGCGAAGGTGACGCGGGAGGACGTGCTGGGGTTGGAGCTTTGTCCCGCACGCTCCCCTTCCTCTGCCGAATCGGCATCCGCATGCCCGGCGACATGGCTGGTCTGCGGCCTAAAGCCCCAACCGACGACGAGCGCCAGCACTGTAAAGAGCATCATGAGCACAAACACCGCACGCGACGACGCAGCAGCTGCGACAAAGCCGCCCAGCGTGGGGCCAACGATGATACTCACGTTTGAGAACATGGCGATGGCGGAGTTGATGTCTTTGAGCTCGACGGGGTCGTCGGTGAGATACGCCGGATAGGACGTAGCGATGGGCTGGGCGAATCCCATCACAAAGCCCAGGAGCACCGCGCCAAGCAGGACGATGCCGGTCGCGCTGCCAAAAACGAGGATCGCCGCGCCGGTTGCCAGCGTGCCCACGATGCTCAGCAAGAAATGACGGCGCGGGCCCCAGGCGTCGAGCGCCGCGCCGCCCGCAAAGGATCCCAGGATCACGAAAACATTCATAAACAGAACGGCCAGCGATGTCGCGACGACCGAGGCATCGTCCGCATAGGTGAGCGTTCCGATAACGCCGATAAAGTAGCTGGTCTGAAAACCGGTGTAGATGAGAAAGCGCATCGCCACCAGGCGCTTGGCCTGCACGGACAGCGATGATCGAGGCTTTGAGAAAAGAGAGGCGAGCATGGAGACTCCTTGTTTCATACGAATGCGGACGGCGGGCATTCGCCACCGTCTGTCAAATCAATCTATCCGCATGAAACATTAAGGACGCATCAAGCCCCTTCTCTCCGTTTTTCGCCCGTCATGAACTACTTGGTAGATTGTAAGGCATGTCCCACACATCTACCAAAGCAAAAACCACCACAAAGGTGCCTGGCCCCTTTGTGGTGGAAGCGACGTTTGCCCAGATAAAACCTGCCAAAATAAACCTGTCCCATTTTGGCAGGTTTTAGGCCAGATGATCTTGAATCAGGTCGCAGATGGCTCGGGCGTCGTTGATGTTGATGGCTCGGGTCGCAAAGCCGGCGTCGAAGGCCTGGCGTGCCAGGGCCTCGTTGCAGGCAAGGGCCAGCGTGTGACCGTCGACCAGGTCGAGCGAGCTCTTGCCGCGCAGACGGTCGACACCGGAGCGCGCGACCACAATGTTGTCGAAGCCCTCGGTCTTGTAGCCCTCGATGATCACCACGTCGACATCGTTGTAACGCGACAGCAGCTCGCGCGCGGGCATCTCGTCCTCCTCGCGCGTGTCGGCGTACTCCGCCCAGCGCGTGGCGCAGATGAGGCCCACGTGCTTGGATCCGGCCTGGTGATGGCGCCACGTATCCTTAGCGGGCACATCGATATCAAAGCCGTGGTGCCCGTGATGCTTGAGCGAGCCCACGCGCAGGCCGCGGCGGGTGAGCTCGGCGATAACCTTCTCGACGAGTGTGGTCTTGCCCGAGTTTTGGTAGCCGATAAACGCGATCGCGGGGATGGCCGGTGTCGGAGCTGCGGGCGCGACGGCGACGGGTGCGCTTGCGGGCGCGGCACCGTCAGCGGCCACGGCCTCAACAGCAGCGGCCTGACGCTCTGCGCGGTCCCACACGCCCGAGCGGCCGCCCTCCTTGTGCAGCAGGCGCACGTCGACAATCTCCATGCCGCGATCGACCGCCTTGCACATGTCATAGATGCTCAGACACGCGGCACTCGCGCCGGTCAACGCCTCCATCTCAATACCCGTCTTGCCAGTCACGCCGGCCGTAACCAGTACGTGAAAGCCAACCTGCCCGTCCGCGCGCGCCGGCGCCCAGCCCTCGGGCACGTCCTCGGCCGGCGTCCCCGCCGGAGCGATGGGCGCAATGTCGCACTTGCTCTTGGTAATGAGCAGCGGATGGCACATGGGGATGATGTCGCTCGTGCGCTTGATGGCCATGATGCCCGCCACGCGCGCGCAGGCGAGCACATCGCCCTTTTTGGCGCGGTCCTGCAGCACCATGGCCTGTGTCTCGGGATGCATGAGGATAGTGCCCTCGGCGATGGCGATGCGATGGGTCTCGGCCTTGTCGGACACGTCGACCATGCGTACCTCGCCTTTGGCGTCCACATGCGTCAGCTCGTCGCGACGGGCGTCGCGGGCGGGCTCGGTGGCAGCGCCGGCAGTCGGCTGTGCGGACGCGTCGGCGTTACCAGCATTCGCCGCAGCCGTGCCTTTGTGGGCAGACATCGCGGCCCTGCGAGCGGCCTTGGTGGCATCGGCGTACCTGCTCTTGGCCATATGATCATCCTCCGATTTGGGACATAAATCGTTGCGTGCCCTCAATTATCGCGTGTTCCTGCGGTTTGTGGGCCACGGCATCGCGCCAAATCGAAAGTACCTGCATATCATCACCACGGCGCAGGGCGTCGCGCACCGAATACTCGGCATCGCTAAACAGGCACGGACGCACGTTGCCATCGGCCGTCAGGCGCAGACGGTTGCAATTCGCGCAAAAATGATTGGACATGGCGCTAATAAAGCCGACCGTTCCCGCCGCGCCCGGAAAGTGCCAATAGCGCGCAGGGCCCGCGCCGGCAGGAGCGTCGTTGATGTCGAGCGGCTCGAGCTCGCCCAGTCCCGCCGCGGCGGCCCCGGCATTGATGCGCGCTCGCAGCTCGTCGCTCGGCACGGTATCGCTCGCGTCCCACAGCTCGGGATTGAGCGCGGGCGTATGCGGGTCCACAGCGCAATGCGAGCTCGTGCGCTCGTCGCCAATGGGCATGTATTCGATAAAGCGCAGGTGGATGGGGCGGTCGAGCGTGAGCCGCGCGAGGGCCGCCACATCCTGGTTGAGCCGGCGCACAACAACGCAGTTCACCTTAACCGGCTCAAAGCCCCAGGTCAGCGCCGCATCGATGCCAGCCATGGTCTGCTCGAGCCGACCCAGGCGCGTGATCTTTCCAAAGAGCGTAGGGTCGAGCGTATCGAGCGAGATGTTAACGCGGTTAAGTCCCGCGTCTTTGAGCTGCGGCGCCAGCTTGGGCAGCAGGGCGCCATTGGTGGTGAGCGAGATGTCCTCGATCTGCGGAATCGCGCAGATGTCGCGAATGAGCGGGATGATACGGCGGCTGACCAGCGGCTCGCCGCCCGTCAGGCGTACGCGGCGAATGCCCTCCCCCGCCACCAAGCGCACAAAGCGGGCGATTTCCTCGGCACTGAGCAGCTCGTCGTGTGCACGGGACGCCACGCCATCGGCCGGCATGCAGTAAATGCAGCGGAAATTGCACTTGTCGGTAACGGCAATGCGCAGGTAGTTGATATCGCGGCCAAAGCCGTCATGTTGCACGTGCCCGCCCACGCAGCCCTCCCCTCACGCGGCGTTTTATTCTTCGAAAAACATAATACCCCACGAGAGAATCATGCCGACACCCGTACGACAGGACAGGTCACTTCGAGCAAAACGGACTTTCCAAGCCCATCCTCAGCACAGACCATCACAACATTCGATGCTTTTCCCGATTTTGGCGAAAAGCATCGAATGTTGTGATGGCTTGCCTGCCCACAGCACCCCGTAGAAGGATCAAGGCGTCCCTAAAGGCCGCCGTCCCAGTGCCGAATCACGAATTCTCGCAGGTCGTTCTGACGTTTCTGGAACACCTCGCTTCGGTCGCACTTAAGGCCCATAGCGAGCGCGATGGCGTTCATCGCCCGGTGCAATTGCAGCTGATGGGCAAACTGAGTCCCGGTGAGGACGATCATCCTAAAGCCCAGCGCGCTCAGCACGGTCATACGCTCCGCATCCGACGCGCTGCGCTGTTTATCAAGATGGTCCGAGCCGTTGTATTCAATCCCTGTACCGCTCGCAGGCGCATATACGTCGATCTCGAAATACCCGGCCTTTGCGAGATACTTGAACTCGCTGGGAACATCGACCCGATGGTTGAGCTCAACCTTGGCGTATCCCAACCCTCCCTGGGAACGTTTTGCTACGACCATGATTGCGGTAGCCGTCTCCATGGGCGACCGCGCGCCATCGTGCACGCGCTTGAGCACGGCGGCCGCGCGTATAGCCCCCTGACGAGATCGGTTCTCATTGCAATAAGCAATCAAGTCGGCAACGGTATACCTCTGCCCCATCTCGATATAATCGCCTGTCGACAGATGATTCAAATGGTATCGGGCGCAGATTTCATACCCATATTCCAGCTGCTCGGGTTCGCTCATCAACGAACCCGCTTGGACAAAGCACATGGCCTCATCAACCACCAGAAGGCCCTCTGCCACCTCGATAAGATGGCCTGGAGGTACCGGCGCCCCAAACACGTGGCACCTAAATCCAGCCGGAGTCGAGCGCTCAAAATCAAAGTTGACGAGCGTGTCGATATGATCGAGCTCTTCTCGTGGAATACCGAGCGAAACTAGATAGTCGGCAACGATCCCGACCGCCGTTGAAGCCCTCAGACCCTTGGCATCGAGTCCCAATTTGGGCAGGCTCGCGGTCGGCTCCGCCTCGTTAGCAAGCGAGTCCTCATCGTATAGGCTGCTTGCTCGCGAGAGCGGCTCGGACGTGCGCGCCACGTTGTGGTACAGCCAGGCGGTCTTATGGGACAGGACGATCGGCAGGTCCATGAGCCCTCCAATGGAGTCGGATAACCAACCTTATTCCCCTGCCCACGGGTCCGCACACCTTCGTGCACAAGAAAGCGATTCCACCCGGTCGAGTGGCAGAAAAACCATCACAACATTCGATGCTTTTCCCGATTTTGGCGAAAAACGTCGAATGTTGTGATGGTTTGAGGCGAAGTGAGAGGCACGGAGGGGTCAAAGCATCGTGCTCGGAGCGTGACTATTTTTTTCGCCCCGTCGTCATCACAAACCTTGACTCTACAATCGTTGTAGGGTTTTCACTACACTGGAACGTAAACAAACCCAGCCAGAAAGCCCCGCCCATGGAACACGACCTCACACGCGGCAATGTCCTTAAGACCATCGCGGTCTTTGCCCTGCCTTATATGCTCTCGTACTTTTTGCAGATGCTCTACGGCATGGCCGACCTGTACATGATGGGGCAGTTTAGCGGCGCCGCCGGCATCACCGCCGTGGCAAATGGCGCTCAGACGCTCTATATGATTACCGTGGCACTCGTGGGCCTGGCCATGGGAACGACGGTGGTCGTCGGCCACGCCGTGGGCTCGCGCCGCTTCGACCGCGCCGAGACCGCTATCGGCAACACCATCACGCTCTTTATGGGTGTCTCGGTGGTGCTGGCAGCCATCTTGCTTGCGCTGTGCCCGCAGATCGTGGCACTCATTGGCACGCCGGCCGAGGCAGTCGAAGGAACCGCCGCCTACCTGCGCATTTGCTTTGTCGGCATCCCGTTTATCGCCGCGTACAACATTCTCTCGGCCATTTTTCGCGGGCTGGGCGATTCACGCTCGCCCATGTACGTGATCGGCGTGGCATGCATCATCAACATCGCGCTCGACTTTCTGTTTATCGGCCACATGGGGCTCGGCCCCGTGGGCGCGGCGCTCGGCACAGTGACCGCCCAGACGGCAAGCGTTGCCCTCGCGCTCGTGTGGCTCAAGAGTCGCCGCACGAACATCCACGTTAAGCGCAGCGACCTGCGCCCCCAGCCCGAGGTGCTCGGCAGCATTCTTAAGATCGGCGTGCCCGTAGCCGTGCAGGACGGCTGTATCCAGGTGGCGTTTATGTTCATCACCGTCATCGCCAACCACCGAGGGCTCGTCGACGCCGCCGCCGTGGGCCTGGTCGAAAAGATGATCAGCTTCTTGTTCATTGTGCCGAGTTCCATGGGCGCCACCGTCAGTGCGCTCACGGCACAAAACGCCGGCGCGGGCAAGGGCGACCGCGCGCGTCAGGTGCTCAAGGACGCCATGACGATCTCGGTAGTGTATGGCTGCCTGATCACGGTGCTGATGTGGCTGGTGGCGCCGGCGTTTATCGGCTTTTTTGCCAAGGACGCTGCAGTAGTCGCCGCCGGTACCGGCTATATGCGCAGTTATATTTTCGACGCGATTTTTGCCGGCATCCACATTTGCTTTAGCGGCTTTTTCGCTGCGTATGGCAAGAGCTACATCGGCTTTGCGCACAACGTGCTGGCCGTGGCGCTCATTCGCGTGCCGGGCGCGTGGCTGCTGTCGAACGCCTATTCCGACACGCTGTTTCCCATGGGTATCGCCTCGCCGTGCGGATCGATTTTGTCGGCGATCATCTGTGTGGTGGCATTTACCGTGCTCAACCGCCGCGGGGCTTTTGACAAGCTGGTGGCGTAGCGGGGCAACGCGAGATCGCCCTGATCGACGACATCATCAGCGACGACCCCACAACCTACGTGACGCAAATCACGGTGCCGGTTGCCCCGTCCAGATAAGAACTGCCTAGAAAACGTTCGGCTGAAGGCAGAATCTTGACGTTATAGGCCATATTTTGCCTCAAGGTCATCGAGAGCCTCAAAGGCATCACGCGCCGTGCCAGCAGCACGCTCCCGCTCGGCCACAGCTATACGAGCCATCAGACGAGCCTTAGCCTGTTCCTGAACCATGAGGTCGTAGTCCTCGGATCGAAGTACAACAAATTTGCTATAGCCGTTTTTTGTAACAGTCACTGAACCAGGAGCCTCCCAACAAGCTCGCTAAACGCCGGGGACAGTCCCCGATATGGCGGTTTTACTCCTCCGGAATCGGAAACGCACGGATGAACTCTGCAGGCGAGAAGGTCTTGATGGTCGAGCGCACAAAAGCGGCGCGGTCACGCGTGATAATAAAGTCCACGCCGGCACGCTCGGCCATCGCACGGATACAGCCGTCCTCAAAGTCCGGCTCATCGGAATAGGCGGAGGCAAAACAAGCCTCTTGGTCGAGAGACTCTACCGAGTAGCTCTTAAGGCAGTCGCGCACTACCTCGCGCCCGCGCGCCTCGCCGGCCTGTTTGATGAGAATGTAATACGCGTCCTTGAGAGAGCAGGCCGAAACAACGCCTTCGATAAGCCCCACGTCGACGAGCCCCTTGATCGTTTGCGCCGCTGCGTGCTCCGGCCGGCCCGGAAGCACGCAATCGAGCAGAAAATTGGTATCGAGAAATGCTCTCATAGGTAGCGCTCCCTCGCGACGCGCTTTTCATCTTCAACCGTCATCGTATCGAGCGGCGTTCCTTTTGGCATTTTGGCTACGATATCGAGATACTCCTGGTAGTCCTCATTCTCCGCGAGCATCTCACGGATCTCCTTCCAGGTGATCTTGGGATGCCACATCGTACCCACGTCGCGCTTGGGCTTGTCCGAGCCGCACGTCGGCTTTGCACCCCCGCGCTCCTGGGCAGCGTCATATTCCACTGCAACCGGGCTTTGATAGTCGAGCGGCACGATCTTGAACAACGGCTTGCTCCGCTTGAAGACCACAACCTCCTCGCCCTCATTGGCAACCTTTTCGGCCACCTGCGTAAGGTTTTGGCGCAGTTCCGAAAACGCGACGGTAACCATAACTGCTCCTCTCAACATATATCTTCACTGCTAAGTATACACGTTAATGTTAATGTTAAAGTGTATAAAACTCATCACAATGGGGCAGCCCCGTTGTGGAACCTCACTGCGGGCCCCCTTTGCTTTGTATGAATCTTCTATCGCTCCGGAACGACACCGCTCCGCAGGGTCACCCTCAGCAACCTACATGACGCAGATCATGCTGCCCGCCACCACGCCCAAATAAAAACCTCCCGGAAAGTATCAACCTTTCCGGGAGGTTTTCTAATTTGCCTATCAATGCCTTAAGCCTGGGGCACCTGACCAGTAGCCAAGATCTGCTCGAGTGCGTCCTCGTCCAGCACGGGTACGCCCAGCTGCTCGGCCTTGGTGAGCTTGGAGCCCGCTTTGGGGCCGGCGACCAGATAGCTCGTCTTCTTTGACACGCTGCCCGAAACCTTGGCGCCGAGCACCTTGAGCGCCGCGCCCGCCTCGTCGCGGGTGCGGTTGACGAGCGTGCCGGTAAGCACGAAGGTCAGACCCGCGAGCGGCTGCGCATCGGCGAGCTCGCCTGCCACGCCAGCGTCGGCTGCGGCTTGCGCGTGCGCGGCGCCCAAGTCGACCTCGAGCGACAGGCCCGCCTGGCGCAGGCGTTCCAGCACGGCGAGATTCTCGGGCACGGCCAGGAACTGCTTGACGCTCGCCGCAATCTTGGGACCGATGCCCTCGCACTCGGCGATGTCCTCCTCACTCGCCAAAATGAGCTTGTCAATCGACAGGAATCGCTCGGCGATGACTTCGCCCACGCTCTTGCCCACGTGGCGGATGCCCAAGGCAAACAGCACGCGACCGAGCGGCTGGCTCTTGGACTTGTTGAGCTCGGCGATGATCTTTTCAGCCGTCTTGAGGCCCACCGGGATGGGGTCGCCCTTCTTGACGCCCTTTTTGCTGTTGGAGCTGGCATAGGTGCGGCCCGTGTCCAGACCGGCGATGTCGTCGACCGTGAGCTGGTAGAAGTCCGCGACATCGTGGATCAGCCCGGCGGCGATCATCTTGTCGACGATCTCGTCGCCTAGGCCGTCGACGTCCATGCAGCCGCGGCTCACCCAGTGGAGCAGACGCTCCTTGAGCTGCGCGGGGCAGTCGATGGAGACGCAGCGGTAGGCAACCTCGCCATCCTCGTGGACCACGGGGCTACCGCACACGGGGCAGACCTCGGGCATGTGCCAGTCGACCGAATCGGCCGGGCGCTTGTCGAGCACCGGGCCCACGACCTCGGGGATTACGTCGCCCGCCTTGTGCACGATGATGGTATCGCCCTCGCGCACGTTTTTGCGACGGATCTCGTCGATATTGTGCAGCGTGGCGCGCGCGATGGTGGAGCCGGCAACCGTCACCGGGTCGAACTCGGCGACCGGCGTGAGCACGCCGGTGCGGCCCACCTGGATGCGAATTTCGCGCAGGACGGTCTGCTTTTCCTCGGGCGGGAACTTAAAGGCAATGGCCCAGCGCGGCGCGCGGGCGGTAAAGCCCAGGTCGAGCTGCTGCTGGAAGCTGTCGACCTTTACGACCACGCCGTCGATGTCGTAATCCAGGTCGCCGCGGTGCTCGAGCGCCTGGGCACAGAACTCGTGAACCTCGGCGGGTGTGGCGCAACGGGCAACGTTAGGGTTGACGCTGAAGCCGGCGCTACGCAGCCAATCGAGGAACTCGCGCTGGCTGTGGACGTGCAGCGGATCGGTATCGGCGATGGCGTAGATAAAGGTGGCAAGATCGCGGCGCGCCGTGACCTTGGGGTCCTTTTGGCGCAGGCTGCCGGCGGCGGCGTTGCGCGGGTTGGCGAAGGGGTCGCGCCCCTCGGCATCGGCCTCGTCGTTCAGGCGCACAAAGCTGCCCTTAGGCATGTAGACCTCGCCGCGTACTTCGATGGTACGTTCGCGGTCGGCACCCATGTGGGCGAGCGCCGGCTCGGACAGGTGCATGGGCACATCCTTGATGGTACGCACGTTAAGCGACACGTCCTCGCCCGTGGTGCCGTCGCCGCGCGTGGCAGCGCGCACAAAGGTGCCGTTTTGGTAGGTAAGCGCCACGCCCAGACCGTCGATCTTAAGCTCGCAGGTATAGGTGACGCTACCGGCACCGAGCGCATCCTCGGTGCGCTGGAGCCACGCGTCGAGCTCGTCCAGATCCATGGCATCGTCCATGGAATACATGCGTGCCATGTGCGTGACCGGCGTAAACTGCTCGCTCACGTAGCCGCCCACGCGCTGGGTATAGCTATCGGGCGTTACCAAATCGGGGTAGGTCGCCTCGATTTCCTGCAGCTCAACGAGCATTTTGTCGAAGGCGGCGTCCGTGATCTCGGGTGCGTCGAGCATGTAGTAGCGGTACGCGTGGTAATCGAGCTCGTGGCGCAGCTCGGCCGCGCGCGCTGCCGCCTGGGCACGGGCGTCGGTCGGTGCAGCGGTATCCGCGCTTGCGGGCGTTTCGGTATCGATGTCCACGCCGTCACCAAACAGGCTCGATTGCTCCATAGCGGCACTCCTTCGCTCGATTTCAAACGGATACTAGAGTACCACCGGTCACGATAGGGCCGAATAACCCTTTCGAACCGCACCGAATCGGCAGCCGCCAGACTGGGGTGGACAGTTAGTTCAGATACGTATAAATCCTAGAGCTGAATCAGGCACGAACACCCCTGTTTCAACTAATTTGGGCTCCTCGAGACCATGTAAACGTCCCGCTCTCCGTCCCAAACGCCCATTCGAGCCCCATTCCAATCAAATAATTGCTCAAAACGCATCCCAAGTTGCCCCAGATTTATACGTATCTGAACTAACTGTCCAGGCCATTCCGAACTAAGCCTCTTGCCAGCCACAAGTGATCCGTTTTCCTCCGCCCCCAACGGACCAATAAGAAAAGAGGGGCTGTCCCGCATTGGTGGGACAGCCCCTCTGGCATTGGTATGTGCGATACGGCTCGTTAGTAACCCTGGCCGTAGCCCTGACCCTGGCCCTGCTGGCCTAGCAGCTCCTCCAGGTACTGGCGCAGCTGCTCGTCGGTAATACCGCCGTTGCCGGTGTCGGTCGAACTGTCGTCCTGCTGCTGGTTCTGCAGCTCCTCATCGGAGCCCAGCTCAACCGTGACCTTCTTCTCTTCCTTGCCGCGCATGAGCGTGATCTCGACCTTCTCGCCCACCTCGTGGCTGCGCAGTGCGATGATCAGGCCATCGGCGCTCGTGATCTCGTCGTCACCCAGCTTGGTAATGACGTCGCCCTCCTGAATGCCGGCCTTGGCAGCAGGACCATCCTCAACGACGCTCGCCACGTACGCACCGCTATCGGTGCTCAGCTTGTTGGTGCGGGCGTTGAGCGCATTGACGCTCGAAAGCGTAGCGCCCATGTACGGATGCACCGGTGTCTTGCCGTCGATAATCTGGTCGGCAATGTTCTTGGCGTAGTTAACGGGAATAGCAAAGCCCACGCCCGAGCTGGAGCCCGAGTAGCTCTCGATGAGCGAGTTGATGCCCACGAGCTCGCCGTTGTCATTGACGAGCGCGCCGCCGGAGTTGCCCGGGTTGATGGCGGCATCGGTCTGGATCATGTTGGCGTAGATAGTGTTGCCGCTGGTAGAGCTCATGGCCGTGGAGCGGTAGAGCGCCGAGACGATACCGGTGGAGACAGACTGCTCGTTGCCAAACGGCGAACCGATCGCCATGACCCACTCGCCCACGTTGAGCTTGGAGGAATCACCGATCTCGATCGGCGTGAGCTTGGAGGCGTCGGCGTCCTTGAGCTTGATGACGGCCAGGTCGCTCGAAGCATCGTTGCCCACGAACTCGGCCTCGTAGGTGGTGCCGTCGTCCATGGTGACCACGTACTGGTCGTAGCCGTCGACCACGTGGTTGTTGGTGAGGATGTGACCCTCGGTATCGAGCACAACACCCGAACCGACGCTGCCCGAGCTGTCCGACTCGTCGGCAGACTGCGAAAGCGAGCCATTCTGGCTACCGCTCGAAGTGGCGGTAATGGAAACCACGGAGGGCAGGGCCTTAGCAGAAACGGCCTCGGCCAGCGTGGTGTCCTCGGAGTCAATGGTGATCTTTTGCGTCGACGAACCCGAAGCACCCGCCGTCACGGCATTCTTGCCGCCACCGATATCGAGCGTGCCGCTCATAATGAGCGCAATGACCAGCAGGGCTCCGCAGGCACAGCCGGCGAGTGCCGTAATAAAGATCGGCAGCTTTTTGGTCTTGGTCTTGACCACCGTGTGCTTGTTCACGACCTGTTGGCCGCCCAGCGGCTTGCCGGTCTGCGTGTCGTAGGCCTGCACGTAGGGAATGTTGCCGTCGGCAGGCGTCGACTCAACCTGTACGCGCGGTTGCTGCTGAGTCTCGCCGGCGTGGCCCGCATCCTGGGGATGCTGGGAATCGTACTCGCTCATAGCTGCGATCCTTTCGTCAAATAACCAAAGGCCCGCCAAACATGTGGCGGGCCATCATTGTTCACGTTGAGTTGTACCCCAATATGCGGGCGCAAGTGTATGAGAACGCAATCTTTTAGGAAGGCTTAAGTTCTGCCGCAGACCCGAAAGGAATCCGTACCTGCGTCAAAACCACCACAAAAGTGCCTGTCCCCTTTGTGGTGGAAATCTAGTCCTTAAACAGATAGCCCACGCCGCGGACGGTGGTGATGTGCGCCGCAATCTGCGGGCCCACCTTGGAGCGGATGCGTCGGATGTGCACGTCGACGGTACGCGTACCGCCGCAGTACTCAAAGCCCCACACGCGGTGCAGCAGCACCTCGCGGCTGTAGGCACGGTTGGGATGCGTAGCCAAAAAGCTCAGCAGCGAGTACTCCATCAGCGTCAGGTCGATGGGCTCGCCATCGAGCGTCACCTGGTAGGTAGCCAGGTTGATCTCGAGGTTATCGATGTTGAGCACATCGTCGGCGGTAACGGTCTCCTCCTCGCCCATCAGGCGCTGCGCACGAGCCTTGAGCTCGTTGGGCGTCGCCGTGGGGCATACAAAGTCGGCATGCGCGTGATTGGGCAGGCGCAAGGTACCGAGTGCCTCGTCGTCGACGATCACCAGCATGGGGACGCCGCCGCGGTCGTCGAGCCATTTGGCAATCTGATCGATGCGGTCGCTGCGGATGCCATCGGAATCGAGAATCAGCAGGTCAAAGTCGTGCGCTGCAGTCGGCGAATCGGGGGTTGCCAGGCTCACCTCGACACCCAGGGTGGTCGTCAAGCTGCGGGCAAACTCGTGGAAGCGCGTCGTGCGCGCCATGAACAGGGCACTCTTTTCGGACATATCGGCCTCCAAAGAAATGAGCTCAATCGTACTGGAACAAGCCAGCGCGATTAGGAGTTCGCCAGGTAGTGCTTAATCTCCCACTCGGTGATCGTAGACTCAAACTTATGCCACTCGTCGCGCTTCTTTTTGAGGAAGAAGCTATGGATATGCTCGCCGAGGGCATCCTTCATAAACTGCGAGTCCTCAAACACGTCGAGCGCCTCTTTGAGCGAACGCGGCAGCGGCGTGTAGCCGGCCTCGACCATCTGGCGGTCGGTGAGCTTGAGCGTCTCGGCCGTTGCCTCGGGCGGGAGCTCCAGCTTGCGCTCGATGCCGTCCAGACCAGCCGCCAGCGTGACGGCGTTGACCAGGTACGGGTTGGCCATGGGGTCGGGGCTGCGAAGCTCGATGCGCGTGGACAGCTGCTTGCCGGGCTTGTAGACCGGGATGCGGACCATACTCGCGCGGTTGCGCAGGCCCCACGTGGCGTACTGCGGCACGGAGTCGCCGCCCGTGGTGATGCGCTTGTACGAGTTGACCGTGGGGTTGGTGATGGCGCTAATCTCGCGGGCATGCGCCAGGATGCCGGCCATGTAGTGCTTGGCGACGTCGGAAAGATGGTACTTCTCGTCGTCCTCGCCCCAAAAAACGTTGTTGCCGTCGTGGTCGAACAGCGACTGGCACAGGAACATAGCGCTGCCGTCCTCGCCCGCCAACGGCTTGGGCATAAAGGAGGCGTGGCAACCGCTCTCGTAGGCCTGCTGCTTAATGATGAGCTTGGCCGTGGTGATGGCATCGGACATGCTAAGGGCCTCGGCGTGGCGCAGGCTCATGCCGTGCTGCGAGCGGCCGGCGGCGTGGAAGGTGTACTCCACGGGCACGGACATCTTCTCGAGCGTGAGGACCGTGTTGCGGCGCAGGTCGCGGGCGGCATCGCTCACCGAAAGATCGAAGTAGCCCACGTTGTCGAGCGGCTCGGGCGTGTGCTCGTCGGGGAAGTAGTAATACTCCAGCTCGGCACCCACGTTGAGCAGGTAGCCAGCCTTCTCGGCCTTGCGGAACATGCGGCGCAGGGCATCGCGCGGGTCGCCGGCAAACGGCTTGCGATCGGGAGTGCACACGTCGCAGAACACGCGGGCGACGCCGTTATGGCTCGGACGCCATGGCAGAATCTGGAAGGTCGAAGCATCGGGGAATGCGAGCATGTCGGCTTCCTCGGGCGTGGCAAAGCCCTCGATGGCGGAGCCGTCAAAGCCAATACCCTCCTCAAAAGCGACCTCGAGGTCCTCGGGGCTAATGGCAAAGTTCTTGAGGCGGCCGAGAATGTCGACAAACCACAGACGCACAAAGCGGATGTCACGCTGCTCTACGGAGCGGAGTACGTAATCGATGTTCTGCTGGTTCATGTCGCTCCCCTTTCTTTCGGGCGGGTTTCGACTGGTCTATATCGCAGATACTATCGCAGAAAAATGTTTCCGCAGGGTTAAAGCGTATCAAGCGCTCAAAAAACGTGCGCGAACAGGCCGTTGCGAACGAGCGGTTAGCGCGAGGTCGATGCGCGGTGTTCGATGTGGCCGGGGATCTCGATGCGTTTGGGCGCCAGCTTTGCGGCCTCGCCCACGGTGGTGGTAACGACGTCGATGCGCTCGGACAGGCGCTCGACTACGCGCTCGGCAATGGTGAGGGTGTCCTGCGCGGCCGTGGTGACGCCGCCAAAGAGCACATGGTTCCAGGGGTAGTCGTCAAACGTCGCGATCTTGAGCCCCGCCGGCAGCGAGGGACCAAGCTGCGCCAGCGCCTCGGTCAGACGCAGGAAAACCAGGCCGTTGACGGCGATAAGGCCGAGCCTTTTGCCCGCGTAGTCGCGGATGGTCTTGTCCAAACGGCCAACGCCCGTGGCGCCACCGTCGGCCAGGGTGACGACCTCGCCCGCAAGGCCGCGGCGCGAAAGCTCGTCGGCAAAGGCCTCGGCGCGCTCTCGACGCACGGGGCTATCGTCGCTTGCCTCGGTGAGCAGGCACAGACGCTCGCTGCCCGCAGCTGCCAAGGCGTCTACCAAGCCGGCGACCAGCTCACGGTTGTTAGATGTCACCAGGTCAACACCGCCGTCGGCAACGTCGCGGTCGAGCAGCACGACGGGCAGACGTCCCGCTGCCGCGGCGATCGCCTCGTCATTGCCTCCGCAGGTGTTGACGACCAGGCCGTCCACGCCGGCATCGATAAGTCTGGTGAGCGACTCCGCTTCCTTAGCGGGGTCGTTGCCGCTAATGGCCGTCATGAGCGAGCAGCCGCGCGCCGCGGCGCTGGCGGAAAGGCCCTCGAGCATGGCGCTCGAGAACGGGTTGGCGATGTCAGCCAGAATCACACCGATGAGGTTCGTACGCGAGCTGCGCAGATTGCGCGCGGCGGCACGTGGGCGATAGCCGGTGCGCTCGATAACTGCCGCGATGCGAGCACGGGTCTCCTCGGTCATTTGCCCGGGGCGGTTGTTGAGATAGCGCGAGACCGTGGCCGGGCTCACGCCCGCCTCGGCGGCAATGTCCTTGATTCTCATCTGCGCCATAGCGCACCCCGTTTCCCAATGTCGGCAGTCTGAGCCATTTTAGGCATTTTTTAAAAATCTCGGTTGCAAAACGCTGTAGGTGAGTATACTACAACTCGAAACGAAACCGATTTCGTAAACCGATTTCGGTGAGCGTTGGCACACAGGTGCAAAGACGCACCCTACCGTCTTGGCACCTGCGTGCCAACGCCATATCAAAGGTGTACGCACGAGTAAAAGGAGCTGCGCGACCATGGGTAAAACGGTTCTTACCTTCGGCGAGATCATGATGAGACTCTCACCCAAAGACCACCTGCGTATTGAGCAGGCAACCGAGTTTGACGTCCGCTACGGCGGCGCCGAGGCCAACACTGCGCTTTCCCTGGCCTACCAGGGCGACAAGGCCGCTTACGTCTCCGTTGTCCCGGCCAACCGTCTGGGCGAGTGCGCCCTGCGTTCGCTGAAGGCCTACGACGTCGACACCACGCGCGTCGTGCGTCAGGGCGACCGCCTTGGCTCCTATGTGTTTGAGGTCGGTGCCTCGCAGCGCGGCAACGGTTGCGTCTACGACCGCAAGTACTCTGCCATCAACATGGCCAAGCGCGACGTCTTTGACTGGGACGAGATCCTCAAGGGCATCGATGTCTTCTATTTCTCCGGCGTGACCCCCGCCGTCTCCGATGAGATGGCTGCCGCCTGCAAGGATGCCCTCACCGCCTGCCGCGCCAAGGGCATCACGACCGTGTGCGACGTGAACTATCGCGGCAAGATGTGGTCGCCCGAGAAGTCGCAGGCCACCATGAAGGAGCTCCTGCCGCTCGTCGACATCTGCATCGCCAACGACGAGGACGCACCCGCCGGCCTCGGCATGACCTGCGTCTCCGGCTCCCTTGCCCACGGCATCGAGGAGCGCGACACCTACGTCGAGATGGCCCGTCAGATTTGCGCCGAGTACGGCTGCAAGAAGGTCGCTTCGGTCGTCCGCAACATCTCCTGCGTCGAGCGCTCCATCTGGATGGGCATGCTCTATGACGCCGAGAGCGGCGAGCACTGGTTCTCCCCTGCTCACGATGTGCACGTGCTTGAGGGTGTTGCCGCCGGCGACGCTTTCAACGCCGGCCTCGTCCATGCCCTCATCAACGACTTTGACCCGCAGGACGCCGTCAACTATGCGATTGCAGCCTCGATCCTCAAGCTCACCATCAAGGGCGATTCCAACTTGGTGACCGCAGGCGAGATCGCATCCGTGGCATCAGCCGCCGACGGTGGCACCCGCGTCGCGCGCTAGTCCGTCTCCATTCCGCGGGCCGCAGCTTTCCAATCCCATACCCCTGCGGCCCGCTCCCCGATTCCTCCGGCCGGGCAAAACCACCAGTCCCATTCCGGTTTTGTCTGGCATCCCCTACACGACTGGTCGAGCAGCCGGTTTTGGAATTGCTTGAACCCCAAGCAGTGCCTCCGATAACCAATCCAAAATCGGCTCCTGACCAGCACATTTGGTAATCACGCGCCCATGCGCGCCACGCATCGAAAGGAACATCATGTTCGATCAGTTCTACACCACGCTTGAGTCCCTGGGCATCGTGCCGGTCGTTGTGCTCGACAAGGTCGAGGACGCCGCTCCGCTCGCCCACGCCCTTATGGCAGCTGGCATGAAGTCCGCCGAGGTCACCTTCCGCACCGCCTGCGCCGCCGAGTGCATCGCCGCTATGGCCGAGGCCGAGCCCGAGATGTGCGTTGGCGCCGGCACTGTCCTGACCGTCGAGCAGGTTGAGCAGGCCCGCGCCGCCGGTGCCAAGTTCATCGTCTCCCCGGGTTACAACGAGGACGTCGTGAAGCATTGCATCGACATCGAGCTGCCCGTCCTTCCCGGCACCGTGACCCCCTCCGAGGTCACCGCAGCCGAGAACCTGGGCCTCAAGGTCACCAAGTTCTTCCCCGCGTCCCAGTATGGCGGCCTGAACACCATCAAGGCCCTCGCCGCTCCGTTTGTCGGTCACCGCTTTATGCCTACCGGCGGCGTGAGCACCGCCAACGTCGAGGAGTACCTGAGCTCCTCCGCCATCATCGCCTGCGGTGGCACCTGGATGGTCAAGCCGGCCCTGTTTGCCGACGGCGACTTCTCCAAGGTCGAGCAGATCGCCCGCGAGGCCATGGACGTCGTCAAGAAGGTCCGCGGCTAGGTTTAGCTCTCTATCGTGAAAGGGGGCGTGCCCTAAACCTCGCCCCCTTTCTTTTAAAGCGGTTCGGAAGCGCGCCGTTTCCGTCACGAACAAGAACCAAAACCGTCTTGTATGCTGATAGAACGTGACGGAAGCGACACGCCTCCAAGCCGCTTTGCCTACTCGGCTGGCCGTCGCGCTCAACTAAGCCACTTCGACAAAAGCCGAGCCACCAAAACAGCTGCGGTGCCGTCTGGAGGAATGGACCCTTGCTTCCGGTCTTTTCCTCCAAGCGGCGCCGCAGCTTTGTGCCCCGGTCACACCGCAACTTATATGGGGATTGATTAGATGAACGAGTCTTTGGACAGCTCAAAATAGTCGGGATGCAAGGCGATAACCGGGCCCTGCTCCTCGGGCATCAGGTGCAAGTGCGTCTCTGCCAGATAGCTCGCCGCATCGGTATCGCCCCTCTTAATGGCCTCGAGAATCCGGCGATGCTGCCGACGAATCGGCTCCCAATCCAGGTCCTGCGACACCATACGCAACCAGTTGTATCGCTCAAAATGTGTGTTGACGCTCTTCATCCAATCCCACAACATGTGACGGCCGGCAATCTCAAAACACGTCTCATGGAACAGGTTGTCCAGATCGAAAAAGCGACGCGTTTCGCTATGGTCGAGCGACTCGGACTCGGCAAGAATCTGCTCGAGCCGCTGCTTTTGCTCGGGCGTAGCAGCCGAACAGCATTTAATAAGCACGCTTCTCTCGAGTTTTTCGCGCAAGAAACAGGCGTTCTCGGCGCGCTCCATGCTGATTTTCGAGACATAGGTGCCGCTTTTGGGACGCGTTTCCACCAGCTCCTGCTCACGCAGGCGCACAAAGGACTCGCGAATGGGCGTGCGCCCGATTCCCGTCTCCTTTTCCAGACCAATCGCCGAAAGACGCGTGCCGGGCCTGAGCTCGGCATAGATGATCTTGGAGCGCAATGCGGTGTATGCCTGATCTTGCAGGCTCTGATTATGCTGGTGTTGTTCCATAAAGCCCTCGGATGAAGCCTCGGTTAATCGAATACCACCATGCAATACTATCGCATCCCCCGCCCCCCTCATAAGTTGCGGTGGAATAGTTCCTGCTCAAAGCCTTCAGCAGCAAAAACAGGAACTATTCCACCGCAACTTCCAACAGTCTTTTTGGGACGTGGCTTTTTTGGCTACCCTGAGCCGCAGGTCGGCCCCTTGCCACAAAAGGGGCCCATCTACTACGTTAACGCGGAGAGCCCAGACCATGCTGAAAAGTGCAAAAACAAAACCGCTGGTAGAGAGCTTATCGATTTTCAAAATAGCCGGCTATGGTTGACCTCTGCGGCTTAAACGTAGTAGATAGGCCCTATTCGTGGCACAGCACTACTCCATCCCAAATTGGCACCGCAAAACCCGCGAGTAGCGCTTACTTTGCTATATCTCACTATACTTTGCTATATCTTGCTATACTTTGCTATATCTTGCTATATCTTGAGCAAAGGTGGCTCACATTCAAACAAACCCTTTTAAGCCCACAGCAGGTAAAACACCTCCCACGATTATCGGCCGCGAAGATGTGCTCGAAGAATTCAATGAGGGCCTCGTCAACGGGCCTGGTGCCCCGGGGCGCCTAATGCGCATAGCCGGCGTCCGTGGAACGGGCAAGACGGTCCTCCTTGACGAGTGCTCACGTTTGGCGCAAAGCCGTGGCTGGACGGTCATAAAAGAGGTCGCAACCGAGGGACTTTGCCAGCGCATTCTCGAACAGCTGCAGCCCAAATTCCAGGCCAAACACGCCAGATTTGAGCCCACCGTAGCTGGCATATCCATCGGCAGCATAGACATTGAGCGAATCGGTCCATCGCTACGCGACGCCATGAGACAGACAATATCCAAGAATGAAAATGGCCTGCTCATCACTCTCGACGAGGTTCAAGACGCAGAGCTCGATGAGGTCCGAACGCTCTCCATTGCGATTCAGCAGGTTATCGGCGAAGACCTTGATATCGCCTTTGTTTTTGCGGGGCTGCCTTCGATGATTGAAAGCATCATCAACGGAAAGACACTTACGTTTTTGCGCCGTGCCCTCCCCTTTGACCTGAAGGCTGTGGCAGTAACCGAAGTGTCGTACTCCCTCGAGGAAACCATTGAAGCGTCTGGCATGGAGTTGCAGCCAGGTATTGCCGGCCAACTTGCCGAGGCAACGCAAGGTTATCCTTTCATGATCCAACTCGTTGGATACTACGCATGGCAGTTGGCAAGACGCGCACATACACCGATTATTGGAGAAGAAGAAGCCGAGCGCGGCATTGCAACGGCACGCGAACGCTTCTGTGCCATGGTGATTGAGCCCGCGCTACAGCGCATTCCGCCCACGTGCATCGCTTATCTGCTGAGCATGGCATCTTTGGGGCAGACGAGCTCGACCAGCATGGTTGCCGATGCCCTAAACAAAACGCCTCAACAGGTGAGTTCCGTCCGCAGCCGCCTGTTAAGAGAATCGATTATCGAGGCTCCCTCGTACGGCAAGGTCTCATTTGCCATCCCCTACATGCGCGACTACCTCTACGAGCACAAAGCCGAACTGGAAGTTGAACTGTAGAAACGGCAACTGCCCTGCAAGACGAAAACCGTTTTCGTACGGATTAAAGCAGACGTAAACGATTTTCGTCTTGATTTGCGTACGGAATAAGGATGGAAATTGCGCTTTCGTACGTTTTTTCCCTAGACGCAACGTGCTTTCGTCCGACGATACGTCTGCAATCCAGACGAAAAGAACCCCGAGCTCGTATGAACTCGAGGCTCTTTGTGCCGCGCATCTATGAGAGGAGATATTTGATGCGCAAGGGCGCTACTCCATGTAGCCCCCTTGAATGGCGGAAACTGCATGCTCGGTAAAGAACTTGAGCGTGCCGGAGGTATAGCGATTAGCCTTGGGCTTCCAAGCGGCTCGGCGCTCGGCCAGGACGGCGTCGACCTCGGCCGGCTCCATCTCCTTACCGGCGATGCCCACGATGGACAGCGAGCGCTCGGGGATGTTGATTCGGATAAGGTCGCCCTCCTCAATCAGGGCAATCGGACCGCCCACAGCGGCCTCGGGCGAAACGTGACCGATAGCCGGGCCCTTGGAGGCGCCGGAGAAGCGGCCGTCAGTGATCAGGGCAATGCTCGCGCCCAGCTCGGGGTCGCTGGCGATAGCCTCGGTGGTGTAGAACATCTCGGGCATGCCGGAGCCCTTGGGGCCCTCGTAGCGAATGATGACGGCGTCGCCGGGCCTGACCTCGTGCGTCAGGACGGCGTGAATGGCGTCCTCCTCGCAATCGAACGGACGTGCCTTAAGCGTGGCCTGGAACATCTCGCGCGGAACAACCGTGTGCTTGACGACCGCGCCCTCGGGAGCAAGATTGCCGTGGAGGATGGCGATGGAACCGTCGGTGCCGAAGGCCTGGTCAAACGGACGAATGATGTCCTCGCGCTTGAGATTCCACTTCTCAAGGTAACGACCGCACTTCTCGTAGTAACCGTTGTTCTTGAGGTCCTCGAGGTTCTCGCCGAGAGTCTTGCCGGTGACGGTCATAACGTCGAGGTGGAGCATCGACTTGATCTCCTCCATGATGCGCGGCACGCCGCCCGCATAGTAGAAGAACTGCGCCGGCCACTCGCCTGCGGGGCGAACGTTGAGCAGGTAGTGGGCGCCACGGTGCAGGCGATCGAAATCGTCGGCGGACATCTCGATGCCAAACTCGCGGGCGATCGCGGGAATGTGCAGCAGGGAGTTGGTGGAACCAGAGATGGCGCCGTGGACCATGATGAGGTTCTCGAAGGATTCCTTGGTCACGATGTCGCGCGGACACAGGTTGTGCTCGGAGAGCCACACGGACTGACGGCCGGCCTCGCGCGCAAATTCGCGCAGGTCGGAGCTCGTCGCAGGCAGCAGGGCCGTGCCGGGCAGCATAAGGCCCAGGGCCTCGGCGGTAACCTGCATGGTCGACGCGGTGCCCATAAACGAGCAGGCGCCGCAGCTGGGGCATGCGTTGTGCTTGGCAAACTCAAGCTCCTCGCGGGAGATCTCGCCGCGCTCGTAGCGGGCCGAGATGGCGCCGAGCTGCTCCAGGGTCAACAGATCGGGGCCGGCATCCATGACGCCGCCGGTAACGACGATGGAGGGGATGTTAATGCGGCCCATGGCCATGAGGTTCGCAGGTAGGCCCTTATCGCAGCTGGCGACAAAGACGCCGGCGTCGAACGGGGTGGCCTTGGCATGAATCTCGATCATGTTGGCGATCATGTCGCGGCTGGGCAGCGAGTAGTTAATGCCGTCGTGGCCCTGGGCCTCGCCGTCGCAGATATCGGTGCAGAAATAACGCGCGCCGTGGCCGCCAGCCTCGGCAACGCCGGCACGAACCTCCTCGACCAGCTCAAACAGGCCGGCAGAACCCGGGTGCGAGTCGCCGAACGTCGACTCGATAATGACCTGCGGCTTGTCCAAATCCTCGATAGTCCAGCCGGAGCCCAGACGCAGCGGGTCCATCTCGGGGCTGATGGTGCGGAACTTGCCGGATCGCGGCTGCAGCTTGGCAACCAGGTCGGCCGCCTCCTGCTGAATCTGCGCCTTGGTCTTCTCGTCCATGATGCTCTCCTCTTTTGGTTTGAACGGTTGTACCAATCGTTGGTTAATGAATCAGGTATGAATAGGTACCGAGCGATGCACTCGGCGAACGATGCTTAGCTACATGGACTAGGCGAAGAACGAAATCACCAGAGCGCAGGCAAGACCCGAAAGGCCGATGAGCGTCTCCATAACGGTCCAGGACTTGAGGGTGGTCTTCTCGTCAATCTCCAGGAACGAGGAGCACATCCAAAAACCGGCATCGTTGACGTGCGAGAGGGCCGTGGCACCGCCGCAGATAGCAAGACAGATAGCGGCACGCATGAGCACTGAGGCTCCGGCAACCGCGGGCATGGCGGCCATAATGCCCGATGCCATGGTCATGG
Source organism: uncultured Collinsella sp. (assembly GCA_902494245.1). Taxonomy (GTDB): domain Bacteria; phylum Actinomycetota; class Coriobacteriia; order Coriobacteriales; family Coriobacteriaceae; genus Collinsella. The sequence continues at coordinate 28,820 of CABUSR010000003.1, forward strand.
CGACGATGGAGCTGCCGACAGAGGCACGCACCATGACGGCAATCAAAAAGGCAACAACCACCAAAGGCAGCGGTGAAGCCTCGAGCATAGGGCCAATAACCTGGCCCAAGCCGCAGTCCTGCAGCATCCAGCGAATGACGCCGCCGCAAGCGATAACCAGCAAGATCATGCCGACGGGCTTAAGAGAGCGGTCGAGCAAGGCCTTGAGCTCGGCGCCGGAGTAGCCGCGGCGCGCGCCCAGCAGATACATCGCGACGAGCGTGGCGAGCGTCAAAGCGACGAACGGCTTGCCCAGGAAGGCGAGAATCGAGGCGAGCTCGGCGGGCATGGGGATATAAGAGGACAGCGTGCCCAGCAAAATCAAACAAAGCGGCGTGAGCACGATGGCAAGCACCATGCCAAAGGAGGGAAGCTCCTTTTCGTCGCTCGCGCCCTCGGCAGAGGTAAAGTGCTCCGGAACATCGGTAAAGATGCGACCGCCCACGTTGCGACCCCAGATGACGCCGGCGATCGCCATGGCGATGAAGGCGGTAGGGATACCGACGAGAATCATGGTGCCCAGGTCGACACCGAGCGTGCCGGCGACCAGAACCGACCCGGCCGATGGCGGCACAAACGCATAACCAGCGGCAAGTCCCGCGAGCAGCGCGATGCCGTAGTAGAGCGTCGACTTTTTGGTCTGCGATGCCACACTAAACGCAAGTGGAATCAAAACGACCACGCCGGCCTCAAAGAACACCGTAGTGCCGATAACCAGACCGGTAATGCCCAGCGCCCAGCTGGAATGACCCTGCCCAAAGGTATCGATGAAGGTCTGGGCGATCTTCTTGGCGCCGCCGCTCTCCTCAAGAATCTGGCCAAACATCGAGCCGAGGCCAATGAGCAGGGCGATGTTTTGCAGCGTGGTTCCCACGCCCTTGGTGACAGTGTCCGCCACCAGGTCGAGCGGCATACCGGCGCCGATGCCGATCGCGAGCGCCGAGACCATCATCGAAAGCACAGGATGCAGCTTGAACTTAATGATGAGCGCAAGCAGCAGCGCAATGCCCACGATGGCGGCGATGACCAGCCTGGTGGGGTCGGCCATAAACGTTGGGTCTGACATCTTTCCTCCAATTCATCAGACCTTTTGAATTCGGCTTAGACTATAGCGTGTTTTCAATAGGTCTGATGTTTCAAATTGAAATTTGTTCAAATACATCTGATGTATTTCATGAACGGTCTGTTTTGACGGTAAACGGCTACTTACAGCTCCCCACTGTCTAGGCGAACCGCCGCGGCTTCTGTTGAATGAGTTAGAATAGCTCTGATGAATTCTTTTGATATGAGGTGAAGCGTGGCACGAGCCGATTCGGGACTCCCCGAGCAGATTTCGGAGACAATTATTCAACTGATCCTGGATGAGCATCTTGAGCAAGGCGACCGCCTGCCCAAGGAGGCTGTGCTCGTCGAGCGCCTGGGTGCTGGCAGGAGCACCGTACGCGAGGCTATGAAGCTGCTGCAGTCGCGCAACATCGTGCGCATTAAGCAGGGCTCGGGCACCTATGTGGCATCAAACCCCGGCGTTGCCGACGATCCGCTGGGCTTTACCTTTATCGATGACAAGAGGCGCCTGGCGCGCGACCTGCTCGAAGTGCGCTTTATGATCGAGCCGCAGATGGCCAGCATGGCCGCAGAGCACGCGACCGACGATCAAATCATCTGCATTCAAGAGCTTTGCGATGAGTCCGAGCACTTGGCCGCGCGGGACGAAGACTATTCTGCCGCCGACACCGCGTTTCACATCGCAATTGCCGAAAGCTGCGGCAACCTCGTCGTTCCCCGCCTAATGGGCGTGCTCAAGGCGTCTGTCCCCCTGTTTATTGACGTGACCGGCAAAAAGCTGGTTGAGGAAACCATCCGCACCCACCGTGGCGTGGCCGACGCCATCGCCGCGCGCAATCCCACCGCAGCGCACGACGCGATGTACCTGCATCTGGTGTACAACCGCAACATGATCGCAGAGGGAGCGCAGGAACAGAGCAAATAGACGTCCGCACGGCAAGGGCGAGACTACCGTTCGCCTTTTAAAAGTGAACGTTCACCTGATTTTAGGGAATAAGGGGTGGCTATTACGTCGCTTCACCTATACTGACCTTGTATGAAAAGCAAGACTTATATAGATGAACGTTTCTTTTGAAAGGATCGCTATGTCTGATCTTATGGACAGCTTCCGTCTGGACGGCAAGGTCGCACTGGTGACCGGCGCCACCTACGGCATTGGCATGGCCATTGCCGAGGCGCTCGGAGAGGCCGGCGCCAAGATCGCCTTTAACGCCCGTCACGCCGACAAAGTCGCCGAAGCCGAGAAGCACTACCGTGAGCTGGGCTTTGACGCTCACGGCTATGTTGCCGATGTCACCAACGAGGCCGTCGTCGCCGAGCTCATCGCCAAGATCGAGGCCGACTTTGGCACCACGCCCGACATCCTGGTCAACAACGCCGGCGTCATCCAGCGTACCCCGATGCTCGACATGAGCGCCGAGGACTTCCGCCGCGTCGTCGATATCGACCTCAACGCACCGTTTATCGTGTCAAAGGCCTGCCTGCCTGGCATGATCGCCAAGGGCCACGGCAAGATCATCAACATCTGCTCGATGATGAGCGAGCTGGGTCGCGAGACCATCGCCGGCTATGCCGCCGCCAAGGGCGGACTCAAGATGCTCACCAAGAACATCTGCTCGGAGTTTGGCAAGGCCAATATCCAGTGCAACGGCATTGGGCCCGGCTACATCGCCACGCCGCAAACCGCACCGCTGCGCGAGACGCAGCCCGACGGCAGCCGCCACCCGTTTGACCAGTTCATCATTGCCAAGACGCCGGCCGCCCGTTGGGGCACGCCCGAGGACCTGAAGGGCCCCGCCGTGTTCCTGGCTTCCGACGCGTCGAACTTCGTCAACGGCCACATCCTCTACGTCGACGGCGGCATTCTCGCCTATATCGGCAAGCAGCCGCAGTAAGACGTCTGGGCGAGGCGGCGGACGATAAGGTCTGCTGCTCGAGCAGTCCTGACTCGCACGAAGAGCACATTAAGTGCTCTTCGGCTCGTGCGGAACTCGCGACAGACCTTATTGTCCGCCGCCCGCAGAGCGGCCTCTCTGTTGGAAATGCCGCTCAACATAACGAACAATTAATTCAGAAAATAGCGGAAGGTTACCTATCATGAAAATCGCTCTGATCAACGAAAACTCTCAGAACTCCAAGAACCCTATGATCGAGGCTGCCCTTAAGAAGGTTGTCGAGCCCATGGGGCACACCGTCTTTAACTATGGTATGTATGCCGACGCCGACTCCAAGCCCCTCACCTACGTGCAGAACGGCATCCTTGCCGCCGTGCTGCTCAACTCCGGCGCTGCCGACTACGTCGTGACCGGCTGCGGCACCGGCGAGGGCGCCATGCTCGCCTGCAACTCCTTCCCCGGCGTGCTGTGCGGCCACGTTGCCGACCCGCTCGACGCCTACACCTTTGCCCAGGTCAACGATGGCAACGCCGTCGCCATGCCCTTCGCTCTTAAGAACGGCTGGGGCCAGGAGCTCAACCTCGAGTACACCTTTGAGAAGCTCTTTGGCTTTGGTTCGGGCAACGGCTATCCTGCCGAGCGTGTTGAGCCCGAGCAGCGCAACAAGAAGATCCTCGACGGCGTGCGCGCTGTGACCATGCGTCCGCTCGTCGACGTCCTGGGCGAGATCGATCAGGACCTGGTGAAGGGCGCACTTGCCGGCGAGCACTTCCAGGAGTACTTCTTTGCCAACGCAACCGACGAGGCCATCATCGCCAAGGTCAAGGAGATCCTGGGCCTCTAATCGCACGACTCATTGCAGCTAACGCAAGCGGCGGTCGTCCCACGTACGGGACGACCGCCGCTTTTTTCTATCTACCGACTGACGCCGCGGGGACAGGCCCCATGCACCAAGGGATTAACTAGAGCTCGCAGGCAATCTTGTAGCCGTCGCCGATGGCGTCGCGGATGTTGCCGCACTTGTTGGCATCGCCCAACACGTGGGTGGCAACGCCGGCAGCAGCAAGGTCGTCAGCCAACTTGGTATTGGGACGATAGCCCATGGCAAGTACCAGCGTATCGGCATCGGCGATGGTGTGAATCTCGCCATCCTTCTCGTAGCTGATGGCATCCTCGGTAATCTCGGTCACCTTGGCCTCGGTCAGCACGTGAACGCCCTTGGAGAGCATGCGCGTGATGAGCACCGCGCGACCGGCGCCGCCCTCGTTGGCGGCGAGCGTCTTGGTCATCTCGATGACGGTGACATCGCGATTGGCCGGCGAGAGGTCATTGACCAGCGGGGCCAGATAATCGGCCGTCTCGCAGCCGACGGTGCCGCCGCCCACGATGACGATCTTCTTGCCCGGGAAAGCCTTGCCACCCAGCAGGTCGTCAGCCGTCATAACCTGCTTAAAGCCCTGCATAAAGGCCGGAGCGATGGGCTCGGCACCATAAGCCAGGACAACCTCGTAGCCGGCGTAGTCGCGCTGAATGTCCTCGGCCGAAAGCTCGGTACCAAAGACGCATGTGACGCCGACCTCGGCCAGGCGACGGTACTGATACTTAATCACGCGGGTGAGTTCCTGCTTTGCCGGCGGAACGGCTGCGATGCGCATCTCGCCGCCCGGTTCGTCCTGTTTGTCCACGAGCACCACGTTATGACCGCGCTTGGCGGCAATGTAGGCTGCCTCCATGCCCGCAGGACCAGCGCCCACAACCAGTACGTTCTTAGCCTCGGCGGCAGGCTCGTAGCCGGCCTCGTCGCGCTCAACATCGGGATTGACGGTGCAGGAGATGCGCTTGCCAAACATAATGCCGTTCAGGCAGCGCAGGCAGCCGATGCAGGGGCGGATGTCGTCGGCGTTGCCGGCAGCGGCCTTATTGCAGAACTCGGCATCGCACAGATTGGCGCGGCCCATCATGCAGATGTCGGCAGCGCCGTCCTCGATCAGCTCCTCGGCGATCCAGGCCTCGTTGATACGTCCAACGGTGGCGACAGGAATGTTGACGTGCTTTTTGATCTCGCGCGAGCAGGCAGCGTGCGAGGCCTGCTGCGTGCCGGCGGCAGGAATCGCGGAACCGCGCTTGATGGTGGTGCCGCCCGACACATGAATCATGTCGACGCCGGCCTTCTCCAGGCGACGCGAGACGTAGATCATGTCGTTGAGGGTCAGACCGCCATCGGTGTACTCATCGCCCGAGATGCGGACGTCGATGATAAAGTCCTTGCCGCAGCGCTCGCGAATCTCGGCGATGACCTCGAGCAAAAAGCGCATGCGGGCGTCGAGCGAGCCGCCGTACTCATCGGTACGCTTGTTATAGAGCGGGGTCAAGAAACCGCCGAGCATGCCGTGGGCGTGCGCCGCATGGACCTCGACGCCATCGACACCGGCCTTCTGCATACGCACGGCAGCGTCGCCAAACTGATGCGTGAGCTCGTGAATCTCGTCGACCGTGATGGGGCGCGGTGCCTCGCGGGCATAAGACGGGCCCACAAAGGACGGAGCGATCAGGCGAGGCGTGCCCGGAATGTTAAAGGCCATGTAGGCGGGGTGGAAGAGCTGCGGCATAATCTTGCAGCCGTACTCGTGGACGGCCGCGGCGAGCTTTTCCCAGCCGGGGATAAATGTGTCGTCGTAGCAGCACATGTCACCCGGCAGATAGGTATAGGTGGGCTCGACCGTCACGACCTCGGTGATGATGAGGCCCACGCCGCCCTTGGCGCGGGCACGGTAATGATCGACCAAGTCATCGGTCACATAGCCATGATCGGCCAGGTTGGTAGATACCGGCGGCATAAAGACGCGGTTCTTGACCTCGGTTGTACCGACCTTGATTGGGCTAAAGAGCATCGGATAGGCGGAGGACTCCATACAGGGTTCCTTTCATTTGAGCCGCTCGGCGGCAGTTGCTGACTTATCTATCGTACCAGAAACCGCACGGTACCCGACCGCACGCACTCCCCTGCCTACGTATCGACCCACAAAAAGTTGCGGTGGAATACGGAGTAGATAAGGCCTTTGACAGCCAAGACAGTCCGTATTTCACCGCAACTAATGGATGGGATGTGTTAGAGACCCAAATAGGCAGTCATGCCTTCGACGGCGAGCTTGGCGCCTGCCACGGCATGAACCACCGTGAGCGGGCCGTTAACCACGTCGCCGGCGGCAAAGACGCCGGGCACCGTTGTCATGCCGTTCTCGTCGACCGAAAGCAGGCCGCGATGGTCGGTCTCCAGACCACCCGTCGTAAGCACAAGCTTGTCTTTGGGCACCTGCGAAGCCGCAATCACAACTGTGTCGGCAGACACATGGTCGAGCTCCTCCTCGTAGCCCACCACATTGTTGTCCTCGTCGAAGATGGCCGTCTCGAAGACCGGACCGTTATCGTCGATGGCACAGATCGCCTTGCCGCACACAATCTCGGCACCATCGAGCTCGGTCAGCTCGACCTCGTCGTCGATGGCCGAGATATGGCGCGAGCGGGCATACACGGTGACCTTGCGAGCGCCCGATCGCAGGGCTGTGCGGGCAACATCCATGGCAACATTGCCGGCACCGATGACCGCCACGTTCTGCCCGATTGCCACGCTCGCGGGATCGACCAGGTAATCGATGCCAAACAGCACGTTGCCGCGCGACTCGCCGGGAATACCCAACTTTCGAGCTCGCCAGGTACCGGTACCGACAAAGACCGCGTCGTAGCCGTCACGTAGCAGGTCATCGATGTGCAGTGCGCCGCCGATGGTGGTCGAGGGGCGCACACGCACGCCAAGCGAGCACATCACGTGACGGTACTTTTGTACGAGCGCACGGGACAGGCGGAACTCGGGGATACCGTATTCCAGCACACCGCCGATCTCGGGGCGCTGTTCAAATACCGTGACGGCACAGCCCAGCTGGGCCATCTTAATGGCCACGGTAATACCGGCGGGACCGGAACCGACCACAGCAACCTGTTTGCCACACGACGGCGCGGGCGTCCACTCCTTACGATCTAAATACGCTGTGGAGATGTAGTGCTCGATGCTCGAAAAATGCACGGGTGTGCCCTTACGGCCCTGAATGCAAGCGCCCTCGCACTGGCCCGAATGATTGCACACCATGGAGCAGACCGCGCTCATGGGATTGTTCTGGAACAGCAGCTCGCCCGCCTCTTCTAGACGACGCTGTTTGAACAGGTCGATGACCTGCGGAATAGGCGTCTGAACTGGGCAGCCCTTAATCTGACAGAACGCCCTTTTACAACCTAGGCAACGATTCGCCTCTTCGACAATGTGGATAGCCACGCAACTCCCCTTTTTAATGCAATCCAATGGGGGCGACGATAAAGACCCTTCACCGCCGCCCCCATACAGGTAATCTCAATCTGCCGACACAGCAAAAGCCAATGCTATAACTCGCGATGCGAAGCCCCGCAGCGAGCGGACATGTGCTCGAGTGTCGCCAGGCAGTCAGCCGCCGTCGCCGGCACACTGTTCTCGACCACGCAGGGAATCCCAGGGCAGGCGGCAGCCGCCCAGGCCACCACGGGCTCAAAGTCGTATCGTCCCGTCTCGCCCACGCCATGGCACACCAGGCGCGAACCCGTACCGTCGCACCAACCGGCTTCGTCCTCGTTGTCGACGACCTCATAATCCTTGGCGTGCAGCACGCGGATTTTACTGCCGCATAAGTAGAGCATGCGCGCTGTGATTTCCTGCGCTTCGTCAACAACACTGGGGTGCAGCAGCGATACCGGGTCATAGATCACGCCGAGCGACGGGCTCGAGACGCGCTCCAGCACCTCGCGGCAGCGATCCGGCGTGTTGACCGTCTCGTTCCAGCCAGGCTCGATCAGTATTTGCCCGCCCACGGCCTCGGCGCGCTCGCAGACGCGTGCGAGTCCGTCCATAAAAGCCTCAAGCGCCTCATCGGTCATGCGGTCGTCAGCAACGCGGTTCTGCGCATTGGGGCGACCGGTCTCGGTACCCACCGGGCAGCCGCCGAGCATCTGGGCAAAGTTCAGGCATGCCTCGTACTCGGCAAAGTTATCCATGAGCTGTTGGCGATCGGGCGTCGCCAAATTCTTATAGCAGCCGAGCACGGCGACCGAAACGCCCGCCTCGTCGAGCACCGCACGCAAATGGTCGGCAAGCTCGCGGGTCAGACCGCCTCGATCGATCCCCATCGATGCGTAGAGCACCTTACTCGGCAGCTGAATGCACGAAAAGCCCAGCTCTCCCGCCATGCGAATGCGTTCCTCGACGGTCCCCTGCGGAAGGTCGTGCAAACGTACACCCGGAGTAATAGCCCCCACGTTATTCACATCCCTTATGAGCGTTGATGCCCGGGGTGTATCCGCCAAACGGGTCCTCGATGGAGCACACGCCCGAGGGGGCGAGCGGATCGCGCTTACCGGCCAGCTTGTCGTGATGCATGGTCTCGATATAGGCAAGCACCAGCGGCGCCACACCCTTTGCATCATTTTTGACCACGGGCTCGCTCATGTAGTAATCAAACGTGCCCTCGCGGTGCGCGGTGTTGCCCAAGCCCGCGACCAGGCAGATGTTGTCGAGCGCCAGCTGGCCATCATGCTCAGACAGGCAGGTCTCGCAGATGCCGTCGAAGGCGCGACGGCCGTACTGGTAGTAACGCTCGCCCAGCACGCCCAGACGCACGCCCTTCATGATGGCATTGGCAAAAATCGCGCTACCAGACTCCTCCAGGTAGTTGGGGGCGATATTGGGCAAGTTGATGACCTGATGCCACATGCCGGTCTTCTCGTCCTGATACGGCAGCATGGCGTCGATCAGGTCGTGGAACATCTTGCGAATCTCGTCCTTCTCGGCTGACATCGAAGGCGGCATGAGCTCCCAGGTATCGATGAGTGCCATGGCAAACCAGCCCTCGGCGCGCAGCCAGAAGTTAGCCGAAAGGCCGGTGACCGGGTCGCACCAGAACTGTTTGCGGCTCGCGTCGTAAGCGTGATAGTACAGACCGTTGAGGGGGTTGCGCATCAGGTCATGCACGACCTGGAACATATGGAAGCTGTCCGAGCAGGCACGACGGTTGTGGAAGCTCAGCTCATACTGCATGTAGAACGGCTGGGCCATATACATGCCATCGAGCCAGATCTGGTTGGGATAGACGGCCTTGTGCCAAAACACGCCTTCTTTGGTGCGCGGCTGGGTCTCGAGCTGGCGGTAGATGGTGTCCATGGCGGCACGGTACTTGGGCTTGCCCACCAGGTCATACAGCTTGTAGAGGGTCTTGCCCGCATTGACGTTATCGAGGTTGTACTCCTGCGGGTTGTAATGCTTGATGGTACCGTCGTCCTGGACAAAGAAATCGATGTAGTCATCGGCAAAGGTCAGGTAGCGCTGCTCACCCGTGATCTCGTACAGCTCGATGAGCGCCTTGATCATGCAGCCGTCGATATAGTTCCAGGTGTTCTCCTTGCCGGCGCGAATCTTTTCGATATTCCAAGCCGGCGCCTGCGGCGTAGAGGTTTCGATCAACTGCTCGATATAACGGTCCAGGATTTGATTGCAACCCATTGCTGTCCCCTCTGACATAAACGATAGGTGAACGTTACCCCTAGTGTAACGCGAACGGGGAATATAGGGTGAACGTTAACCCTATATTCCCCGCAAACGGCAGACTTTTAGCGGCAAACGGCGGTGAGACCCGCGGCGATGCGATGCGCCAGGCGCTCATAGCCGGCAGGACTGTAATGCAGACCGTCCGGCATATAGAGCTCGCGGTGCTCTGGCAAAAACGGGCTGATGCCACTTTGCGCATACAGGTCAATCACCGGAACGGAGTAGCGGTCGCAGACTTCGAGCATCGCCCGCACGTAGGCGACCTGCGTCAACCCCAGGTGATTGAGCTCATCGCTTGCCGGGATATCCTTCTCGTGCTTACCGCTCGTCTTGCACGGCGTCATAAACACGAGCTTTGCCCGAGGTGAGCGCGCCGTGATGGTTCGGATCAGATAGTCGACCGCACCATAGAACTCATGCATATCGGTGCTGCCCAACTCGCCAAGCGGCACGTTGCGGCTAAAGTCGTTAACGCCGCCAAAGACGATGTAGATATCGGCCGCATCGTCGATGCCGTCCAGGCGCTCGACAAACGAATCGCTGCGGTCGGCCTTGACGGCGATGCGGGAGCCCTTGATGCCAAAGTTCTCGATGGTTGCGCCGCCCAGTAGCGCGCCCAAGTGCGAGGTCCACGAAATGTCGTTGCCTCCCCCACTGCAGCCGTTATCGCCCCAGGTGGTCGAATCGCCAAAGCAGCAAATGGTCGATTCACTCAAACTCTTCGTTTCCATAATCTTCTCCTCATCCGCCCATCGACGGTCATACAGGAACGTACCGTTTATTCGCAGCATGCCGAGGGGCTATGCACGGGCGCATTCCGCAACGTGCGAATCGAGCCATTCGATATCCTCGGCAAGATGTGCCACGCCCAGATGGTGTTCACCCGGACACACCTCGTGCCGCAGGCCATCTCTGCGACCCAGCAACTTGTAGGCATCGCGCACGATCTCGAGCTGCTCGCCAACATTTTTCAGCCCGCGCGAACCGTTCAGATGATCCTCTTCGCAGCTCTGCACTAACAACGGGCGCGGCGCAATAAGCGAGGCAATATCGCCCATGTCGAGTAAGCGCCAAAGTCCGGGTGTGTAGTTGCAGCTGCAATTGCCATTGAGATGCAGCAGCGAATCGTCGACACCGTACAGATAGCCCGAGACAAACGCCTTGCGCACACGCGGGTCGAGTGCGGCCAGGTACAACGTCATGTAGCCGCCACCCGAAAAACCAAAGCAACCCAGGTCATCCATGGCAATGTCGCCGCGCGCCTCTAGGTAATCGATCAGACGCATGTTATCCCAGGCGTTGAGGCCCGCAACCGTAAGACCCAGCGGCTCGGCCATACGTGCTTGATTCAGACACGTACCGCGCAGGTAGCTGTTCTCGTCATCGCCCTGACCCTTCCAGTCACGACGGTATCCCCAACCGCGCGCATCAGGGCAGACGGTCACGTAACCCATGCGTGCCAAACGCAGACCGTAGTCGTAATTGAACTTACGCACGGCATCATCGACAGCCGGCACGCCCGCAACACCGGCTACGCTTGCAGCACCCGCTCCCTGATGACCATGCGGGCAGATATAACAGCGTTTGAGTCCCCGCTCATCAAGCTTAGGATGAGACGGCTCCAACAGGTAGAACGGCATCCAAACATCACGCTCGACCTGCAACATCGCATGGGTGCGCACGATGCCGCCGGCAACCCGCACGCTGCTGAGCTCACGAATCTCAATCGGGACGCGGTCCATAAGCGAAAGGCCCAAAACATCGTACAGGCGAGTCCTGGTCGCAATCCTCCACGCCTCAAAGTCTGCAGGGGTCTTGCCCGCAAATGCCGCCGAGCGCCCTTCGCGCTTCAGTCGGGCGCGCAGCGCAGGCTCGTCTTCGCAGTACGTCTCGATGTGCACGGTACGGCCATTGGCAGATAGCCTAGTCGTCTCAACCGCATCACCGGTGCCTCCCTCGGGATCCCAGCCATCCGCACCGGCAAGCACCTGCTCGCGAGCGTACCCGGCGGCAGCCATCACATCGAGTTCATTCGCCCACGGCACCCAGCCGGTAGTATCACCCGCCGGCCCATGCAGAATCGCGCCAGCATACTGCACGCAGTTGTGCGCCGCCGGTTTATTCCAATCCCACCAGCCTTCGCGCTTGATATGTCGCCCCAGCCAACAATCGATCAGCGCAGTTTGCGCCCATTCGCGCCAAGGACGGCCCAGGTAGACCGAATCCGGCGCCACGCCATCCGGTGCTGTAAACGAACAACCGTGGAACACAAATCCGTACGGCTCGCCTTTAGGCGTGGAGGCTGCCGTTACATACCCGTTGACATCCATATCGCGGTTGAGCGAGCGGATCTCGCACCCCTCAAAGTAGGCACGCGCGCCGCCAAAGATAAAGTCGACATCGCCCTCGATCCGGCAACGTCGAAAATACTGGCGCCCCACCCGGCGCGACGCATACTGTTTGGGCCCTATGAACCCACCCGGTTTAGCCTCATGCGGCGGCAGCGGGCCCAAAAACAGTGTGTCCTGGCGCCCCTTAATGCAGCAGGCATCGACAACCAGACGGTCGCCATCGGCATACAGGGCAATCGCCTGACCGACCTCGCGCCCATCGCCCGCATCGTTTTCGATCGTGAGGTTTGCAAGCGTCACGTCATCGGCATCGACCAGGACCGTATACGTGCGGAAGGTGCCGAGCGTGCCGTCGACGCCCGAGCCGTCCTCCGAAGGCATCTTGGCACCCAGGCCGCCCATGATACGCACGCTATCGGCCGTCTCTCCCTCAATCGTCACATGCGGGCGACGAATCTCGACCCGCTCGCGATACTCGCCCGGATCGACGCGAATCATCACCGGTTGCTCGGCATCCGGATAGAGCTGATCGGCTGCCGCCAAGGCATCGGAAATCGTTGGATACGCTCCTGCCGCAGCCCTCGAAACGCGCAGCGTATAGATACTTTCGCTCATCGTCCATCACGCTCCCATGCAACGAACTGTTCAGGCCAGCCCTGAACTTGTGGCTGAATATGCTCGGCGCAGCCCTTAAATGCCGTTTGGGCCGTGGCGAGCGATGCCCCATGCTTTCCATGCGGAAAGACATGTAGGCTAAAGCCAATCCCGTGGTCGGCAAGAGCCTGCGCAAGAAGGAGGCTATTTTGAACTGGTACCGATGCATCCTCGGCGGTATGCCACAAGAACGTACGGGGGAAGCCATCGCCCACCATATTCTCGATCGACAACTTTTGAGCCAAAGCGCCGTCGGCACCCGTTAGGTGTTCAAACGAACCACGATGAGCATAGGCCCCCGAGCTTACGACCGGATAGCCCAAGCAAAGTGTGTCAGGCCGAATCGACTCAGGCGATGCCGCAATCGACTCTGCAAGCCAGGGTTGGTCCCAAAGCGCCCCGAGCAAGCCAACCAGATGCCCACCGGCCGAAAAACCCATGACCGTAATCCGATCAGGATCGACACAGTACTCTGCCGCATGGCCTCGGACGGTATCGACCGCCCGCGCGAGTTCTTGCAATGCAAGCGGATAGACAGCCGGAGCAACCGAATAGTTCAGTACAAACGCTTGGTAGCCCATCGCCAACAAACGGAGCGCTACCGGCTCGCCTTCGCGCGGCGAAACGTGATCGTAGCCGCCTCCTGGCACGACCACAACTGCAGGCAGCGGTTTTAAAGCATAAGCATCTTCGGTCGGGGCAAAAACATAAGACGTAATCGTGGCAGACGAGCCATCGACCCCGACAGGAATCGTTTTATTGAGCATGTATTCCCTTTCACCATGATGCGTAGCGCAGCGCACACGGCCGTATCGCACAAGGGCTGCATTGCCGATTTATCCGACAATGCAGCCCTGGTCATCACCCCGAGTTAGGAACGGATAACCCTGTCGACGTTCTGGAGCTGCAGTTCCTCGCCGTCCTGGCCCTCGATCACCACATTTTGCAGGTCGAGTACCTTGACGTTTTGCGCGATGATGCCCTGGCGCACCATGGGCTCAACGCCGCAGGCCATGGCCGGGACAAAGGGCTCGGCATCCGGCGCGAAGGTCACGTGGACATCCTGGAACGTCAGGCGCGTCACTTTGCTCTCGGGCAGGCCCGTGATGTAAGCAGCAGCCGCGTGGCAGTTAGTAGCCTCGATATCACAAAACGTCGTGGCACCAAAGCCGGGTGTGCGGTCATCGACGGGCAGCGCCTCGCGAGACTGCACGTAATCGGTCTTGCCGTCCTTGTCGCAGAAGTAGAACGAGTTGACCACGAAGGGCGTGAGCACCTCGTCCATGCGAATGTGCTCAAAGGTAATGCCCTCGTTGACGGCGTCCTTGCCGCGCCCGCGGCGGGTCTTGACGCGCAGGCCGCGGTCGGTGCGTTCAAAGAGGCACTTGCTCACGGTAAGGTCCTTGATGCCGCCGGCAGCCTCGGATCCCAGCACCACGGCACCATGGCCGTCGTGCATGTAGCAGTGAGAAATCAGCACGTCGTGCGTGGCGGGACGAAGCTCAGGCTCAATGCCCAGCTTGCCGCTCTTGATGGCGATGCAGTCGTCGCCCACCGAGAACTGACAACCAAGGATGCGAACAAAACCGCAGCTCTCGGGATCGAAGCCATCGGTGTTGTGGGAGTTCTTGGGGCCCTCGATGGACAGGCAGAGCGCATCGATGTGCTCGCACAGGATGGGGTGGATGTTCCACGCCGGGCTGTTGCGGACGGTGAAGCCAGCCAAGCTCACGTTCTCACACTCGGATAGGAAGATCATGCGCGGGCGGGCGACCTCACGGCCCTCCTCCGGGCGAAAGATGTTCTTAAAGTCCTTGTTCCACCAGTTGTCCTCGGCAAAATCAGTCTGACCGTCGATCGCGCCGCGACCATAGATGCACACGTCGTGCACGCTCAGACCCGTAAAGGTAGAGCAGTAGGTCGAGAAGCTCTCGCCCTCCCAGCGGCCCAGGGGCAGCATATCGGTGCCGGCATACCCGGCACCCTCGTTGCCCGTGACCGTGCCCGGAATGTAGGCAAGCGAGGCACGATCGTGGCGGGCCAGCAGCACCGCTCCCTCGGCAAGCTCGATGTTGATATTGCTCTTAAGGAAGAGAGACTTGATGCGATAACTACCGGCAGGGATCAGCACGCGGCCACCCTTGGGGCAGGCCATGATGGCAGCCTGGATGTTGGTGGTGTCATCATGCTCGGCATCGCCCTTGGCGCCACAGTCGCGAACGTTGATGGTAAAGGGCTCAGCCGGCGTGGTGACACCTACGCTCAGCTCACGCTCGCCACAGACAAAACGGACCAGGTTGCGCTTGCCGGGGGTCAGGCCGTCGACATAGGTCTCGACCGTATTCGTGGTACCGGCGGGCTCGTCGTTGACAAAGATCTCCCACGTATCGGCGCAGGTAAAGTAACCGCCGTCGTCAAGCTCGATAACCGCCGCGCGCGCGTTGCGCCAGATAACGTTCGTCTCCATGGGTTTCTCCCTCAAAAAGATGCTCTAAAGGCAAATTGTACGCTGTTGAAAAAGGGCCGTGCCTGCCGGCGGAATTCCGGTGGCACGGCCCTGTGATTTGGACGATATGTCGGCCTTACTCGGCGGGAGTTACGCTACCGTCCTGGAAGCCAACGTTGTTGTGGGCAAAGCAGTCCTCGTACTTAAAGCCGGAGAGCTCCTCGCAAAGCGCCTTGACCTCGGGCTTGACGTCGGCCATCTTGCCACCCTCCTTGACTCGGTGAATCTCGTCGCAAAGGACGTCGCACTGCTCCTTGTCGATCTTGATGCCGCGGGCAAGGACGGCCGCAAGCAGGAAGAAGCCGGCGCAGCCGATGATCATGTAGCCGCAGATATACAGAGGCACGGTAGCGGGCTGGGTCACGGCGTCGCTATTGCCGGCGGTCTGAATGAAGCCGGAGGCAGCAAGGACGATAGCCCACACGTTGACGGCGATAGCCTGGGCGATCTGCTGGCAGAGCTGCTGCGCGGAGCTGTAGATGCCCTCGCGACGACGCAGGGTGATGAGCTCATCGACATCGGGGATGTAGTTGAGCAGAACATCGGGCAGGTACTGGAAGCCGACGTAGAAGAACTTCCAGATGGCGAAGATGATGGGGTAGGCGATCATGGCGATGGCGACCGTGGAGGTGCCGTTAATCTGACCAAAGGCGAAGTAGTTGTAGGCAATGATGCACGCAGCGCAACCGACATTTGCGAGGTACCAAGACTTGTGGAAGCCCTTCTTGGCCATGAGGGCGACCCAGATGGCGGTGCAGACGATAGCGACGACCTTGCCAGGCATCTCCATCACGGACTCGTAGGACTTAGGAATCTGCAGGCAGTAGACGATGAAGAAGGACAGGCAGGCAGACCAGCAGGCAGCAGCGAGCTTCGTGGAGACCTGTGCGTACAGGACCTTGCGGAAGGACTTGTTGCGGAAGGTGGAGATAACGTCGATGAAGAACTTCTTGATACCCTCGCCGACGCTCTCGATCTTCTCCTGAGCGACCTCCTCGGGGGTGTGCTCCCACGTGGACAGGTACACACAAAGCAGCGAGATTGCCATGACCGAAGCGTTGACCGTAGCGATGATGAAGTAGCTGAACGGGTTGGTCTCGCCGAAGGTGCCAAAGCCGAAGCCCACAAGTGCAGCCATCAGGAAGCCGGCGGCGTTACCAAAGAGATGCTTGTAGCCGGTGAGGTACGTACGCTCCTTAAAGTCGTCGGTCATCTCGATGGTAAGCGGCGACAGGTTGGCGGTGCAGAACGTGTACGCGACGTTGTAGATCAGGTACAGCACAAAGTAGTACGGGAAGCCAAACGGCGTAGCCACGAAGATGAGCGGCTCGGCGATCATCATCGGGATGGCCAGCAAGATCCAGAAACGACGACGACCAAAGATGCGGCCAATCTTGGTGGCATAGAAGTTATCGGCCACAAAGCCCATCAGCGGGCAAAGAATGGCGTTGACATAGATGGCAAACGAGCTGATCAGTGCAGCCTCGCCTGCGGACAGGCCACACTCCGTGGACAGGAACAGCACCATGTAGCTGTGCGTAAAGGTCAGGGCACCGGAATTGAGCATACCGCCCATACCAAAGCCCAAGCGCGTCCAGAATGTGATCTTACGCTTTTTTCCGATCTTATTAGTCATCGAGCTCCCTCTCTTTTCTCGATTGTCTTGCAGCAAGACATTGGAGTCCACACTGACATCTGTCTGCCCAGCGTTCAGGGTGAACGTTTAGTTAGATTATGCGCGATTGCTTACGACAGGTGAACGTTCACTTGAATAATATCCTTGAACGGTCGATTTTTACCGCTGAACGGACACAATTGAGATCCTCACACCTATTTTCTGCTGGTAAAGGTGCCATGCTGGACAGCCATGAGATAGGTGAACGTTTATCAGATTTTCCAACATATTCACTTAACCACGAAACGAAAAAGCCCCGCCGGGAACACTCCCGATGGGGCCGGTGACATCTCGCTATGCTTGGGCGCACTTGCCGCTACAAGCAGACGCCGTCCTTCCAGATACTGATCTCGTGACAGCCACGGCGCTCAGCACTCGTGAGCTTACCGCTCGCCGTCTCCAGCACCAGCTGGTACAGATCGTGGGCAGCCTCGTCGAGCGTGCGCTCACCCGTAGCAATCACGCCAGCGTTAAAGTCCATCCAGTTGGCCTTGTGGTCGCACAAACGCTGATTGGTGAACACCTTGAGGGTAGGCGCCGGCGCGCCAAACGGTGTGCCGCGGCCGGTCGAGAACAGAATCACGTGGCAGCCGGCAGCCGTCAACGCCGTGGTGGATACCATGTCGTTGCCCGGACCGCACAGCATGTTCAGGCC
Organism: uncultured Collinsella sp.; assembly: GCA_902494245.1. Classification (GTDB taxonomy): domain Bacteria; phylum Actinomycetota; class Coriobacteriia; order Coriobacteriales; family Coriobacteriaceae; genus Collinsella. The sequence goes on from CABUSR010000003.1 coordinate 46,282, forward strand.
GTGTTTATTTGCCTGGCCGGCATACGGCAGCACGTCGACGATGGGGGCAGATCCGCCCTTTTGCACGCAGCCGCAGCTCTTGTCCTCGAGCGTGGTAATACCGCCGTCCTTGTTGCCGGGACTCGGGTTCTCATAAACGACCTCGCCATGGCTAATAAAGTAGTCCTTAAATCCATTGAGCATGTCGGAGGCAGCGTTAAAGACCTGCTCGTTCTCGCAACGGTCGAGCAGGATGCTCTCCGCGCCAAACATCTCGGGCACCTCGGTAAGCACCGACGTGCCGCCACGGGCGACGACCATATCGCTCACGCGACCGATCGTGGGGTTGGCGGTAATGCCCGAAAGACCGTCGGAGCCGCCACACTTAAGACCAATGACCAGCTCGGAGGCCGGAATGGGCTCGCGCTTGGACTGCTTTGCCAGGTCTGCCAGCTCGGCCAGAATCTTGTGACCCTCGATTTGCTCGTCGGCTACATCCTGGCAGGTGAGAAAGCGAACGCGCTCGTGATCGAAGTCACCGAGCTCGTCGAGCACCTGCTGGTGTGTGCAGTTCTCGCAACCGAGCGACAGGAACAGCACGCCGGCCGCATTAGGGTGACGCGAGAGCGCCACCAGCAGACGACGCGTCTGGACATGGTCGGCGCCGGTCTGCGAGCAACCGAACGGATGCGGGAAGTAGTAGACGCCCTCCAGCGAGCCATCGACCAGATCCTGGGCCTGCTCGCACATGGCACGGGCGACTTCGTTGACACAGCCGACCGTGGGGATGATCCACAGCTCGTTGCGCGTCGCGGCACGACCGTCGGCGCGGCGGAACCCCATAAAGGTCTCGGGCTCAACCGACTCAACGACCGGATGCGTGGGGTTGTAGGTGTACTCGACCTCGCCCGAAAGGTTGGTCTTCACATTGTGCGTGTGGAGCCACTGACCGGGCTGGACATCGCCCGTCACGTGTCCGATAGGAAGGCCGTACTTAATGACGTCCTCGCCGGCGGCAATCGAGCGCACAGCCATCTTGTGGCCTTGCGGAATATCCTCCGCGGCCACGACCTCGCCCACCCCGGGAACCGCGACGGCGGTGCCCTTGGCAAGCGGCGACAGCGCGACGATCACGTTGTCGGCCGGATTGATCTGGATAGTGTTCATTGCAAATGGTCCTAACCCTACAGGTTGAGCAGAAGTCGAGACGCGGGCACGCCGTCCCGCGCCCGCGTCTGCGCCGGAAATTTACGCCTGAGCGTTGGCGAAGGCCTGCTTGGCACCCTCGGTGCGCACGACGGCGAGCGCACTGACGACAAACTCCTCAAGACCGGCGATCTGCGTAAGGTCCTCGCCCCACATCTGCTCGTTGGTGAGCACGTCGTGCACCAGCTGGGCATCGTCGGCACCGGCGTGGGCGGCGTAGAAATCGAGTACGAAGGCGTCGTCCTGAGCGGTGTACTCGGTGCCGTCGGAGCGACGCAGGTGCAGGCCGTCGCCCTCGCGGGACACGAGCTCCTGCGTGTAGAAGGAGATGAGCGTAGCGAGGCTCGTCGCCAGGCACTTGGGCAGGTTGCCGGTCTCGGCAACGTAGTCCTTGAGCGTGGGCAGGTCGCGAGCGCGCCACTTAGCCGTGGAGTTGAGGCAGATGGAGAGCAGCGCATGATCAATAAACGGGTTGTCGAAGCGGTTTTCGACGGCGGCGGCAAAGGCCTTGCAGTCCTCGACATCCAAGTCGGCGGCAAGCGTCGGAATGACCTCGTCGTAGAGCATGGTGTTCATGAAGCCGCGAATGGTCTCGTCATGCATGCAGTCGCGCACGATATCAAAGCCGGCAACCCAGGAACCCGGAACGAAGGCGGTGTGGGCACCGTTGAGGATGCGGACCTTGCGCTTTTTGTACGGGGTGACGTCGGGAGTCACAAAGACACCCGGAAGACCAGCCTTCACAAAGGGAAGCTTCTCGGCAAGCGACTCGTCGCCCTGGATGCCCCACATCTGGAAGGGCTCGCGCACGGCCAGGAAGGGGTCCTCGTAGCCCAGACGCTCGGCAACCGCCGCGGCCTCCTTGGGATCGCGAATGCGACCCGGAACGATGGTGTCGACAAGCGTGGTGCAGACGGTGCAGTCGTTAGCCATCCACTGCGCAAACTCGTCCTCCCAGCCCCAGTCGCTCACATACTGGTTCATGATGCGCAGCAACTCCTCGCCGTTGTGATCGATGAGCTCGCAGGCGAGGACGATGACGCCCGGCTTACCGGCAGCCCAGCGGGTGTGGAGCACCTGGGCAAGCTTGGCGGGGAAGCTCGCAGGTGGCATGTCGTCGGCCTTGCAGGACGGGTCATAGGCGATACCGGCCTCGGTGGTGTTGGAGACGATGATCTCCAGGTCGTCGGAGACAGCGACCTCCATCATGGCGCGGTAGTCGTCCTCGCGGTACGGGTTGATGCAGCGGCTGCAAGCGCTAATCACGCGGGACTCGTCGACCGTGTTGCCGTCCTCCTTGCCGCGCACCAGCACGGTATACAGGTCGTCCTGGGCATTGATACCGTCGGCAAAGCCAAAGGCGCCGCTGATGGGCTGGACCATGACGATCTTGCCATTCCAGCCGGTCGCCTCGTTACCCATGTCAAAGAAGCGGTCAACGAAAGCGCGTAGGAAGTTGCCCTCGCCAAACTGCAGGACCTTCTCCGGCGCGTCCTTGGGAAGAAGATAGCCCTCGTAGCCGATCTTCTCGAGCGTATCGTAGCTGATGTTCTCCATCTATGTGTCTCCTTAGATAGCCGTTAGCGTGTGAGCAAAACGGGGGCGCCGCGTGTGGCGACGGCGCTCCCGGAACCAGGTTTGGATTTAGGCCTCGACGGTGTCCAGGTCAAAGCCAAAGTAGCGAACGGAGTTGTTGTAGCTGATGTCGCGCACGATGGTGCCCAGCAGCTCCATGTCGGCCGGGTACTTGCCCTGCTCGACCCACTCGCCGATCACGCTGCACAGCACGCGACGGAAGTACTCGTGGCGCGGATAGGACAGGAAGGAACGGGAGTCGGTGAGCATGCCGACGAAGTTGCCCAGAACGCCCTCGTTGGCAAGGGCGGTGAGCTGCTCGCGCATGCCGACTTCGTTGTCGTTGAACCACCAGGCGGAACCGTTCTGGATCTTGCCGGCGGTCGGGGCCTCCTGGAAACAGCCCATGACGGTATCGATCATGGTGTTGTCGATGGGGTTCAGGCTGTACAGGATGGTCTTGGGCAGACCGCAGGTCTCCTGAATGGAGTTGAGGAAATCAGCGAGCTGGTCGGACGGCGTGTAATTGGAGATGCAGTCGTAGCCGGTATCGGGACCGAGCTTGGCAAACATGGCACGGTTGTTGTCGCGCTTGCAACCAAAGTGCAGCTGCATGGCCCAGCCAAGGCGCACATACTCGCCGGCGACAAACTGCATGAAGGCCGTCTTGTACTTGAGGACCTCGTCCTCGGTAAGCGGCTCGGCGGCAAGGCCCTTGGCAAAGATAGCCTCAATTTCCTCGGCGGTAGCCGGGGCGTACATAACGTAGTCGAGCGCGTGGTCGGAAGCGCGGCAGCCCAGCTCGTGGGCGACATCGTAGCGCTTGGAGATGGCGGCCTTCATGCCCTCGAAGTCGCTGACCTCAACGCCGGCAACCTCGGAAAGGTGCTTGCAGTAGTCGGCGAACTCCTGGCCACGCTCGATGCGCAGGGCGGCATCGGGGCGCATGGCGGGAACGACCTGGACGTCAAAGCTGTCGTCGGCGGCAATCTTCTTGTGCCACTCAAAGCTGTCGGCGGGGTCGTCGGTAGTGCAGATCATGCGGACGTTGGACTGCTTAATCAGGTTACGGCAGGTAAAGCTAGCCTCAGCGAGCTTGGCGTTGGCAAGGTCCCAGACCTCCTGGGCAGTCTTGCCGTTGAGGACGCCCTCGTAGCCAAAGTAGCGCTTAAGCTCCAGGTGGCTCCACTCAAAGACGGGGTTGCCAACGCAGCGACCCAGGGTCTCGGCCCACTTTTGGAACTTCTCGCGAGCAGGGGCGTCGCCAGTGATAAAACGCTCGTCGACGCCGTTGGCACGCATCAGGCGCCACTTGTAGTGGTCGCCGCCCAGCCAAACCTCGGTGATGTTCTCGAAACGCTTGTCCTCCCAAATCTCCTTAGGAGAAATGTGGCAGTGATAGTCGACGATGGGCATGCCCTCGGCAAAGTTGTGGAACAGCTCCTCGCCGGTCTTAGTGCTCAGCAGGAAATCCTGATCGTCCATAAAGTTTTTCATCAAACAGCCCCTTTGCTGGCAACGCGGGCGCACGGCGCGCTCGTTATCCTTTAGGTGAACGTTCACTATACTAATCCATTGCACCTCAAAAGGTGAACGTTCACCTAACCACCACGGGGTGAACGGTAGATTTTGCCCGTTCAACGGTTGCTGGAGATGTGACTTGCATGTATTGCGGACTGTTTGACGTCCCCGAACACCGAACTTGAGCGCTTTTGCTCAGGTGGGTCATGCCCCGACGTACATTTTTGGGAGTATTCAGCATTGGAGCGCGCCGTGCGCCATCCTCAGCGTCCTATTTGGAACGCAGATAGCGCCCGATCGGCATAAAAAGTGCCCCCGATGGCAAATTACGCCATCGGGGGCACTTAAAACAGTCGTTCTGCACCTCATTCAGGGCATGCCAATGCTGAATACTCCCAAAAATGCACGTCGCAAGAGGGGGTACCTGCTCAATCGGCTAAATACCCGCAAGTTCGCAGTAGCGATCGACATTGCTGGCAAATACCATCTCGACGGCGCCCTTCTGGACGGGCACCGTCGGGGTCCTTCCCCACAGCAGATAATCGCCCAGCGTCTTAGCGCCGCGATACGCCAGGCTCGTCGGGTCCTTATAGACAATATTGGTAAAGATACCGCGGCGCAAGGCCAGAGCACTTTCGGGAAACAGGTCGTTGCCGATCACCATGACCCGACCGGCCTTGCCGGTCGAGACGAGCGCGTCGGCAACCACTTCGGAACCAACGGCAAAAACGCTACAGATAAGTTCGGGGGCGTCCGGCGCACTCAAACGCTTTTCGAGCTCATGCTCGAGTTGTTTGACTTGCGCATGGGCACCTGCAAGATCCTCAACCTGCCATGGAAGATCACGTTCGCGCAGGTAATTGTGGAAGGCGCGGGCGGTTAGATAGTGCGAATCGGTATATGGGTCGCCTGTCAAAAGGAGCACGCGGGCGTCGGCCCCAGAAGCATGGACCAGGTTTGCCGCCTGCTCGGCCATAAGGCTGCCTGCCGTCGAATAATCGGCCAAGCTCGCACCCAAACGATTCAAATGCGGACGGTCGCCGTCGACAAGCTCAATCGTCACGCCCGCCTCGGCGATCTGCCCCAAAAGCTCAGTCGCACGATCGTCGCCCGGCGCATAGGCGAGCAAGCCATCAATCTTCTCGCCCACCTGCAGACGCTCGTCGATTTGCTCGAGTGCATCAGCGTAGCCGCCCACGCCAAATTCAACGCGCTCAACCGTAATGCCCCGGTCGATGACCTCCTGTTCAAAGCGATTGCAGCCTTCCCACAGGTAACGGAAAAAGTACGCTCCCTCGCGCGATGCGCGGGGCAGGCAAAACACCAGATTGATATCCTTGCGGCGCAGGCTTGAGGCACTTGTGTTGCGGTGATAGCCCATGGCCTCGGCCTTAGCGTTCACCTTGGCGCGCACGGATTCGCTCACGCCGGCCTTTCCCGTCAGAGCCTTGTGCACGGTATTGATGGAAACGCCAAGCTCGGCGGCTATGTCCTTCATGGTTACGCGAGCGCTCATGCGGTTACTCCGTTATAGATAAGTTGCCAATTAATAGTCCAGTTAACGATACCCCAAAAATACTCTTCGACTCGCCGTGCTCTCCCTCAAATGCACAAAGCGCCCCGCGAACGGATGCCCGCGGAGCGCTTGGATGTCCGGACCTTATTTGATACCGCGGCCCAAGTCTTCGGCGATTTTGTCCACGCCCTTAAGTGCGGCGCACGTCTTTTTGTTGGAGCAATGCCCCGTGCAAACGCCACCCTGAGCGCAGTCGGCGCAGGTGCCCTTGCGGTAGATGCGCACGCACACGGCGACAAACGCAACGCCGATAACAGCCAGTACAACAATATCGATAGGTGCCATAGCAAGCCTCCTCTAGTTAACCACTACTTACTTTACCCCATTCTCCACCTACCAAAAAGGGACAGGTTTATTTTGGTCGGTTTTATCTGCGGAAACGCCACATCTTACTTCTGGAGCAAAGCAATCTGTCCCCCCATTGCGTCAAAAAGCCCGAGTGTCACTGAGACACCCGGGCTCGTGGAAAGGGGTTGATCCTTATTCGGACTTAGGCGGAAACTGCAGCGGAAGCAGTGTTGGTCTCGTCCTCGTCGGTCCAAGCGTGCTTGGGCATAGGACGGAAAATCTGGAAGAGCATCGCGACCAGCAGCACGATAGCCACAACCGTCCAGAAGCCAAACTGCCCAAGGACAAGCAGGTTATAGAACTGGTTGATGAACAGGCCGATCACCCAAGCGAAGGCGCACTCGTAGCCGAGGGCAATCGCGGTCCACTTGCCGGAATTCATCTGGTTGCGGATGGTACCCATAGCGGCAAAGCACGGAGCGCACAGCAGGTTGAACGCGCCGAAGGCAACGCAGGCGCCCATGGTGGGGAACATGCCGGCAAACGCGGTCCACAGGCTCGGGTCGGTCTCGCCCGCGTCGGCGACGGACAGCAGCGAGCCGGCGGTGGCGACAACGTTCTCCTTGGCGACGAGGCCAGAGACAGTCAGCGCGGTTGCCTGCCAGGTGCTAAAGCCGAGCGGGGCGAAGATCCAAGCGACCAGGTTGCCGAGCATGGCAAGCACGGAGTAGTCCATGAACTCCTCGGGGATGCCGTCCATCGCAGGCAGGAAGCCAAAGGAGCCGTTGTAGCTACCAAAGTTGGAGAGGAACCACACCACGACGGTAGAGGCGAAGATGATCGTGCCGGCCTTCTTGATAAAGGCCCAGCAGCGCTCCCACACGTGCAGCGCCCAGGAGCGGATCGCCGGGAAGTGGTAAGCGGGGAGCTCCATGACAAACGGGGTCGGGCGGCCGGCGAAGAGCTTGGTCTTCTTGAGCATGAGGCCCGAGGCGATGACGGCAAAGACGCCCAGGAAGTAGAAGAGCGGGCTGATCCACGCGGCGGTGGTAGAAGAATCGCCGATGATGGAACCCATGAGCAGGGCGATGATCGGCAGCTTAGCGCCACAGGGAATGAACGTGGTGGTCATGACCGTCATGCGGCGGTCCTTCTCGTTCTCGATGGTCTTGGTAGCCATGACGCCGGGGACGCCGCAGCCCGAGGACACGAGCATGGGGATGAAGGACTTACCGGACAGGCCAAAGCGGCGGAACACGCGGTCCATGATGAAGGCGACGCGGGCCATGTAGCCGCAGTCCTCCAAGAAGGACAGCATGACGAACAGCAGGAACATCTGCGGAACGAAGCCGAAGATGGCGCCCAGGCCGCCGACGATGCCGTCGCAGACCAGCGAATCGACCAGGCCACCGTCCTCGGTGCCGCCCGCCACAAGGGCGTCGTGCACCACGGTGGTGATACCCGGGACATAGGGGCCGTACTGTGCCGGGTCGACCGAGTCGGCATTGTCACCCGCAGCCTCGACGGCCGCGTCGTAGGCGTCGCGACCCTGGCCGAGCACATACCAACCGTCGGTACCGAAGAACTGGTCGTTGGTGAAGTCGGTCACCGTGCCGCCCAGGGTGGAAACGGCGATGTAGTACACGCAGAACATGATGACCACAAAGATCGGCAGGCCCAGGATACGGTTGGTAACCACACGGTCGATCTTCTCGGAGGTGCTCATCTTGGCCGGGGCCTTGGTGAGGCACTCATCGATGATGTGCGCGATGACGCCATAGCGCTCACCGGTGATGATGGACTCGGCATCGTCGTCGCAGTCCTGCTCGCACTGAGCGACCAGACCTTCGACGCGAGCGGCCTTCTCCTTGGTGAGGTTGATGAGCTTGCAGGCGTCCGCGTCGCGCTCGAACAGCTTGACGGCGTAATAGCGGCGCTTGTTGGCGGAAACGCTCGCCGGAAGGTTGTTCTCGATGTGGTCCAGAACGTCCTCGATGGAGGAGTCGAACTTGTGCTCCGGCACCTGGCCCTTGGAAGCAGCGGACTTCTTGACCTGCTCGAACAGCTCCTTAATACCCTTGTTCTTAAGGGCCGAGATCATCATGACCGGGCAGCCGAGCTTCTTGGAGAGCTTGTCCGTGTCGATCTTGTCGCCGTTCTTCTCGACCAGGTCGGCCATGTTGAGGGCAACGACCACGGGCAGGCCGGTCTCGATAACCTGAAGCGCCAGATACAGGTTGCGCTCGAGGTTGGTGGCGTCGACAACCTGGACGACAACATCGGGCTCGCCGCTCATGAGGTAATCGCGCGAGCATTGCTCCTCGGGGCTGTAGGGGGAAAGCGAGTAGATGCCAGGGAGGTCCGTGATGGTAACGTTCTTGTCGCTTAGGAGCTTGGCTTCCTTTTTCTCAACCGTGACGCCGGGCCAGTTGCCAACGTAGCCGTTGGCGCCGGTAATCAGGTTGAAAAGCGTGGTCTTGCCGCAGTTGGGGTTACCCGCCAGCGCGACATGGATCTGAGAATCCGCCATTCAATCCTTCTTCCTTGTGTGCCTGCGCTGCTTTCTCCGCGCAGGCTGGATAATGTGCTTCAAAGATGCTGCATTAAGTTAGAAAAACCTAACTTTATCTGCAGAAATATGCGCCGCGAGTCCTTACTGAACCTCGACGACGGCGGCCTCCTCCTTGCGGATGGAAAGCTCGTAGCCGCGCACGTTGATCTCGACCGGATCACCGAGCGGTGCAACCTTCACGACCTTGAACGAAGTGCCCTTGATGAGCCCCAGGTCCATAAGGTGGCGGCGAAGCGCACCCTCACCGTGAAGCTTGACGATGGTGGAGCTCTCGCCCACCTTAACGTCACCCAACGTCTTCATCCTCTTGTCCCCCTTTCGGTTTTTATGAAATGCTGCAGACTAACCGACGGTCATGATGTGCATGGCAACCTTGGAATCGATACCAAAGCGTGCGCCCAGCACCGTAACGATGATATTGGCGCCGCTCGAGCTCACCACGTGGATTTCGCTGCCCTCGACAAAGCCGAGGTCCTTGAGGTGGTGCTTCATGTCCTCATTGCCCTTTACACGAGACACGCGCACGGTTTCGCCCGCTTTTACCATCGAAAGCGGCATTGCCGGCATCTGCGGTCCGCAAGACATGAGTGGCTCCTAACGTCAGTTCGTCCTTCACATCGACATGGTAAAAGTTAGCCACATCTATGTTCGCTTTAGTAAACTAACACGTGGTTAACTTTTTGGAAAGGGTCCCCATTCAGATTTCGAAAAAGTTTCCTATACGAAACAAAAGAAGCACCACAAAGACCATCTCTTTGCGGTGCCTTGTCATACCAATTTATGCAACAAAGGGGACTGTCCCCTTGTCACATTGATGCGCTTAGAGCGAGAGGTTTCTGATCGACGTGACGCAGGAGGCCTCATCCACGCCCGAAACGCGGAACACGACGTCTTCGCCACATTCGCCGCAGAGTGCCATGAGCCCTATAACGTCGCGGCCATCGGTGTAGCGGTCACCAATCGAAACCGACACGTCACTACGGTGCTTGGCAATGATGTCATAGAGCAGCGCAACCGGGCGGGCATGTAATCCCAACGGATCTTTAATCGTCTTTGTAAACTCGACCATGTCCCCTCCCGCGACATCGCACATCGGCCGGCAAAACCCAGCCACGTGGTAGTTATTGTACGTTACCGGCGCGCACCCCCGTCCCACAAAAAACGAGGGAAGGCACACGTCTTTCCCTCGTTACAGGCAATATGTAGCCGCTTCCCTACATCAGGCGCAGGCTGACGTCCTTGAGCTGGGCGCCGGAAACGGCACTCGGAGCGCCCGACATGAGGTCGGAGCCGCTGGCCGTCTTGGGGAATGCCATGACGTCGCGGATGGAATCGGAGCCGGTGAGCAGCATGCACACGCGGTCCAGGCCCAGAGCGAAACCGCCCATCGGGGGTGCACCAAACTTGAGGGCCTCCATGAGGAAGCCAAACTGAGACTCGGCGCGCTCCTCGGTAAAGCCCAGGAGCTTGAGCATGGACATCTGCATCTCGGCGTTGTGGATACGCATACCGCCGCCGCCGGCCTCAAAGCCGTCCATGACAAAGTCGTAGGTGCACGAACCGGCTGCCAGCGGATCTGCCTCGATCTTGGCGATGTCGGTCTCGGTCGGCAGGGTGAAGGGCTGGTGCTCGGCGGCATAGGCCTTGCGGTCCTCATCCCAGTGGAACAGCGGGAAGTTGACGACCCACAGGAAGTCGTGGCCCTCGCGCTTGATCTCGAGTGCGTTGGCCATGTGAGAACGCATGCCGCCCAGGATCTCGTCGGAGAGCAGGCGCGGGCCGGCGGCGAACATCACAAGGTCGCCGGGCTCAACGTCCATGCGCTCGCGCAGAGCCGCCATCTCCTCGTCCGAGAAGAACTTGACGATGGGGCTGTTGATGGAGCCGTCCTCACGGAAGGCGATCCAGGCCAGGCCCTTGGCGCCAAACGTGGAGGCCACGCCGGCGAGCTTATCGATCTTGGCACGTGCCCAGGCACCGGCGCCCTTGGCGTTGATGGCCTTGACGACAGAGCCCTCCTCGTTTGCGGCAGTCGCAAAGACCTTGAACTTGGAGTTGGCAAAGATCTCGGTCAGGTCGACCAGGTGCATGCCATAGCGGGTATCGGGCTTGTCGGAGCCATAGGTGTCCATGGCCTCCCAGTAGTCCATACGACGCAGCGGCGTGGGCATCTCGACACCCATGCGACCGAAGGCATCGGCAAGAACCTCCTCGAGCGCGCTCATAACGTCGTTCTGGTCCACGAAGGACATCTCGATATCGACCTGGGTGAACTCGGGCTGACGGTCGGCACGCAGGTCCTCGTCGCGGAAGCACTTGGCAACCTGGTAGTAGCGCTCGACGCCACCGACCATGAGCAGCTGCTTCAGGAGCTGCGGGGACTGCGGCAGCGCGTAGAAGTTGCCCGGCTGAATACGGCTGGGAACGATGAAGTCGCGGGCGCCCTCGGGCGTGGACTTGAACAGGGAGGGCGTCTCGACCTCCATGAACTCACGGTTGTGCAGCGCCTCGCGAATGGCAAAGGTAAAGTCGGAGCGCAGCTTGAGGTTGGCCATCATCTCGGGACGGCGGAGGTCCAGATAGCGATAGCGCAGACGGGTGTCCTCGCTGGTCTCGATGCCGTCCTCGATCTGGAACGGCGGGGTGACAGACGTGTTGAGCACCTCGGCGTGGTCGGTCAGGACCTCGATCTCGCCGGTCGCGAGCTTGGCGTTGGTGGTCTCCTCACCACGAGCGCGCACGACGCCGTGGATCTTGATGGGCCACTCGGGACGCATAGTCTCGGCGATCTTAAAGGCATCGCCATCGGAGTGCTCGGGGTCGAAGGTGAGCTGCGTGATGCCCTCGCGGTCGCGAAGGTCGCAGAAGATAAGGCCGCCGTGGTCGCGGCGACGGCTCACCCAACCGGTGAGGGTGACCTCTTCGCCCACGTTCTCGAAGCGAAGCTCGCCGCAGGTACGGGTGTGCATGGAATGCTCGTCAATGGGACGGGTCTGGCTCATACCAGTGATCCTCCTTTATGGATCTGTGCCGCCCCGTGTCGTTCCGGGCGGCGTCGTACAGATTTGCCCAGCCTGCGTAAACCGCGCAGCCAGACATGGCGTTCTATCTTATCGCACCTGCGTCGATGTGCCGCGGAAAAGTAGCTCCTGCCCAAAGACTTGACGGAGACGAAACAATTGACGCACCGTGGCCGTCGCCGACGCGCGCCACGTGCGACAATGTGCCCCAATACAACTGCACTCGGAAAGGCCCCTCATGACCGCACGCCTCATCGTTATGGATATCGACTCCACACTCATCAACCAGGAGGTCATCGACCTGTTGGGCGAGGAGGCCGGCGTAGGCGAGCAAGTGGCGAAGATCACTGAGCGCGCCATGCGCGGCGAACTGGACTTTAAGCAGGCGCTCGAGGAGCGCGTGGGGCTGCTTGCCGGCTTGGACGAGAGTGTGTTCGAGCGTACCTTTGAGCGCGTGACGTTTACTCCTGGCGCGCTGGAGCTTGTGCGCTCAGTGCACAGTAAGGGCTGGAAGGTCGGCGTGGTAAGTGGTGGCTTTCACGAGGTCGCCGATAAGATCGTGGCCGCCGCGGATATCGATTTTTGCCTGGCCAATCGCTTGGAGGTCGTAGACGGCCAGCTCACCGGTAAGCTAGCGGCCGACATCGTGACCAAGGAATCCAAGCTCATCCAGCTGCTGGATTGGGCGGTTGAGTGCGGTGTCGACATGGCACACACCGTCGCGATCGGCGACGGCGCCAACGACATCCCCATGATTCAGGCCGCGGGCACGGGCATCTCGTTTTGTGCCAAGCCCAAGACACGCGAAGCCGCCCCGTTTGCCATCGACGAGCGCAACCTGATGCTCGCCATGGACATCATCCTGCGTGACTAGTCAGTTTGCCTCACAACTTCATCTAATCTGACATGTCAGATTTCCGAACAATTATGCTCTAATGTTCGGAAACAACCCCTCGCGTGCTAAACTTTTCTGCGTCGAAGGGAACTTATATGGACAAACGAGATCTTGAGCAATTGCTAAGTGACGTGGCAGACGGAAGCATTATGCCGGCCGATGCCCTCACGCGCATCCAGACGGCGCCGACCGCCGACCTGGGCTTTGCACAGCTCGATCTTTCGCGCGGGGTGCGCCAGGGAGCCGGCGAGGTTGTCTACGGTGCCGGTAAAACCGCCGAGCAGATTACCGCCATTATCGAAGCGCTGCGCAATGCCGGCCAGGAGCGCGTCCTGGTCACGCGCCTGGACAGCGAAAAAGCAGCCCGCACCTCGGAGCTCCTCGGCAACGGCATCGACCTGGGATATATCCCGAACGCACAGCTCGCCCTCGTTGGCGGCAAGCCCTCCCCTACTGGCAACGGACGCATCGTCGTCGCCTGCGCCGGCACGAGCGACCTGCCCGTCGCCGAGGAAGCCGCGTTGACGGCCGAGTTCTATGGCAACGAGGTCGACCGCCTCTACGACGTAGGCGTCGCCGGCCTGCACCGCCTACTCGCGCATGCCGAGGAACTTGCCCAGGCACAGGTGGTCATCGCCATCGCCGGCATGGAGGGCGCGTTGGCGAGCGTTATCGGCGGCCTGGTGAGCTGTCCGGTCATCGCCGTTCCCACCAGCGTGGGCTACGGCGCAAGTTTTGGTGGCGTAGCCGCACTGCTCGCCATGCTCAACTCCTGTGCCAGCGGCGTATCGGTCGTCAATATCGACAACGGCTTTGGCGCCGCTTACCAGGCAAGTCTTATCAATCATCTGAGCGCCGGCACACCCCGCGCCCGCTAAGGAGCATTCCATGTCCAATCATCAGCACACGCTTATCATCGACGGCACCTCGGGCATCAGCGGCGATATGACCGTCGCGGCCCTGCTCGACCTGGGCGCCAGCGAGGAGCACCTGCGCGAACAGCTCGCCACACTGCCGGTCGACGGCTTTACGATCGCCGTCACGCGCGTAAACAAGCATGGCATCGACGCCTGCGATTTCGACGTTCAGCTGGCAGAAGAGCTCGAGAACCACGACCACGACATGGCATGGCTCTACGGCAACGAAGCAGCTGCCGAGCACACGCACGAGCACGAGCACCACCATCATGACCATGACGAGCATGAGCACTGCCATGAGCATGATCATGAGACCCACGGCCATGGCCACGAGGGTCACCATCACGCCCACCACCATCACCACCGTTCTTTGGCGGACGTCACCGCCATCATCGACGGCTCGCAGTTAAGCGATGGCGCCAAGCGTCGTGCGCACGCCATCTTTACCGCGCTCGCCGCCTCCGAGGCCAAGGCCCACGGCAAAACGCCCGAGACCGTCATGTTCCACGAGGTAGGCGCCGTCGATTCCATCGTCGACGTCTGCTCTGTCGCCATCTGCCTCGATGACCTGGGCATCGAGGATATTGTCGTCGAGTCGCTCTCCGAGGGCCACGGCACCATCCACTGTGCCCACGGCCTCATGCCCATTCCCGTCCCCGCCGTTGTCAACCTATGCCAGGCGGGCAATATCGCCCTCACGCCCGTACCGGTCGCCGGCGAGCTCGTGACGCCCACGGGCGCCGCCATCGTCGCCGCGCTGCACACGTCCGAGCACCTGCCGGCACGCTACCGCATCGAAGCCGTCGGCTACGGCGCCGGCAAGCGTCCCTACGAGGGTTGCTCCGGCACGCTCCGTTGCCTGCTTGTTCAAGTGGATGCATAACCATGGATGCCCGCAAAGAAAAAAGCCGCGCCGCTATTGTCACGGCGTTTTCCGAGCTCCTTCGCGAGGAGGACTACGGCAAGATCACTGTCGGCAACATCATCGCTCGCGCCCACGTAGGCCGCGCGACATTCTACGGCCTCTTTAAGAGCAAAGACGACCTACTGTCCGAGCTCGTGAGCGACATCTGCACCCACGCCCTCGACGACGATGGTACGCCGCTCGACGACCCACTCGTGCAAGTCGAGCATATCCTCAACAACCTCTGGGAGCGCCGTCAGGGCGTACGAGCCCTCGTAGCCGGTGCCGGCTCACGCGTCTTCGCCGACTGTCTCCGCAAGACCATCATGTCGCGCGCAGCCGAAACCGTCCCCGTCGACCCCGCAGGCCCCGCCGCCACCATGGACCGCAGCTTCTTACTACACCACATAGCCTCAAGCTTCGTAGGAATGGTCCAATGGTGGGCCTGGCACAACTTCCAAGCAGCCAAAGCCGACGTAGCCAAAGACTACCTCTCAGCCATAAAGCCCCTCTTCACCTAAGTAAGAAGCTCATCCCAAATCATCGACCCAACCCAGGGCTCCGCGCATCCCAAAGTGTCACTCGCGCTTCAACGCCCCCACCAGCAACAAGCCCCTCCCATCCAAATTCAGATATATATGTTGGGTTGCTTGTTCGAATACAGCCAAGAATGCCCAGGGCTCGGTAGGGGTTAACTTTCCAACGCACTCCGCAGGACGCAAAAAGGCTCGCCGCACGAAGTGCGCAGCGAGCCTTTTTGCATGTCCGAGGACGCGTTGGAAAGTTAACCCCTACCGAGCCCGGACCTTATAGAGCCGTCCTTTGACTAGAACATGCCCAAGAAACCATGCACAAACAGCGCGGCCAGAGCGGCACCGACAAACGGAGCGATGCCAGGAACAAGCAGGCCGTACTTCCAGTTGTTGTCGGCCTTGTTCTTGATCGGCAGCACCTGATAGGCCATGCGAGGACCAAGGTCACGAGCCTGGTTCATGGCGAAGCCAGTAATGCCGCCCATGCCCATGCCAACAGCCCAAACGATCAGACCGACGCAGATGGCGAGCATCAGAACGTTCTCGCCAGCACGGTTAGCAGCAGCAAGGATGGCGCTGATGAACACGAAGGTGCAGATAGCCTCGCAGAAGAAGTTGCGGGCATAGTTCGTGCCCTCGGTGGTGGGGTTGGTCGAGAAGATGTTGCGCTGAGCAATGGGATCGATGACACCATCGGAAGCCTTGAACTCATCGGCATACATCAACCACGCGATCACGGCACCCGCAAAGCCGCCGAGCATATCAGCAACCATGAAGGGGATGCAACTGCTCCACGGCACCAGGCCGACGACGCACTGGGCAAGTACCATGGCGGGGTTCATGCACACGGCGCCGCCAAAGACAAACAGGCAAACCGAGATGCCAAAAGACCAGGTGGTGATGGCAAACATGTGGCCGGAGCCCTGATACTTGGTGCCCTTAAGCACGGTATCGCAGTGCACGCCCACGCCAAAGATGATCATGAGGGCCGTTGCGCCGAATTCGCAGAGGAGTTTGGTAAGCATAAAACCTTATCTTTCTTGTCGGTTATAAACGATTCGTTTAGGCCGCGTACTAGTGCTGAGCGACGACAACGCCCAGGCCATCGGGAATGACGGCCACCTTGGCATCGGCACCCTTCATCTCAAAGGCGAGCCTGAGCGCCTCCTCGATAGTGTTGACCGGCGTCATGTGCATATCCTTGATCATCTGGTGATCGCACAGGTCGGTGACCATGATCACAGGGTGATGCGCCAGGATGCGGGCAAAGATCTGGCTCGTCCACTGGTCGGGCAGGGTCTCGTCCTTGGGACGTTCGATGCAGGCACGCTCAAACTCCGCCGGATCGTTGTCGGCGATGTTGTGATAGAAGCCCTCGCCACCGTGACCGTCGGCACAGCCGGCGACGTCGATGATCACACCGCCCTCGGGAAGCGTAGCCTCGGCAGAGCACATGCCCTTCACGGCCTGGTAGATGTTCTGGTCGAGCGGGTAGCCGCCGTTGGTGGTGATGGCAATCTCGCACTCGACGGGCTCAACGCCGGCAAGGCTCTTCACGAACTCGCAGCCAGCCTCGTGCGCCTTGTGGATATCGCCGGCAAAGGAACCGATGACCTCGTGCTTGCCGTTGAGTACCACGTTAAGCACAAAGGCAAGGTGAGCCATCTCGGCGGCGGCAAACATGTCCTCGCTCACGTGGTTGTGGCACAGGTTGCCGGCACGCGAATGGGAATCGTTCACAAACTGACCGTTGTGGTTGTACATGATGGTCTTGTAGCTGGCGATGCCAGGCAGGACGGACTTGCGGCTGCCAGAGAAACCGGCAAAGAAGTGCGGCTCAATAAAGCCCTCGGCAAGCAGCAGATCGCAATCGGCAGCAATCTTGTTGATGATGCACTCGCCGCCAGAAGGCAGGGTGCCGATCTTTTTCATCATGCTGTCATCGGTCGCGACGTGCATAACGATTTCCTCGTTGGCAACGATCTCCTCGCCGTACTTGTTGACGAGTTCCTCGTGCGTCGACGGACGGTGCATACCCGTAGCAACCAAAATACGCACTCGAGCCTCGGGTGCAGCGGAATGGATGTGATGCAGCAGAATAGGCATCGTCACACGCGAGGGAACGGGGCGCGTATGATCGGAGCTAATAATGACGATATCCTTCTTGCCAGCACAAAGCTCCTCGAGCGAAGGCGAACCATAAGGGTTGGCAAGCGACTCCTCTACCAGCTCTTCCTGCGATTTCGTGGTCTTAAACTCGTTTTGATGACCTTCCATCACACCCGCGAAATTCTTATCCTCGAGCTCCAGATGCAACGTCTTGTGGTCAAACGGTAGTTCACATTCAAACAATGACGAGCGCCCTCTTCCTTTCAACTGACACACTAGATTAACCGTTGGAAGGATACGCCGCTCACCGAAAAACACCACCGTCCACCGACTCGTTAACACAACGTTCATATTTGACCCACAACAAAACGGCCGCGATCCCAAACGGGACCGCGGCCGCAACAGTCGTAAGGCGAGAAGCGCCAAATGCATCTCAATCCCGATCGATAAGACGCGAGGCGCGAAGCGCCAAACGCGCCGCCGGGACAGACCCCATCCTAAACGCGCGAAGCGCACCATTATTCTCCTCAGCCCCAATCCCTGAAGACCGAGGACGAAGGGGCCCGATGGGTTTCCCTCTGAATGCATTCCGCAGCACGAAGCCCCCCTATCCACAGCTCCGAAGGAGCAGGATAAGGGGGCTTCAAGTGCGAGGACGCATTCAGAGGGAAACCCATCGGGTCCCGGTGAGAGCCACAGGGCTATCGATTACCCCGTGTTCTGCAAACCTGCCGAGACGCCGGTCACAGTCGAAAGAATCAGGCTCATGTACTCGGCCTTCTTCTCCTCGGCCATCTCGTCCTGGTTCATACGCACCTCGCGAAGGGCGCGGACCTGGGCGATGGACAGGGCGTCGACGTAGGGGTTACGTACACGGACGGCGCAGCCGAGCACGCGACGGCGCTGCAGCGGCCACTCGTCACCGACGATGGCAAGGACCCACTTACGCGTGAGCTGCATCTCGGTAAAGACCTTCTCGGACAGATCCTGGCGGTCGCCCAGGTGCAGATACATCTTGGCGATGCGCTGGTCGGTCTTGGCGATCGACATCTCGATGTTGTCGATAAAGGTGCGGAAGAACGGCCACTCCTGGTAGGCAGCCTTGAGCTGGTCAAGATCGCCAAGCTGCTCGCAGGCGGTGCCCAGACCGTACCAAGCGGCCAGGTTAATGCGCGCCTGGCTCCAGCTGAAGATCCACGGGATGGTACGCAGGTCATCGAGCGACTTGGCGCCCAGACCGCGCTTGGCGGGACGCGAGCCGATCGGCAGCAGACCGACCTCGGTCAGCGGCGTCACGGTCGAGAACCACGGTGTAAAGTCCTCGGTGTTCAGCAGGTCCAGATAGCGTTCGTGGCTTGCAGTGTTGAGCTTCTCGGCCATATCCCAGAACTTCTGCGTGGTCTCGGTGTTGGTCTTCTCGACACTCGGGGCCGACTGCAAAAGCGTTGCGGCGGCAACGGACTCAACATGGCGCTGAGCCAGCGTGCGGTTGCCGTAACGGGCAAAGATGACTTCGCCCTGCTCGGTGAGCTTAAAGAAGCAGTTGACCGAACCCTTGGGCTGCGCCAGCACGGCCTTGTTGGCCGGGCCGCCGCCACGGCCCACGGCACCGCCGCGACCGTGCATGAGCACCAGGTCGATATCGTTCTTCTCTGCCCACTTGGCGATGCGCTCCTGCGCGGAGTGCAGCGCGAGCATGGCCGTGGTAGGACCGGCATCCTTGGAAGAGTCGGAATAGCCCAGCATGACCTCCATGCGGCGGTTGGTCTGGGCAAGGCGCTTTTGCACCACGGGCAGCGTAAGCATCTGGTCGAGCACGTCAACGCAGCCCTCGAGGTCCTCGAGCTGCTCGAACAGCGGGATCACGTCGAGCTCGGGAACGTCTTCCTCGTGTGCAAAGGACAGGTGCGCCAGCTCAAAGACGTCGGCCACATGCTGAGCGCTCTTGGTAAACGAGATGATGTAGCGGTGCGCCATCTTCTTGCCGTAGCGCTTTTGGATGGAGCCGATAGCGCGGAAGGTATCGATGACCTCGCGCGTCATGGGCTGCAGGTCGCCATGGATACCGTTCTCGTGGATATCCTTAAGGGCGCGGGCATGCACCACGGAGTGCTGACGGAACTCCATCTCGACCATATGGAAGCCGAAGGACTCGACCTGCCAGATGATGGTCTGGACCGGGCCGTAGGCAGCACGGACGGCACCGCAGGCGGCCAGCGAACGCTGGACGACGCGCAGGTCATCCAGGAACTCGTCGGCGCTGTGGTACATGGTGTCGGTGATACGACGGACGGTGGCGTTCAGGCGGTCGGCCATGACGAGCATGACGGCGCGATGCGGCTCGTGCTCGGAGATCAGCTCGGCGCGGGCCGTGTAACGAGGGCTCATCTCGACCTGATGGTTCCACAGGTTAATGAGCTCGGCCGACGGCTTGCTGTAGGTAGCCTCGAGCGTGAGGTTGCGGCCGATGTGGCGGCACTTGTCCTCGAGCTTGAGCACCATGTGCGTAAAGTACTTGGCGGCGACCTCACGGCTCACCTTGGCGGTGACGTTGGGGTTACCGTCGCGGTCGGAACCGATCCAGCTGCCGGGATGGAAGAACGCCGGGCACAGCGGCGGCACAGTACCGGCCTTGTCGCCCAGCACCCAATCGTCAAAACGACGATAGATAACGGGGATAACGTCGAACAGCGTGTTATCGAAGATGTCGATGATGGTATCGGCTTCCTCGACCGGCGTGGGCTTCTTGAGCGCGATGGGACTCGTACGCACCAGGGCGTCGATCTCCTGCAGCATATGGCGCTCGTTCTCCACCAGGTCGGAGCCGCCCAGACGCGGACGCTCCTCCAGCAGGTTGGAGATACGGCGGATCTTGCCCTCGACGGCCTTACGACGGGCCTCGGTGGGATGTGCGGTAAAGACAGGGTGGAACTCGAGCGTGTCGAGCAGCTCGTTGGCACCCTCGACACCCAGCTCATTCACCAGCTGGTGATAGGCAACGGTAAGCTCGTTGGCAGGATCGACCTCGGTATCGGTCGACGCACCGGCCTCGCGCTCGCGCAGCTGCGCCACACGGTAGTTCTCCTCCGACAGGTTTGCCAGATGGAAAAAGCTCGTAAAGGCGCGAACGATGACCTGCTGCTTATCGAGCGGCAGGCTGTCGATCAAATCGACGACCTCACGAAATGCCACGGCAGTGGGCTCGTCGGCGGTGGGCACGCCCTGCTCGTCGACGGCTTCGTCGGCAGCGCAGGTACCGGGGTTGCCGGCATTGACCACAATCTCGGCTGTCAAAATCTTGTCGAACAGGTCCGCGATCTCGGGATCATACTCGCTAAGCACACGGCGCTCCAGGCGCAAGAACAGCGCCAGATTGTCGCGCAGCTCCTCGGGGATCTCGATCTCGGCGAGACGCTCCCTGGACTCGGCATTCGAGCCGATTCGGTTAACGAGGCGGTTGACCACGGCAGCGACGCGCGCCGCGGCTTCGGGTACAGACTGGTTGCTTAGGTTCTCAGCCACGTTTCCTCCCATTCCTCCTTCTATGCACGTAACATGCGGTATTCATTATAGGCGCTTGAGAAATACTTTCGACACTGATTGCGCTTTACCACACAAAAGTATTTTCTGCATTGCAAAGGTTTTTGCCCTAAATGGTCGTATTTCTCGGTGGGCGGCATACGTAAACGGGGGCATTCCGCATAAAAGCGAAACACCCCCGTAACAATCGCTCTCCATGAGCAGGGCACGTTAGCAGGCCCGCAGCTCAAAAAGATGCGCTACAGGCGCTCGCGAACCGCCTCGACGACGTTGGCCAGATCGGCAAGGACCTCTTCGTGGCTCTCCATGTCGCGCACCTTAACCTTGCCGGCGGCAAGCTCGTCGCCGCCCAGGACTAGGATGAGCTTAGCGCCTACCTTATCGGCCTGCTTAAACTGGGCCTTGAGCGAACGGCCCTGATAGTCGGCCTCGGTCACGATACCTGCGGCGCGAAGCTCCTGCGTAATGGCAAAGACGTTCTGGCGCAGCTCCTTGCCGGCGTTGGCGACATAGACGCACGGGGCCTCATCGGCACCCAGGTCGCTGCCAAAGGCCTGCAGGGCCAGCAGGGCGCGCTCAAAACCGACAGCGAAGCCGACGCCTGCCGTGGGCTTGCCGCCCTCGAGCTCGACCAGGCCGTCATAGCGGCCGCCGCCACCGATGGAGCCGACACCGGCGCCGGGGGCCTCGACCTCAAAGACGGTGCGGGTGTAGTAGTCCAGACCACGCACCAGGGTGGGGTCCTCGACATACTCGATACCGGCGGCATCCAGATAGCGCTTGACCTGCTCGTAGTGCTCGCGGCACTCGTCGCACAGGTTGTCACCCATCAGCGGCGCGTCGGCCATGATTTCGCGGCAGTGGTCGTTCTTGCAGTCGAAGGCGCGCAGCGGGTTAAGCTCGGCGCGCTCGCGGCACTCGTCGCACATCTCGTCTGCGTGATCGAGGATGAACTGCTTAACCTGCTCGCGATAGGCCGGACGGCACTGGGCGTCACCCATCGAGTTGATGAGCAGACGAAGCTTGGAAAGATCGAAGCCCAGGCGCTTGTAGAACTCCATGAGCATGATGATGCACTCGGCGTCTGCCGCCGGATCGGGAGCGCCGAGCCACTCGATGCCCACCTGGTGGAACTGGCGCAGGCGGCCCTTCTGGGGACGCTCGCCGCGGAACATGGCCTCGGCGTAGTACGCCTTAAACGGCGTGGAGCCCTGGGGCACCAGATTGTTCTCGACGACAGCGCGCACCACGCCGGCCGTGCCCTCGGGGCGAAGCGCCAGGCGCTGCTTGGGCTTGAGTTTGGTGTCGGTGCCCTCGGTAAAGACGCGCTCCAGGTTGGCACCGCTGAACACGCGGAACATTTCCTTGCGCACGACGTCGGTCGACTGGCCGATACCGTGGACAAACACGTCCACCTGCTCGATCGCGGGCGTCTCGATGGGTTTAAAACCAAACGGCTCGAACACGCCGGCCGCAATCTGCTGCATCTTTTGCCAGGCGCGCATCTCGGCGCCGATAAGGTCGCGGGTTCCCTCCGCCTTCTGTGCCTGCATGGGCAAACACCTTTCTTTTGTATCGCGTCATAGGTAACGGTCATTATACGGCACAAACACAAACAGCGGTGGCGCGTCTGACCGAACGAGGGTATGGGGACTCGTTCGGCCAGACGCGCCGCCGCTGTTTGTGATCCCTTTTCCTCCGTCCCCTTCGGATCACGTGATTCCTTGGGGACGGAGGAATAGGGATCGTCCTTTGGCCTGCGGCGACCTTGGAAACCGAATGATGGTACGAGCATCCATTCGGCTCCCAAGACCGCCGCGGGCAGAGTTGGGTGAGCCGGCAAACGCGGCAGCGTGCTTACTCCCCCGCCACGCTCGCGCGCAGCTTGGCGGCGATGGGCTCGGATACCAGCAGGAACACGAGCATGACCACGGAGCACGCCAAGCACACGATCCAGGTGCTCGCAAAGGAGCCCGTGGCGTCGAACAGCACGCCCGAGACAATGGCGCCCACGGTGCCGCCGACCATCTCGAGCGAGGTGATGGTACCCGTGACCTTGCCGAGGTCGGCCATGCCAAACTGCTTGGACGCGGCAATAGTAGGCGTGATGGTGCCCATGCACGTTCCGACGCCAAAGCTCACGGCAGCCACGATGGGACCAAGATCGGTCGCGGGGAAGCACAGCGCCACACAGGCGACAATACACGCAACGGATCCCAGCACGTTGCCAAAGCGCAGGCCAAAGCGATCGTAGATGGCGCCGAGCGAAATCTTGGCGATAACGACGGTGACCATATAGGCCGAAAGCACCGTACCGGCCCACATGGGATCGTGGCCGCCCGTGACGATCTTGGCGCCGTTGACGGTAACGCTCGTCATGTTGGTGACTTGGTTGGGCAAGATGGCGCCGTTAACGAGACCCATAAAGAGGAAGGCGACGACAAGCAGCCAAAACGCCGGGCTCTTCTTGATGCGAGACCAGCCGACGCTAACCTCGGGCGCCGTGTGCTCGTCCTTGTCGCCAGCCGTCGAGACGGACGGATCGTCCGGGTTCTCGCCGAGCGGCTTAAGGCCGATCTCGGAAGGCTTAGTGCGGAAGGAGTAGGCCGTGATGGGCAGTGCCGCCACCATGCAGACGGCAGCGAGTACCAGGAACGCAGAGCGCCAGCCCACACTCACGATAAGCGAGCTCACGATCGGCGAGAGAATAGCGTCGCCAAAGCCCGAGCCCGAAAGTGCGATGGAGATGGCAAGGCCTCGCTTGGCGGTAAACCAGTTGGCGGTCACTAGGCTGATGAGCAGGCGGGTCGAGGCCACAGCGAAGCAGCCCGAAACGGCAAAGAGCACGTAGACCTGCCACAGCTCACCGACAAAGCTCATGCTGGCAAGAACGGCAGAGGTAGCGATAACGGTGAGCGAGCCCAATACGCGGCCACTCACCTTATCGGCAACATGGCCAATGACAAGCGATCCGATAACGCTCACCACGGTAGAGATCGCATTGGAGATGTTGTACTGCGCAAGAGATATTCCCAAGTCGCTGACGATGAGCGGCTGGAACAGGCTCATGCAGTTGACGAAAATCGTGTAGCACGTGGCCATGATCACGAAGCCGGAGGCCACCACGAGCCAGCCGGGGAAGAACTTACGCTGCTGGGGCATACTGCTCCTTATTTAACAAACGAATAGCCGGCGCCGGGCGCCGGTAGTGCCCAAGATTGCCTTGAAAGACAAGGGCATAGGCCTTACGGCCATGCCCGCAGGCTTGAAAGGCAAGGTTGGGTGCTACCGGTGGTCGGCGATATAGCCCAAAGCGACGGCGGTATAAGCCGCAGCACCGAGCGGCAGCTCGGCATCGTTAAAACGTGCCTTGGGATGGTGCTGGGCAAAGTGTTCGTCCGTGTCGGTTACGGCCGCGCCCACGGTAAAGTACGCACTCGGAATCTCGCTCGAGATAAGCGCGAAGTCCTCACTCGCCATGGCATGGAAAAGCGGCAAGAAAGCCGCCTTGGGCAGCACTGCGCCCACGTAGCCAAGCGACACCTGAGTCATATCGCTGTCGAGTACAAGCGGCGGAACATCCGAAAGCGTCTCGATGGTCGCCGACGTACGATATGTTGTGGCAACGCCGTTTACGACCTCCGCGATGCGGGTCTTGAGGTGCTCCATGAGCTCGACGTCAAAGCCGCGCAGCGTGCCTTCGAGCACGCAGGTATCTGGGATGACGTTGGCCGCTTGGCCACCGGCAAACTTACCCACGGTCAGTGCGACCTCCTTGGCCGCCGGCACTTCGCGAGCGATAAGCTCCTGGAGCGCCAGATGCACATGCACGCCGGCCGTGATGGGGTCGATGCAAATCTCGGGGCTCGAGCCATGGCCGCCCTTGCCCTGAAGCGTGATACGAAAACCGTACACGCCCGAGAGCGCCGGGCTGCCGTAGAGCACCAGGCCGAGCGGCGACTGGCTATTGACATGCATGGCAAAGGCGACCTGAGGACGCGGGTTCTGCAGCAGACCGTCGGCGATGGCGGCGCGGGCACCCTCAAAGGTTTCCTCGCCCGGCTGGAACAGCAACTTGACCGTAGCGTTGGCATCAACAAGCTCTGCCTCGCGCGCTTTGAGCATACGAGCCGCACCAAGCAGCGCCGTCGCGTGCATATCGTGACCGCAAGCGTGCATGCAGCCGTTGGTGGATGCAAAGGGCTCGCCGGATTCCTCGGCAACGGGCAGGGCGTCCATGTCGCCACGCAGCATGATGACCGTACCGGCCTGCTCATTCGTGCAGATGCCATTGCCTTGGGCCGCGGCGGCACCGGCGCCGACAAGGCCCACAACGCAGGAACCATCGACGAGCGTAGCAAATGGGATGTCCATCTCGGTCAGGCGCGCTTGGATATACGTAGAGGTCTGCGGGAGGCTATTACCCAGCTCGGGCATCTGATGTAAATCGTGTCGCCACGCAGCGAGCTCGTCTGCAAAAGCCTGAGCTTCTGCAACAAGACCGTCACCGATAGCGGTCTGCGCCGCCGCGGTGGCCTTGGGCGCTGATTGCGGTTGAAGATCGGTCAGTGCTGGTGCCATAGATGCCCTCCAGTAACGTTTTTGCAGCAAGCACTTTGATAGCGTAAAGTGCAAGGTACTACTTTAAGGGCGACGCATAAAAAATGCCGCCCCGGGAGGCGGCGCAACAAATTGTTTACAATTGCGGACGCGGCTTTCGACGCAAAAAATCGAAATGCGTCTCGCTCAAGATAATCGAAAGAAAGATGAGCGCGAAGCCGGCGAGCAGGCGCGAGGTGAGCGCCTCCCCCATCAGCAGCACCGAGAACAGCACACCCGAAGGCGACTCCATCGAAAGGAGCAGCGAGCCCGTTGAGGCCGGGACATGCGCCAGGCCGACGTTTTGGATGAGCAGAGCCACACACGTACAGCCCACCGATAGAAACGCCATCACACCGATAAAGCTCGGCGTCCACACGGACAGCGGCGCTTGGGTCTCGAATAACAGCGACGAGATCAGGCTCAGCACGCCGTTGCCCACAAACATCCAAAACGTGATGACGTTGATGTCCATCTTGCGGCCATACTTGGCGGTCACCGCCATCTGGATGGCAAAGAAGACCGCGCCGCCCAGCGTAATGGCATCGCCGGCATTGAACTCGACGCTATCGAGCGCCACCAAGCCAATGCCCGCCAGGCACAGCAACGCGGCGCCCAAGTTGTAACGGGTAAGCTTTTCGCCGCTTAGGACGTAGCTCGCAAACGGAACCAAGATGCAGTACGTGCCCGTCAAAAACGCGCTTTTGCCTGCCGTGGTCTGCGCCAGGCCGATCGTCTGCAGTCCGTATGCTCCCCACATGAGCGCACCCATGCCCAGCCCGACGATCAGGTTGCGGGCATTGAAATGAGCGATGATGCGCTTATGGAAAATGGCAAACATAACCAGTGATGCCGGAAGAAAGCGAACGTAGACCAGCTCGAACACCGGAATGGTGTCGAGCGCGCCCTTCATAGTGGTAAAGGAGTAGCCCCAGATGACCGCCACCGAAAATAGCAGAACTTTCCAGAACAGCGGCGAGCGTGCGCCGGCACCCCGGGGAATACCGCCCGCGCCCAAATCCTCACGGGCCACAGGGCTATCAGGCATGTTTTCGATTTCGTTGGCAGCGTATTGGGCCATGGAACATCCTCGCACTCAATCTGGGCGTGGTGTCCGCACGCGTATGGCTGCGTGCCGCCTCATGGTCAAATAAAAACAGGGCGCACCGGACCCCCGGTACGCCCCGTTACTGTAGCAACAACCAAGCAGCCCGTGCAATCCAGCCCGCTAAAGCGTCGGCAAAGTGAACCTCGATGCTCCGGCAATGTCAGCGAAAACGACCCTAAGCGAGCAAGGTGACGTGAAATGAAAGGGCGCTGACCTTCTGGTCGCGCCCTTGAAATTGAACGTCAGATTGCCGCTTAGGGGCGTTTGCAGCGTCGAGCCGTTACGCGGTTTGGTAAAACCGCGTAACTAGATTAATTTGGTTGACTCCAGTTTTTCGATGATCCAGTCGTTGGCTTTGATGACCGGGCGGCGGAAGACGACGCCCAGTGCCAGCGACGGAATCAGATAGCTCGCCAGAATGCCTAGCTCAATCCAGTACTCCATGTGGTACGCACCGGCCATGGCGGCATGCATGGCGTTGATGCCGTGGGTGAACGGCAGGAACGGATAGATCGCCTGGAACACGGGGCCGGTCATCTCGATGGGGAACGTGCCGCCCGAACCGCCGACCTGCATGACCAGCAGCACGACGGCGAGCGCCTTGCCGATATCGCCAAACGAAACCGTAAGCGTGTAGACGATATTGGAGAACACGAGACTCGCGACCCAGCCCGCCAGCACAAACTGCAGCGGGTCGTCGCACTGGATGCCAAAGAACAGGATGTCGCCCGCACACACGAGCGTTGCCTGCAGCAGGGCCAGACCGCCAAAGAACAGGTAGCGGCCCAGGTA
Source organism: uncultured Collinsella sp. (assembly GCA_902494245.1). Taxonomy (GTDB): domain Bacteria; phylum Actinomycetota; class Coriobacteriia; order Coriobacteriales; family Coriobacteriaceae; genus Collinsella. Next base: position 73,416 of record CABUSR010000003.1, read on the forward strand.
GATCTCGTGCAGGCGCACGGGGATGAGCTCGTTGATAAGCTCATCGTCAACCGAGACCTTCATCATGGCCGCCAGCACAATCGAGCCCACCCAGAGCGACAGAATCGTGTAGAACGGTGCCATGGCCGAACCGTAGTTGCGGATCGGATAGACCGGCTTGCGATCGAGCGCGACGGGGCCGGAAAGCGACACGGCCAGACCCTCGGGATCATTGCCGATCATCGTCTTGATCGTAGCGAGGTCATCCGACATCAAGGCGCCGTCGAGCTCGTCCTTAAACGCACTGATCTTGTCCGACGCCTCGCCCAGCTGATCAGAAGCCTTGTTGACCAGCTTTGCAGCCTTGGAGAGGCCCATTGCCAGCGAACCGGATGCGTCGGTCAGGCCAGCAACAGCACTATCCAGATCGTTCGAAATACCGTTCAGCGAATCCAAAACGCCCGAGATGGTCTTCTTGAGCTCCTTTGCCTTGGCCGAAAACGCAGAGTCGTAGTCAGTCTTGGCGCCCGAGATACCAGCCTTGGCATCCGCGATTGCCTGATCGACCTCGGCACGCGACTTATTAACCTCTGCCATGCTGTCAGAGAGAGACTTCGCGGTGGCCGTCAAGTCCTTGGCGTTGTTGCGATACTCCACAGCAATCCTGCTCAGCGATGTTGCCACAGACTTGAGGCTGTCCTGGAGTTTTTCGTCAGTCACCTGATCGGCAAAGCTGCGGAGCTGGTCGGCCGTGGCGTCGATATCGTCGGCACGCGTGTTGAGCGCCGCCGCGGCATCGTTGAGCTGGGACACTGTAAGGTCGACATGTTGATTCGCGGCATCAAATGCCTTCGCAAGCTCGGCGGACACGTTGTCAAACGAGCCCGCGCTTCCGTCAATCGCGGCATTGATGGCGTCGTTGGCGTCCTTCAGCGCTTCCTTGGAATCGCTAATACCGCTCTTGACATGCTCCATCAGCTGCTTCGTTGACTCATCGACCGTGCCCGTCTGCTTGAGCATGCCGCTCGCCGACGTCAGCGAATCGGACGTGGAGCTCAAAATGCCCGCCAGCGACGAAGCATTTGCCCGAACGTCTCGCAGGTCCTCAATCGAATCGCCGAGCGTCGAGGACAGGTTGGCGATAAAGTTACCCACCTGGTCGGTGCTCATGTAATCGAGCAGGCTGGACACCGTCTTAAGACCGATCGTCGTAATGGTCTCGGTAAAAGTTTTGTTAACCTGGCTCTGGACGGCGCTCGAACCCTTCTCGGTCACGATCTGCGCAATGGCGTTGGCCTTCTGATTCTCGTAGAACTCGATATCGGCATGCTTCACGTCGGTCGAGAAAAGCGTCATCATGTCAGCGCTAAACGTTTTGGGGATAACGACGGCAGCATAGTACGCGCCCGACTTAACGCCCTCGATAGCCTTTTCGCGATTGTTGAGCACAACCCAATCGAAGCTCTCGTTGCCGCGTAGGGTGGCGGTCACGTTTTCGCCCACGTTAACCTCGACGGGGATCAAATCGCTCTCGTAACCCTCATCGGTGTTGACCACGGCGATCTTAAGATTGCCGGTGTTGCCGTACGGATCCCAGCTGCCGGCGATGTTAAACCACGCGTACAGACACGGTACGATAATGAGGCCCATCACGACAACCAAGCCGATCACGGAGCGAGACACGTTTTGGACATCGCGCTTAAACAGATGCAGGATGTTCTTCATTTATGCCTCACCTCCTTTGGAGTGCTTGCCAAGCGCGGTGATATCTCCATCATTTGTGGCTGTGCTGTCGCTGCCCTGAGATTTATGGTGCGAGCCGATATGCGGCAAGCGGCCCGTGGACTGATCGCCGCCCTTGGCACCACGCTCGCTGGCGTTGAGGCCAAACATGTGGCGGGCGGCAGGAATGGCGGCCGTGTGTTCGCGCATCTCGCGACGCAGGTCCTCATCCGAAAGCGCCGAGATGCGCATCTGGGTATTGAGGCTCGCTCGGATATATTCGATATTGATAAGCCAGCCGCAGATGGCAATAACCGAGATGATCCAAATGACAAGCAGGATGATCTTGCCGTTATTGTCGATATTGAGAACCGTCGACAGGACAAAGAGCAGGACCTGAACGCCCACCACGGCGGCAAAACCGCCCTTGATGTAGTACGGGTAGCGATGTTCAAAGGCGACCGCATGATCGAGCAGTTCGCGACGGTACGAATCGGAATCGAGCATGACGCGCATGGCCGTGCGCAGCGAGTAGCGCTGGCGCGGCAGGTCGTTGGACTCGCAAATCATCATACCGGTCGTGGAGAGCTGTTTATCAAAGAGCAGGTTAAGGTTGAGCAGCAGCGGACGCAGCTGCAGGCCGATAAAGAGCGCCACGATCAAGAACACGCCCAGAATGCACAGGTTAAACAGGTAGTTGAACGAATACATGCCGCCGACCGTCTCGCGCAGCAGATTGATGCCGTAGGTAAAGGGCAGCAGCGGGTGCAGCCACTGGAAGAAGCCGGGCATCATCTCGATGGGGTACATGCCCGACGAACCCGGGATCTGCACGATGACGAGAATGACGCCGATAGCCTTGCCGATATGCTTAAACGTGGTGGACAGCGCATAGATGATATTGACGTAGGTGAACGAAATGGCGATGCCGCCCAGCACGAACAGCAGCGGGCTGACGCACTGCACGCCAATCACCAGATCGCCTACCGTAACGATGATGGCCTGCAACGCGCCCAGGATCACCATGAGCAACCAGCGGCCAAAGTAGCCTTGGCGCGCCGTAAAGCTGCCAACACCTTCACGGTCGACCTCGAGCTTGTAAATGGCGATGAGCACATAGCCGCCCACCCAAAGCGCCAGATTGGTGTAGAAGGGAGCGATGCCCGAGCCAAAGCTCTTGACCGGATAGATTGGCTTGGACGTCAACTCAACCGGAGACGCCATGAAATCTGCCACGTCATTGACATCGACGCCCATCAGATCGGCCAGCTCGCCCATGGACTCGGAGGTCTGCAGCGCCGCGATGTCATTGGCGGCGGTTGCAAGCTTGTCCTGGACCTTGGCAAGCGAGGAATCGGTCTGGGACAGCGTGGTCTTGGCCTGGCCGAGCGTAGCGCTAAGCTGCGCCAACGTGCCGCGCGCATTTGCAAGTGTAGGTGTCATACCCGAGACGATACCGGTCAGGTCGCCCGAAACGGCAGCAAAAGAGTCGAGCGCGCTCGAGGCCTTCGGCAGCGCGTTTTGGCCCAAGTCCGTCTGGGCTTGGCCAAGGTTGGTCGCACCGGTATGAATTGCGTTATTGATAGCGTCACTGGCACCCGAAACAGCCGCTGCGTCATTCGCCATGGCGCTCGACTGCGCGGACAGACCGTCCTTGATGCTCTGAAGCTTTTCATTCTGCTCTCGAAGCAAATCGATGGTCGATACAATGCGCGCGTCAATTTCCTCGGAACCTGTCGACGTGTCATTGGCGAGAATCTCCAAGTGCCCGATAACGGCCTTATTGTGGTCGATCGTCGCTTGAAGAGACTCGAGCGAGTTGTCGATACGGGTGGTCGTAGATGTGACCGCGCCCGTCAGCTTGCCGATGGCAGCGTTCGCAGAGGCCGACGTCTTGGTGAGCGCAAGGCTGCCTTCCGAGAGCGCCTTGGAGAGCGAGGTGATGGAGTTGCCCGCCGTGGTGCGAGCTTCGCTCAGCAGATCGTTGCCCTGGGAGATCGCCTGCGTCAGCGACGGTGCCTGGCCTTGCAAGCCGGCAAGTGCCGCATCAGCCGAGGCGATAGCGCCACTCGTCTTATCGATGGCGGCATTCATATCGCCAATCGAATCGCGCACCTCGCCCAAGGTGTCGGACGCCTCGGACACCGAACTTGCCAGCGAGTCCTGAGTCTGGGTTGCCTTGTCCTTTAAATCGACACCGGCATCCTTGGCGATACCGGCAACAGTCTTGCCTACCGTAGAGACAAATTCCGAGTTGATCTGCTCCTCGATGGTGTTTGCACCGGTATCGGTAACCTTGGGCGCAATGGCGCTCTTCTTCTCATTGACGTAGTACGTGAGCTTGGGCTGATGGTAGTTGCCGTCGAGCATCGAAACCAGGTTATCCGAGAAGTTCTTGGGAATCACGATAGCGGCATAGTACTCGCCGCTCTCGACGCCCTCCTTGGCATCGGCCGTCGAGTCGACGAACGTCCAGCCCAGCTGATCGTTCTCCTTGAGCTGATCGACGACCTGATCGCCCGCGTTGAGCTCGCCCACCAGGTCGTTTTGGGTGCCCCGATCGTTGTTGGCGATGGCAATCTTGATGCCCTGGGTGTTTCCGTACGGATCCCAGTTGGCCACGATGTTGTACCAGGCATACAGCGAGGGAATAACGCACACGCCAAGGGTAACCACCAAGGCGACGGGGTTCACAAGCAGTCGCTTAATGTCGCGCTTAAATATCGCAAAGGAGACCTTTGCATTGGATAGTTTGCTGCCGAGACTCACGCTTGGACCATCCATCCTGTCGTTGAATCGAATCGTACTATCGATAACCATTGTACGTAAGCGCTTTAGCGTCTCAGAGCACAATGGTATTGAGTTTTGCGGGTAGCAATATACTACGAAGACGAATTAACGTACAGTTGTACAGTATCTTTAATTTCAGCAGGTCACAAAACCACAACCCGCACAAATTAGCAATTCAAATAGTCATCGGGGACGTTCTTAAACGACTGGTCAAACAAGAACGCCCCCAACGACTAGTTTGGACCACGGTAACATCGATGTTTTAGCAATGCCAGCGAGCGGGCGCCAGAGCGAACAAATTGGCATGAAAAGAGGACGGCATAGACCTTCTGGTCATGCCGTCCTC
>CABUSR010000004.1 GCA_902494245.1 uncultured Collinsella sp.
CCGAGCTCGAAGAGCCCTATGGCCGCCTTCCTGGCCTCGACATCATGCTTCACCCTCAAATCAACACGCATAAAGAAAGCCTCCCATTTCTCATGTCCAAGAAATGGGAGGCAGTTCAATCACACGTACCGGTGGGCATTTTTATAAACGAGCCTTCTATCGACGCAAGCCTCTACGCCTCGCGCTCGACCTCACTCACGCATTCATTCTTGATGGTGCCAACGAGCGCCTGCAGCGCATCGACCACGTGCGGGCGAATGTCCCCGCCGATGAGCACGAGCATGATGTCGTCGCCTACGGCAAGCTCACCGCTCGCCAGCCACACGCGCACATAGCCGATACCCGGCATCACGCGCGTGGCCTCGATAGCAGCCTGCACCTTCTGAGCATCGAAGCCGAACACCATGCCGCCCACCTTGTGGCCTGGCGCCACGCCATCGGTCTCGACACCGCGTGCCTCGGACTTGGGCGTCGCGCGCACCACACCGTTATGTGTCAGATACATACCGCACGCAGGTGCCGACGAATCGGCCTTGGCCTCATGCAGCCAAGCATCCACCGAAGGCATCGTTTTGCCATTCTCTAGCATCATTTCTCCCTTACCAGCATCGAGTAGCCAATTTGGAACGGGGCTTTTTAGCTACTCTCGAACAATTTATTCCTCGACCGGCGTGAGCACCATGACGGCACGCGTGTTGCTCAGCGATAACGAACGACAGGTCACAAGCGTTACGACCTTAGTTGCCGAGGCGGCGCGGTCGCCCGCATCGCTCGCCACGGCAGAGGCACCGTCGAGCATCTCGGACAGATAGTTCTTGAGCCCGTCGTCGCCCTCAAAATTGGGCGTGCGCGCCTTGGCATACGTGTCCTCGACAACTTTGGTCGCCAGTGGTCGCAGCTTATAGGTGGCGTCGCGCGTGATGTAATACACATACTCTATGCTGTCGAACGTTGCCTGATCGGTCGTATCCGAGATCACGTTGAACATCGACCCGTCATTCATGTGGTGGCCGTAGATCGTGGTCTGCTGGTCAACCATTCCCGGCGCGGTATCGTCGCTGTCCAAGAAGATCGCACCCGATGCATTGGACGTACCGTCAAACAGCGTGTTGAGGTATTTGGAGTTGTTATTGGTCTGCACCACGGGATAGTTGATGTTGGTGCCGGGCGCGTAAATCCAACCCACAACCTCGGGATTCGTCTGGGCAAGTGCATCAAAGTCGATAATCGGCACGCCGCTGGCGTCCTTGTCGCTTATATATTGCTTCTCGATTTTCTGATACGAATCGCTTGCCTGCTTATAGCCAATCTGAGCATTAATAAAGATAGCGGCGGCGGCGACAATCAGACCGATACCGATAATGATGAGCAGAATGGGAATGACGGGCCGGCGCTTCTTGCGCGGCGGTTCGGTGTAATCCGACAGCGCGGCATGCGATGAAGACCGGGGCGGCTTCTTAGCTGCGCTATAAGACGAAGGGCGATACGCAGCCGGCGTATCCTGGCGGCGATGGGACGTCGGCGTTACGGAACGCGGCACGCGCTGCTGCTGAGGAGAGGATGTCCGACCCTGCTGTGCCGCACGGGCAGCACCCGGCTTCGACGGATCGGGAATCTGAGAAGCCTTGAATCGTTTTCCCTGATAGTCGGACATGGCTCTCCTTATACTGCGGTGAAACGGCGGAACGCCTAGGCGTCGGCCATCTCCTGCTTCATCTTCTCAATAACCTTGCGATACTCGGGGTCGCAGGCGCCCAGAATCTGCGTGGCGTAGATGGCGGCGTTCTTGGCACCGTTGATGGCAACGCAGGCCACGGGCACACCCGAAGGCATCTGCACCATCGACAGCAGCGAATCCATGCCGCCCAGGTCACTCGTCTTCATAGGCACACCGATAACCGGCAGCGGCGTAAAGGCAGCCACGACACCGCCCAGGTGAGCAGCCTTGCCGGCGGCGGCGATAATCACTTTGATACCGCGATCGGCAGCAGTCGAAGCCCACTCGTGGACCTTCGCCGGCGTGCGGTGTGCGCTCGCAATGACAAGCTCATAGGGCACGCCCAGTGCCTCGAGCTCGGCGGTGCAACCTTCCATAACGCCCAGATCGGACTTGGAGCCCATGATGATCCCGACAACCGGCTTTTGATCTGCCATAAACAAAGACCTCCTGTTGAGAGCGGTGACGCGGCGGATCCGCGACCCTTAACTACTGAGAGTAGTATAGCTGCTCCCGTCCCTGCGGTCCCCGGGTGCCCCGCGGCGGGCTGGGTTTTTATCTTCGCTCCCCTTGCTTCGCAAAGTCGTTCAGATAAAGCCTGGCCCGCCCGCGAAGCGCCCTGCGACCTACCGGGAATTGCCATGACGTGCGTTGGCTGATGAATTGGAAGGAAAGGTCAACGGAGACTGAAGGCAATTGGTTCAGCGAAAAACCCTGACGAATCTAATTCGTCAGGGCCCCACCAACGCTCACTCGTCGTTCATCGTTAAAGCTAGATATTCTCTTCCGCCCATTTCTCGAAATCGAGTTCTCGTCTCTGAGCAGTTCGGTAGACTTCCATGTCTTCGCGAGCGCCTACCACTACGATGGCCATCTTTTCTTTAATTCTGATGAGGCGGTACACGATTCGAATGCCACTTCCCCTGAGCTTGATTTTCATAAAGCCAGTCAAATCCGTACCTGCCTTGTTTCCAAGAGGCTTGCCGAATCCACCTTCGTTCTGCGGCAATGGGTTCGTTCTGATTTTTTCTATAGCCTTAAGGACGATCTTTCGTTGGGAGCCGTCCAGACGCTTAATATCCTTGAGAGCATCCGGGTAGAAAGCGACTTCGTACCCACTCATTCAAACTCGACCTCATCCATCTGATCGAGTTCGTCCTGGCTCACACCCAGCTCTTCCATAACATCAGACAGGGAAACAAGCGCATCGTCACTTGCCACAGCCACTCTCTTAAGTGCCAACGTTAACAAGGCGAGGTCCTCCTCCGCTTGCTTCGCTTCCCTATATTCATCGGGTGTCACAATCACAAACGCTGGCTTGTTGTGTTTGAGAACCACAACTGGATTGTCGTCCCCAACCTTCGAAAATGCAGCCGAGCCCTTACCGTGGCTGAAATCGCTAATTGGAACAAGGTTGTCGAGCATCTGCAAAGCAGGCATACATACCTCCTAAAAATGAATTCTTTTTCGAATTCATTTTATCATTCTTTTTTGCTATATTGTACCACGCAACCGAAACAACCTTTTAGGATACGAATCCGAGCTTAGAATGACTGTTGGCCCTCGCACCGCCCTTGCCTCTTTTATTACGTCAAGCGGTATACAGCGAAGCAAAATGGCGATCTAAAGTGCGCGGCACTCACCTCGCATCGCTACAAAAAACAAACTGCTCCCCACCCACTCGGGCAAGGAGCAAGCCTCATTTTTAATCAGACTGAGAACCACGAATGCAGAAACACAGGCGACTTCAGTCCCTTATCGCCGAGAGACGTTATTGTGCAGCCATTTCTTTAAGCTTCTCAGCCATCAACAAACACACGTCTTCCGATTGCGGGTACACGCCAAAATGATCGAAGAAACCATGGTCACATCCGGCATATTCGATGACCTCGACATCGATTCCTGAAGACCGTAATTTTGTAGCCCATTTTTCATCGGGGATACGAAGCGGATCGTATTCGGATGTCACGATAGTCACCGGGGGGAAATCAGTGCAGTCCTCAAGCATTAGCGCAGAAATCAACGGGTCATGAGGAGACATTTTTCCGTGTGCACAAAGTTCGACCATCGGGCCGTCCGAATCGCGAAGATGGTCGATGCGAAAACGCGCAACGTCCTCTTGATCGGCTATCGCAGGAAAATCCTCATATCCCTCGCCCTGTTCGCCCGCAAGGTCGACTTCAGGATAGATTTCGAAGGCATGGGCTACAGCTCCAGCACCCCTGAGCTGAACACACGCATTAGTAAGGCTTCCTCCCGCAGAGTCGCCGGCGAGCATTATTTTATGAGGATCGATTCCGAGATCCCCGGCATGCTCGCGCACATAATCAAGAGCAAGAACGCAATCCTCGATCTGCCCGGGAAATGCCGTCTCCGGCGCCAAGCGGTATTCCGGATAAACCACCACTGCACCAGACTTTTCGGCGATGAACTCGAGCTGATGTTCAAATTGCAGAACATTCCCCGCCATAAACGCGCCGCCATGCAGGTAAACTAGCGCTGGACTTGCCTCCTTATGATTTGGTGGCGTCCAGACGAATAAATCTATATAGCGATCGGCCGCCTCCATGAGGATCTCATCGCGCTGAACCTCACCATCGAGTAGGCGGTATGTCGGCTTATCCGGGCGATGACGCATTCCAATAAGGCTCGTCCAGCTCGGAGACATGCTAACATTCCGCATCTTCTTGCGAGATACCTCGAGAATTCGTGGGTCAAGCACATGCTCTCTTTCATCATCAGGAACCGGACGAATTTGAACCTCGAGCCCCCTCTTCTCGGTTATAAACGAGCGACCAGAGATGGCGCCAATCAACGCCTCGTCGTATTGTCTACCCATCTTAAATCCCCTCTCGGCGATAACGCCAAATCGATATTTCCATAACTTTTGAGATAACGGCTTATGATGTCCTCAGTTGTCGTATATCTATGTACTAAAGAAACTGAAGACCAAGGGGTCCACCATGCCTGCAGCAAAAGACGAGCTCACTCAGCCAGAGCTTCTCTATCAGACCGTTGAAAACGATATCCTCAAGAAAATAGTTTCTGGCGAACTCCCCGGCGGCAGTCAGATTCCCACCGAAACCGAGCTCTGCAAGCAATACAAAGTAAGCAGGATCACCGTAAGACGCGCCGTACAGAATCTCATTGACCAAAACTTGCTCTACCGCCTGCGAGGCAAGGGAACATTCGTAAACCCATCGAAGCTCACTCTGAAACGAGGAACAAGCACCATTTTCAATTTGAGCTCCGACCCTCAATACGGCGATAAAACAACCAAGTCCATCTTGGAAACAGGCTTGATCAAGGCTGATGCCCACATTGCACGGGAGCTCAAAATTGACAACGGAACCGTAGTGCAACGAGTTGCGCGCTTGGTTTATATCGAAAATGCCCCCTGCGCCATCGACACCGTTTATGCAACGCAGGGCACTCTACCCGGACTACTGGAGCTTCTCACAGACAATGCCAGTCTTTTCGACCTGATCGCCAACCATTACAGCATCGCAACCGGTATTGAGAAGCTCAAAATCACCGCAGGAATAGCGGGGCTCCAAGAAGCAAACCTTCTCGGTTATATCGTTGGAGCCCCCGTGAGCGTTGTCGAGCACGTCACATATGCCTGCGATGAAATACCGCTCCACTATTCAAAAACCGTTTGGCGAGCAGACGCATCGTCCTTCGAGTTCAGCATCTCAAAAGATGGACGCCTTCTCTAGCCCAAAATCCCCAGGACGCCGAGCACAATACCCGCAGCGAGAATGCCCACAATCTGCCAAATAATTTTGACCTGTTTCTTATTGCAAAGACACATGATCCCGAACGCGCAGAGCGGCAAAAGAGCCGGGAATATCCCATCGAGCGTTTCCTGCAACTTAAACGCGGTGTCGCCGAAGTTAAGAGCGAGCGGAGTGGTAACTGCAACGGTGGTCGCCACCATTCCACCAACTACCATTAGTCCCACAATCGCCAGGCCGGACGTAACTTTGTGCATTACATCAGAATCGTTCAGCTTCGAAATCATGCCACTGCCAAGCGAATAACCATACTGAAGCCCAAACCAGCGGATCAGGATCGTTGGGACATTATAAAGAAGCAGGAACAGGATTGGGCCGAGCAGACTGCCCGAAAGGCAAAGTCCTGTCACAACGCCCGTCGCAATCATGCGAAGCGTACTGGCAATCAGTGAATCTCCAATACCGGAAAGCGGAGCCATAAGCGATGCTTTCATGGCGTTAATTGAGGCGGTGTCAAAGTCCTGATTGTTGGCGTTCTCCTCCTCCATGGAGGCCACAATGCCGGCGACCAGAGGATTAAACGTAACTTGAATATTGTAGAACTCAAGATGACGCTTATATGCCTCAATCCGGTCTTCAGGCTTATCGTATAACCGCTTGATTACCGGAATCATGTCGTAGCAGAAACCAACGTTCATTTGTCGGTCAAAGCTCCACATGATGTTGAGTGGAAAGCTACGCCAAAATAACGCCTTTAAGTCTTTCTTGGTTATTCTCTTATCGGTCGATTTATTTGACTCCGGCGAGAGCTCAAGAACATCATTAGAATTCGTTGTCATCGTCAACCTCCTTAGCGACCGCCGCACTGGCAGGCATAAAAATGTGAGCCATATTGAGAATCCCAATCAGGATCAGCGAAAACGCCACGATACCGATCGTCGGAATGTTTAGATAGGCACTCAGCAAGAAGCCTCCAAAGAATAGGAAGCTCAGCTCCTTGGTGGACAGGATTGACATAAGCTGCGCAAATCCAAGCGCGGGCAGAATACCCGTTGCGATCGTAAGCCCATTCGTAAGCCAATCAGGAATGGCGTCAATCAGTGCCTGAACAGCATCATTTCCAACGTAAAAAGCCACGCCGCAAATCAAGCCAAGCGCAATGATGTAGAGAATTCCATTGGTCCACATAGCGGCTGCAATCGTTTTGGGGTCGTCTTTTTCGGCACCACGATCAGCCCAGACAGCCATAGGAGGCGTAACAACGCTATACATAAGGCTGTCAAACATGCCGGCAAGCACCGCAGTGGGCATAGCAATAGTCAGAGCGGTCTCGGGACCCGCACCCATAGTAATCGCAAAGGCTGTTCCCAAAACTGAACCAACAATTACGTTGGGCGGCACGGCAGCACCAACCTGCCAGACCCCCATGAACGCGAGTTCGAGCTGGAAACCAACAATCACGCCAGTCGGAATATCACCCAAAAAAATACCGACAATCGCTCCGAGGACAATCGGCCGCTCGACCATCGCAGTACCGAGTAAATAATCCGATTGACCTATCGCAGCGGCAAGACCAACCAGAAAAGCCTGAAGCAGCATATTTCTCCCTCTTCCTACAAATCAAAACTTGTTACGATGCGTTTTTTCTCGCTAGCAACCTGCCTTACCTCGAACTCGATTCCATCAGCCATGGCTTTCTTAATTTCATTAATATCGGATTGGGAAAGGCGCACAGCAGGGCCAAGCTCCTTTACGCTATCCCCCAACGGTCGAGCGCCGCCTAAATTCACAGACGTTATTTTTGGACACGCACGCGCAACTTCACAGGCGTCATGTACATTTCCCGCAACAACAATTAGCTCGTATTTATCCACCGCGCTTCCGTTAAGGGCCACGATGGAATCTTCTACACTTTTGACAACCAATTTGGCATCAGCGGGTTTTGCAATTCGCAGCGCTTGAATTCGCTCTTTACTTGCGGCGTACTCATCTGAAACTACAAGAATAGCGTTTGCTTTAAGCGTTGGATACCAAGAGAACACGGTCTGCCCATGCACTAACCGGCTATCGACGCGACACAGTTTAATCATTTTGCCCCTTTCTCGACTTGAGCACAGACAATCATCCTTGACTGCTAATGGCATATTACGTCATATGACGTAATATGCCATTACATAATATCTTGAACGGTTGAATATCACCGTTAAATGGTATTTATCTCTAGAAACAAGGGGGGGGGCGCAATCCGTCTAGACACAGTGCGTCGGGGCGGGAGGGGCCGAGTTTCCTCCTGAGCGACTCTGCTTGCAGCCGGAGCGAAAGGGGGAAATCTCTGCCCCTCCCGCCCCGGCCGGCCAGGTCAACTACACCGTGTACTGCGGCAGGTCCTGCAGGGCGATGACGTCCATGCCCATGTCGTTGGCGCTGCCGTGACCCTGCTGGTCCTCGCGCACCGCCTCGATGGCACTCACGTAGGTGTTGGCCGCAGACATCGCCGTCACGCAGGTCACGCCGCGGCGCACCGCCTCGGTACGCAACAGATAGCCGTCGCCACGCGAACCCGGGCCGTACGGCGTGTTGATGATTACCGCAATCTTGCCATCGGCGATCAGGTCACCGATGTTGGGACGCTCGCCGTCGTGCGGGCCGCTAATCTTCTCCACGACCTCGCAGGTCACGTTGCCGCCGCGCAGCACGCGCGCCGTGCCCTCGGTGGAGCAGATATCAAAGCCCAGGTAGCGCAGGATACGCGCGACCGAAAGGATGTGGCGCTTGTCACGGTCGCACACGCTGATGAACACCTTGCCGCAGCTCGGGTCGGGCAGCTTGTAGTCAATCGCCAGCTGCGTCTTGGCGTATGCCTCGGGATAGCTCTTGGCGATACCCATGACCTCGCCCGTCGACTTCATCTCGGGCCCCAGGATAACGTCAGCGCCCGGGAAACGGCCCCAGGGCATAACGGCTTCCTTCATGCAGAACCAGTCCAGCTGACGCTCGTCGCTCGGCAGGCCCAGGCTTGCGATGGAATCGCCTGCCATGATACGCGCCGCACACTTGGCCAGCGGCACACCGGTGGCCTTGGAGATAAACGGCACGGTACGGCTGGCACGCGGGTTGGCCTCGATCACGTAGACGGTCTCGCCCTTGATGGCGTACTGCACGTTGACCAGGCCGCGTACGCCCAGCGCCATCGCGATGCGGCGCGTGGTCTCGCGAAGCTTTGCCTGCAGGCTCTCGCTAAAGCTGAACGGCGGGATGCAGGTCGCAGAGTCGCCGGAGTGAATACCGGCCTCTTCGATATGCTCCAGAATGCCGCCGATGTAGACCTCTTCGCCATCGCACAGGGCGTCGACATCGGACTCGATCGCGCCCTCCAAGAAGCGGTCCAGATACACCGGGTAGTCGGGGCTAATGCGCGCAGCCTCGGCCATGTAATCGCGCAGATGCTCGGCATCGTAGGCGATCATCATGCCGCGGCCGCCCAGCACGTAGCTCGGACGCACCAGCAGCGGGTAGCCGATGTGCGCGGCTACGGCCTCGGCCTCCTCAAACGAGGTGGCCTGGCCCGCCGGCGGGTACATGATGCCTAACTTGTCGAGCAGAGCGGCGAAGCGCTCGCGGTCCTCGGCAAAGTCGATGGCATCGGGCTTGGTGCCCATAATGTTCACGCCGCTCTCCTCGAGCATGCGCGCCAGCTTAAGCGGAGTCTGGCCGCCGAGCGTCACCACGACGCCGTCGGGGCGCTCAACATCGATGACATCCATGACGTCCTCGTAGGTGAGCGGCTCAAAGTACAGACGGTCGGACGTGTCGTAGTCGGTCGAGACGGTCTCGGGATTGCAGTTGACCATGATGGTCTCGAAGCCGCGGGCCGCCAGCGCGTAGCTCGCGTGCACGCAGCAGTAATCGAACTCGATACCCTGGCCAATGCGGTTGGGGCCGGCGCCCAGGATCATCGCCTTGGGTTTGCTCGCCGGCGTGGTCTCGTCGGGAGCCACGCACTTCTTGGCATCCGGGCTCGTGCGGTAGATGTTCTCGTACGTCTTGTAATGGTACTCCGTGGCGCTCGAGAACTCCGCAGCGCAGGTATCGACCGTCTTCATGCTGGGAACCACGCCCAGACCCTTGCGATAGGCGCGCACAAAGCGCTCGTCCGAGCCGGTCAGCGCGGCAATCTCGGCATCGCTCGTGCCGCACTGCTTGAGCAGGCGCATCGCGTCGGCGTCGATATCCTCCACACGCAGGTCGCGGATGCTCTCCTGGACCTGCACCATATCGTTGATACGGTTGAGGTACCACGGATCGATACCGCAGATGGCATGGATGCGAGCGATGTCCCAGCCACGGCGTAGGGCCTCGACCACAAAGAAGATGCGATGCTCGGTCGGGGTTGCCACGGCCTGAGCAAGCTCGTCGTCGCTCAGCTTATCGGCACCCTCTTTGCCACCGGCGCAAATGCCCTGGTGGCCATCCTCCAGCGAGCGCATGGCCTTGCCAAAGGCCTCCTCAAAGGTGCGGCCGATCGCCATAATCTCGCCCACGGCCTTCATGCGCGTGGTGAGCGTGGGGTCGGTACCCTTGAACTTCTCGAAGGCAAAGCGCGGCACCTTGACCACACAGTAGTCGATCGTGGGCTCAAAGCAGGCGGGCGTAGCCTTGGTGATGTCGTTGACGATCTCGTCGAGCGTGTAGCCCACAGCCAGGCGCGCGGCGGCCTTGGCAATGGGGAAACCCGTGGCCTTGGAAGCGAGGGCGGACGAACGGCTCACGCGCGGGTTCATCTCGATGACGATCAGGCGGCCGGTGTTGGGATTCACGGCAAACTGCACGTTGGAGCCACCGGTCTCAACGCCGATCTTCTCCAAGATGGCGAGCGAGGCGACACGCATGCGCTGATACTCAAGGTCGGAGAGCGTCTGCGCCGGCGCCACGGTGATGGAGTCGCCAGTATGCACGCCCATGGGGTCGAGATTCTCGATGGAGCACACAATGATGCCGTTGCCAGCATGGTCACGCATGACCTCCATCTCGTACTCTTTCCAGCCCTCGATGGACTCCTCGACCAGCACCTCGTGGGCGGGCGAGAGCTCGAGGCCCTGGCTCACGATGGAGACGAGCTCCTCGTGAGTGTGAGCGATGCCGCCGCCGGCGCCGCCGAGGGTAAAGCTCGGGCGCAGTACGCAGGGATAGCCCACGCGCTCGGCGATAGCCTCGGCGTCGGCCACGCTGTAGGCATAGCCCGAGCGCGCGACCTCCAGGCCGATCTCGGCCATGGCCTCGTTAAAGAGCTTGCGGTCCTCGCCGCGCTCGATGGCGGCCAGGTCGCAGCCGATCATCTCGACGCCGTACTTGTCGAGCGTACCGTCCTTTGCCAGCTCGACGGCGGCGTTCAGACCGGTCTGGCCGCCCAGCGTGGGCAGCAGCGCGTCCGGGCGCTCTTTCTTGATCACGCGCTCGATAAACTCGGCGGTGATGGGCTCGACATAGGTGCGGTCGGCAAGACCCGGGTCGGTCATGATGGTCGCCGGGTTGGAATTGACCAGGATGACCTCAAAGCCATCCTCCTTGAGCACCTTGCAGGCCTGGGCACCGGAGTAGTCGAACTCACAGGCCTGGCCAATGACAATGGGGCCCGAGCCAATGACGAGGATGCGCTTGATGTCAGTACGTTTAGGCATATTAGTTCTCCTCGGTCTCAGCGGTCTCGGGCTCAGCAAAGTTCCAGCCGGCAAGGCGGTCCTTCGCGGTGTCGATGTCCAGGTAGTTCTCCTCGCCGTCCATGAGTCGCGTAAAGGCGGTAAAGAGATAGTGGGCATCGGTGGGGCCAGGCGAGGCCTCGGGGTGGTACTGGACCGAGAAGCACGGTGCGTCGAGTAGCTGGATGCCCTCGGCGGTGCCGTCGTTGAGGTTCACATGCGTCAGGCGAATGCGGCCGAAGCGCTCGTTCATCACGACTGGCGCGATGCCGCGGCGCACCCAGACGCGCAGATCCCCATCGGCCGCATGCTCGGTCTCGCCGCCGGAAAGCTCGGGGACAAGCTTGCCCAAGCTGGGGAACAGCAGACCAAAGCCATGGTTTTGCGCGGTAATCTCCACGCGACGGCTTACCAGGTTCATGACCGGCTGGTTGCCACCGCGGTGACCGAACTTAAGCTTTTCCATCTGAGCGCCGCAGGCCAGGCTGATCATCTGGTGACCAAGACAAATACCAAAGACCGGCACCTTGCCGATCAGCTGCTGCACCTGCTCGTAGGTCTCCACCACGGCGTCGGGGTCGCCGGGACCATTGGACAAAAAGACGCCATCGGGATTCATGTCGAGCACCTCACTCGCGGGCGTATCCCACGGCACGACGGTAAGGTCGCAGCCGGCGCGGACCAGACCCTCCAGAATGCCGCGCTTCACACCGCAGTCGCAGGCGACCACTTTGTGACGGGCAGGAGCGGCAGCCGTAAGCGCAAAGTCATGCGTGGCAGGCAGGTCGGCGGCCACAAACTCGTGAGGTACGGGGCAACTTACGGTCTTGACCAGGTTCTCGCCTACCAGCGTGGGCGCAGCGGCCAGACGCTCGGCAAGCTCGTCGACGTCGAAGATCTCGGTCGAAATAATGCCCATCTTGGAACCATTGTCGCGCAGGTGGCGCACCAGGGCGCGAGTGTCGACACCCTCGATAGCGACGATGCCGTGAGCGCGCAGGTACTCCGGCACGCTGACGGCCGAGCGCCAGTTAGAAGGCGTGGCGCACATGTCGCGAACGATCATGCCGCGCATGGCCGGAGCGCTCGCAGGGCGCACGGCGTCGCCGGGGAAGGCCGACTGGACGTCGGTCTCGTCGATACCGTAGTTGCCGATCTGCGGATAGGTCATGGTTACGATTTGGCCGGCATAACTCGGGTCGGTCATGACCTCAAAGTAGCCCTCGAGCGAGGTGTTGAAGCAAACTTCGCCGGTCGCGGTGCCCTCGGCGCCGCATGCACGTCCATAAAAAATGGTCCCATCCTCAAGATACAGGATGCAGGGACCGCAGGTGCCCTTGCTGGTTTTGGCCAGCATACGCTGGCAAAGCTCGCTGGGCGCGAAGGTGCGGGCGGCAGCGCCCGCGGTATGGTTGTTCGCCATAATTCTCCTTCCCGGTCTCACAGGACCGGCTTAAAGGTGTGTAGTTAGGCCTCGCGGTATTGTAACCGCAAGCATGCCTCATGGCGTTAATTTCATCGAAATGTTTACGAAATGATAATTATGACTTTCTATGCATAATGATTTCTCTGGGACGGGGATTAAAAAATCATCCCGCGGGGCTTGTGGCTCACGCGGGATGATGGCGTCTTACTTTTTCTTGTCCTGTTCCAGCAGTTCGGACGGTGTGCGATCGGGCTTGCCACCGCGGAAAATCTCGCGGCCATGCAGACGATGCTCCAGGTCACGTTCGGCCTTTTCCTCGTCAATCTTGGTCTGGCTAACCACCGGGTCCTCAATCAACGACGACACCGAGTTCACCTGCTTCTGAATGCGTTCGGCGATGGTGTCATCCATACTCACGATGCGCATCTTCCAGTCGATACTCGTGGCGTTGGATGAGCTCTTGGTCCACACGAACGTCAAAATGGCGCTCTGGTGGCCCCGCGCGGGAAACATGCCAAAGAAGGAATCGTGCTGAATGTTGCTATCCTCGTCGATATAGGCGTGAACGTTATACACCACGCGGTCGATCTTATCGTTGAGCAGCGCGTTGGTCGCAAGCGCCGCGGCCTGGATCTGCCCGTTGGACAGCAGCTCGAGCTCGTTGGCAGACGATGTGTCCAACACCGTCACCTCGACCGTGCCCGTGCGTTCATCGGCTTCATCGACGGTAAAGTCGAGCGGAAACTGCGTAAAGCCGTTGCCCCACTCAAGGCCGCCCTTCAGCGCCGTCGAAACGGTATCGACCGAAACGCTCTCGGACAGGTTGGCGGTATTCAGGCGACGCATCACGCCGTAGCCAATCTGCATGCCCACGATCAGCACCAAGATGCCGATAACCACGGCCATGGCAGTCTTCGTAATGGTATGGCTCACCTGCGAACCCGAAGGATCGTCCTCGGACAGCGGGTCGATATGTTTTGCCTGGCTCGCGCGGTCCTCGCTGCGCAGCTGCGCTAGCGCCGCTTTGTCACCGCGCTTGGCCGCAGCCTCCTTCTCACGCATGCGCTCGGTACGCTTTTTGGCGAGCGTGGGATCCAAGACGCCGGATGCATCGATTTCGGAGAATAACTCCGTCACTTCTTCCGGAGTCAAAGGGTTCTTGTCAGCCATAAACTTCCTGTCATATCAATCAGTCGAGCTCGTGCGCACGCGCACCTTCGAACTGCATTCGATAGTAACGGGCATAGGTGCCGCCACGGGCGAGAAGCTCCTCGTGCGTGCCACGCTCCACAACGCGACCATGCTCAACGGTCGCAATCTCATCGGCATGCTTAATGGTCGAAAGACGGTGGGCGATGATAATCGTGGTGCGGCCGCGTGCCAGCTCTTCGAGTGACTCCTGCACCGCCTCCTCGCTCTCGTTATCCAAAGCACTCGTCGCCTCGTCCAAAATCAGGATCTTGGGGTTCTTGAGAAACACGCGCGCGATGGCAACGCGCTGCTTCTGTCCGCCCGAAAGACGGCTGCCGCGCTCGCCCACCACGGTGTCGTAGCCCTGCGGAAGCGACTCGATAAAGGCATCGATGTTGGCGCGACGGGCGGCCTCGGCGATCTCTTCTGCCGTAGCGCCCGGCTTGCCGTAGGCGATGTTCTCGCCAATCGTGCCGTCAAACAGATAGACATCCTGCTGCACCAGGCCGATGGCGCGGCGCAGGCTCTGCTGCGTCACATCGCGCACGTCCTGACCGTCGATGCTAATGGATCCGGTAGCCACGTCATAAAAGCGCGGCAGCAGCGAACAGGTCGTGGACTTGCCGCCGCCCGAAGGGCCAACCAAAGCGATGGTCTGCCCGGGCTTGATGGACAGGTCCATATGGTCGATAACGGGACGCTCGTCGGCATAGCCCTCGCCCAGCTCGACATCCTCGTAGTTAAAGCACACGTCGTGATACTCCACGGCGCCAGCAGTCACCTGCAGATCCGTAGCGCCCGGCTTGTCCTGGATATCCGGCGCGGTCGAGAGCACCTCGTCCATACGTTTAAAGCCGGCGATAGCCTTCTGATACGTTTCGGCCGAATTGACGAGCGTCTCAAGCGGCGTGCAGAACAGCGAAATATAGAGTGCAAAGGTCGCCATATCGACCGCCTGCAGCTGTCCCTTGGCGACCAGCCAGCCGCCCAGCAGCACCACGATCACATAGAGCACACCCGAGAGCAGGCCATACGTCGCGGTATAGACGCCCATGGCGTGATACATGTTCTCCTTGGACAAAAGGTAGCGGTCGTTAGAGGCACGGAACTTGGCACGCTCGGTCTCCTCGTTGGCAAAGCTCTTGACCACGCGCATGCCCGCCAGAGAATCCTGCAGCTGTGCATTAATGCCGCTGATCTTCTTGCGGTTGTCGCTAAAGACCTCGCGCATGCGCATGTTCTGCCAAAACATGACGACCGCAAACGCCGCCGTCACCACGGCCATGGCAAGCGCCAGCACCGGAGCGATGGTAAAGAGGATCACAAACGATCCGATAATCTCGATACCGCAGATGATGATCCACTCGGGTACGTGATGCGCCGCCTCGCAGATATCGAACAGGTCGTTGACCACGCGGCTCATCATGTCACCCGAGCTGTTGCGGTCGAAGTACGCAAAGCTAAAGCGCTCATACTGGTCGAACAGGTCCTCGCGCATTTTGGACTCCATGCGCGCGCCCATCACGTGGCCCCAATAGCTCACAAAGTAGCGGCAGGCGCAGCGGACGGCATACATCAGCACCAAGCCCACCGCGATCATGCCGAGCGCCTGCATAATGGCAGCCTGACCCTGAGTAAATAGCCCACCGGTCAAATTACGCAGAATAATAGGAAAAGCAAGGTCAATGGCGGCAAGCACCAGAGCACAAACAGTATCAGCAACAAAAAGCCCCATCTGGGGCTCGTAATACGAAAGAAACCTCTTCAGCATGTGATCCTCAAAGAAATATCAGCAACGTAAGGCCCTGGGACAAAGCAATCAGTAGTACTTGTCCCAGGGCTATCCCCACTCGTTAAAGCTCCGTGCCCCCAAGGCGGTGTGCGATGCTGTCGCAGGCAAGCGCGCCCACGACGGTCTTGGCGTCTTCGATCTTGCCGTCGAGCACGGCGTCGATCAGCTCGTGCAGCGGCACGAGGTCCACGTTGACAAACTCGTCATCATCGGGGTTGGGTGCATCGAACTCGAGCTTGGTGGCCAGGTAGATGTGAATGATCTCGTCACAGAAGCCACAGGACGTGACAATCGACGTCAAAAAGCGAATGCGACCAGCCCTAAAGCCCGTCTCCTCATGCAGCTCGCGCTTGGCGCAATCGAGCGGGTCCTCGCCTGGATCGAGCTTGCCGGCGGGAATCTCGACCGTCACGCGGTCGATGGCGGTGCGGTACTGACGCACCAGTACGATCTTGCCGCTCTCGGTCAGTGCCACAACAGCCGCCGCACCCGGATGGCGAACGATATCGCGGGCGCTGCGGCGACCGTTGGGCAGCTCAACCTCAAGACGGTGGACGTCGAGGATCTTGCCCTTCCAGGCGCACTCCTCCGAAAGAATCTTCTCGTGCAGCTCGGCATCGTGCGGGTCGTCATCGCCCAGCACCAGCGCCGGCTCGTCAGCGACCTCGCCACCAGGCTCGCCCTCGGCGTGCCCATACACGCGGCTGTCCTCTTCGACGATCTGCGCGTCCACGAGCTCTTCGTTCTTCTCGTCCATCCGTCTCATTCCTCTCGGATTTTAGGCATCCCAGGCGTCGCGGCCGCGCAGCGCGCGCAGGCCGATGTCGTGACGCAGGGTCTTGCCCTCAAAATCAATCTTCTCGCAGGCCTCGTAGGCAAGGTTGCGAGCGTTCTCGAACGTGTCGCCCAGAGCGGTCACGGCAAGCACGCGGCCACCATTGGTCACGAGCTGGCCGTCCACCACGGCAGTGCCCGCGTGGTACACGGTCACGTTCTCCATGGCCTCGGCATCCTCAATACCGGTGATGACCTTGCCCTTCTCATAGCTGCCGGGATAGCCCGCGCTCGTCAGGACAACGGCCACGGCCCACTCGTCGCGCCAGTCGAGTTCAATCTGGTCGAGCTCGCAGTTGGCACAAGCCAGCATGACCTCGACCAGGTCGTTCTTAAGGCGCGGCAGCACGACCTGCGTCTCGGGGTCGCCAAAGCGAGCATTGAACTCCAGCACCTTGGGGCCGGCAGGCGTGAGCATAAAGCCACCGTACAGGCAGCCGCGGTAGTCGATACCCTCGGCGGCGAGCTCGGCCACGGTCTGCTCCATGACCGCCACCATGGTGGCGTGCTCCTCGTCAGTCACGATGGGCACCGGGCTGTAGACACCCATGCCGCCGGTGTTGGGGCCCTTGTCGCCCTCGAGCGCGCGCTTGTGGTCCTGCGAGGTAGCCATGGGGCGCACGGTCTTGCCGTCGGTAAAGGCCAGCAGCGAGCACTCGGGACCAACGAGCATCTCCTCGATGACCACGGTGTTGCCGGCATCGCCAAAGGTGCCGCCAAAACACTCGCGCACGGCCTCCTCGGCCTGCTCAAGTTCGGTCGCCACGATAACGCCCTTGCCCGCGGCAAGGCCGTCGGCCTTGACGACCAGCGGGGCGCCCTGCTCGCGCACGTAGGCGAGAGCCGAAGCCTCGTCGGTAAACGAACCATAGGCTGCCGTCGGAATGCCCGCACGCTCCATGAGCTGCTTGGAGAACAGCTTGGAGCCCTCCATCTGGGCACCCTCGGCACCCGGGCCAAAGCAGGGAATACCCGCCGCGCGCACGGCGTCGGCCACGCCCGCCACGAGCGGAGCCTCGGGGCCAATTACCACGAGTCCGCATCCGTGGCTCTGAGCAAACGCCGCCACGGCCGCAGGATCGCAGTCGTCGAGAACAACGTTCTCGCCGCAGCTCGCGGTGCCGCCGTTACCCGGCGCGATGTAGAGCTTGCCGGCGCGCGGTGATGCTGCGAGCTTAGCTGCCATAGCATGCTCACGGCCGCCGCTGCCCAACAACAGGATGTCGATGGTTTGAGTGTCCGCCTTCAAGGGTGCCTCCTCTATGGATTAACGGCCCGCTCCGCGCGAGCCCTTTGCAAGCAAATATACCCCTCGGCCGCCCGCTTGGGCTGCAAAGGGGTATATCGCAATAACCAAATAGTCCCGATTACTTCCAGAATCGGTTGATGATCTGCTCGCGACCGGCGCCAACGCCAATGAACGTCACGCGGGTGTGTGCCAGATCCTCGATAAACGCCACGTAGTCCTGAGCCTCCTGCGGCAGCTCCTCAAAGCTGCGGCAGCCGGTGATATCGCACTTCCAGCCAGGAAGCTCCTCGTAGATGGGCTTGGCATGCTCAAAGCGCACCTGGTGCTCGGGCACGCTCGTGTAACGCTCGCCATCGACGTCATAGGCAACGCACACCTTAATGGTGTCGAAGGCCGAAAGCACGTCGAGCTTGGTCATGGCGATGTCGGTGAGGCCGTTGACGCGCGAGGCATAGTTGGCGATAGGGCCGTCAAACCAGCCGCAACGACGACGGCGACCAGTGGTCACGCCGTACTCATAGCCCTCCTCGGTCAGCGTGTGGCCAGCCTCGGACTCATAGGAAAGCTCGGTGGGCATGGGGCCCGAACCGACGCGGGTGATATAGGCCTTCATGACGCCCAGCACGCGGTTGACGTTCTTCATACCGACGCCGGAGCCGGTGATGGCGCCGCCGGCGGTGCAGTTGGAAGACGTCACGTACGGATAGGTGCCGTGGTCGATGTCGAGTAGCGTCGCCTGGGCGCCCTCAAACAGCAGGTTCTTGCCCTCATCGATCATGTTGTTGAGCAGCAGGCTCGTCTCGGTGATGTAGGGGCGCAGGCGCTCGGCCATCGGCAGGTACTCGTCGCAAATCTGGTCCACGGTGTAGGTGGGCAGGTTGTAGATGAGCTCGAGCTCGGGGTTCACGCGGGCGAGAGCGGTCTCCAGCTTGTCGCGGAACAACGCCTCGTCCAGCATGTCCTGCATGCGCAGGCCAATGCGGGCCATCTTGTCCTGATAGCACGGACCGATGCCGCGCTTGGTGGTACCGATGTTCTTCTTGCCGAGCTTCTGCTCAAAGGCGCCATCCAGATCGATGTGGTACGGCATGATGACATGCGCGTTGCCGCTAATCTTGAGGTTCTTGGTGGTGATGCCGTCGGCCTCGAACATATCGATCTCCTCAAGGACAACCTTGGGGTTGACGACGCAGCCGTTACCGATCACCGACACGTGGTCGGAATACATGATGCCGGAGGGCACCTGGTGCAGGCCGTACTTCTTGCCGTTGACGACGATGGTGTGACCGGCGTTGTTGCCGCCCGAGTAGCGCACGACGGCATCGAAGTCGCCGGCGACTAGGTCGCAAATCTTACCCTTGCCCTCATCGCCCCACTGGGCACCGACCAAAACGGTTGACGGCATGTTTACTCCTTACATTCATGGACTGTCTACGCGCCACGCCGGCACGCAGAAGCACAAAACATTCCCAGTATACCCGTGCAACGGGCGCCTGTCCTACTCCTCGGCATGTGCCCCATCAAGCTCATAGAACTTGGTGGATGCCGGCAGGAACATCAGGTCGACGTCGCCGATCGGGCCCGAACGGTTCTTGGCCACGACGATACGCGTAACGCCCTCGTCGGGTCGATCGTCGCGCGAGGCCTCGGCCTCGTCGGCGGAGCGGTCCAAGAACATAACAATATCGGCGTCCTGCTCGATGGAGCCCGATTCACGAAGGTCGGAAAGCTGCGGGCGCTTGCCGGTACGGGATTCGACCTGACGCGAGAGCTGCGACAGCGCGATGAGCGGGATCTTGAGCTCCTTGGCCATGATCTTCAGACCGCGCGACATCTCCGAGACCTCGACGGTACGGCTCTCGGAGCGGCGTCCCGGCGGAGGACTCACCAGCTGCAGGTAGTCCAGGATGATGATGGCCTTCTCCTTGTTGTGGAGCATGCGGCGGCTCTTGGCGCGAATCTCGGTCACCGTGGTGCCGGGCGTATCGTCAATCAAAATATCGAGCTTGGACAAGGTCTGCGTGGCCTCGTTGATATTGGCCCACTGCTCGGGGCTAATGCGGCCCATGCGGAAGTCACTGATCGAAATCATGGCGTAGGCGCAAATCAGACGCTGGGCAATTTCCTTGCCCGACATCTCCAGCGAGAAGAAGCCGACGGTATAACCAGCAGCGGCAGCGTTGAGCGCCAGATTCAGGGCGAACGACGTCTTACCTACAGCAGGACGGGCGCCGATGATGATGAGCTGACCCTCGCGGAAGCCCATGAGCATGCGGTCGAGCGACGGGAAACCCGTGGGTACGCCCGCGGCCTGTCCACCGGCCTGGCACACTTCCTCGGCCTCGTTATAGGCCTCGACCATAAACTCGGTCAGCGTCTTGTAGCTCGACTTGACCTCGCGTGCCGTGACTTTGAGCAGCTTACTCTCGGCTAGCTCCACGACCTCTTTGGTGTCGGTGGGGGCGTTATATGCCAGCGCGTTGATCTCGTTAGTGGCGCCGATCAGCTCGCGCAGCATCGAGTCGCGGCGAACGATGGCGGCATGGTGCTGCCAGTTGACGAGCGACAGGGTCTGACCCATCAACTCCAAAATGTAGGCCTCGCCGCCCACGGCATCGAGCTTATTGATGCTTCGCAGGTAATCGATCAGCGAGATGGAGTCGATGGGAATGCGGCTGTTGTACATATCGACCATCGCGGTATAGATGGTCTTGTGAATGGGCCGGTAGAAGTCATCGGGCTGCAGCTCGACCTGGGCCTCTTCGACCACCTCGGGCGATAGCAGCATAGCGGCCAGTACATTGGCCTCTGCATCTTGGTTTTGGGGAAGACCCAACTTTGAGCCGCGGTCCTCAACCGTCAGCCCGGTCTCCCTATCGTCATATGCCATGAGCATCCTCATTCATATCGCTTGCGAGCATCCATAGTATCAGCCACGGTCCCAAAACGCGCCGCGCGCCGCCAATCATCACCGAACCAAACGGATGAACGGTCCCGTATATAGGACTTCGACGCAACGTTCACCATGACACTCACTCAGCGCAAAAAACAAAAGGGCGCCCTGGTTTCCCAGAGCGCCCTTCTTAGAACAAGATTGTTGCGTTGCAGCAAATGCTACTCGGCAGCAGCCTCAGTCTCGACCTCGGCGGTCTCGGCCTCGGCGACCTCAGCGGTCTCCTCGACCTCAGCCTCGGCAGCGAGCTCCTCGGCGGTAACGCCGACGAGAACGACAACCTCGGCCTTGATCTCGCGGTACAGCGAGATGGCAACGGTGTGGGCACCGGCAACCTTGATGGGCTTACCGAGCTCGACGCGCTTGCGGTCGATGTCCATACCGAGCTGAGCCTTGATGGCGTCAGCGATCATAGCGGCGGTAACGGAGCCAAAGAGGATGCCCTCGTCGCCGACCTTGACGTCAACGGTGACCGTCTTGCCCTCGAAGGCAGCCTTGGTCTCGTTGGCGGTAGCCAGACGGACGGCCTCGCGCTTGGCGATGTTGTTGCGACGCTCGTCAAGCTGCTTGAGGTTGCCCTTGGTGGCGGCAACAGCGAGCTTCTTGGGGAACAGGAAGTTCTCAGCGTAACCCTGAGCGACCTCTACGACGTCACCCTCGCCGCCCTTGCCCTTGATCTCATCGAGAAGAATAACCTTCATGATGCGTCTCCCTTCTTAGCCGCGGTCGCGGTTGCCACGAGAGGAAACCACGGGGACGGTGTACGGCAGGAGAGCCATCTCGCGGGCGCGCTTGATGGCGTTGGCGATGTCATGCTGATGCTGCGTGCAAGCGCCAGTGACGCGACGGGGCTTAATCTTGCCACGATCGGTCATGTACTTACGGAGAAGCTGAGTGTCCTTATAGTCGATGAACTCAGTGTTCTCCTTGCAGAACTGGCAGTACTTACGACGCGGCTGACGTGCAGAAAAATCATTAGCCATGTCAAAATACCTTTCATTTGGCAACTTCGGCGAACCGAAGCCGCCTCTCACTCAAAAATAGGTGAACAACCCTTAGAACGGGATATCCTCATCGTAGACGTCGACCGCGGGCGGCGTAGCCACCGGCGCGGCAGGACGTGCTGCGGGCACGGGAGCTGCGGGGGCGTAACCGCCCTGGTCGTAGCCACCCTGGCCACCACGGGAGCTCATAAACTCGATCTCATCGACGATGACCTCAAGCTTGCTCCGGCGCTGGCCGTCGCGCTCCCAAGAGCTGTAGCGCAGCTTGCCCTCGATCGCGACCTTGTTTCCCTTTGCCAGGAAACGGCTCACGGCCTCGGCGCGGGTGCCGAACATAGTGCAGTCGACAAAGTTGGGATAGTCCTCCCACTCGCCAGTCTGCGCGTTGCGGCGACGATCGTTCACGGCGACGCCAAAGGACAGAACCTGGGTTCCGCCGGCGGTGGCGCGCAGCTCGGGATCGCGGGTGAGGTTACCGGTGATGTTCACTCGATTGATGCTCATAACTCACTACTTCCTCTTGGGGCACAAGCCCAGTCCAAAACGACAGTCTTACTCCTGGTCGTCGCGACGGACGATCATGTGGCGGACCACAGCGTCGGTGATGCGCAGGACGCGATCAAGCTCGGCGATCTGGGTAGGATCTGCGTGGAAGTTGATGAGGGTGTAGTCACCATCGGTGAGGTCGTTGATCTCGTAGGCGAGCTTGCGCTTGCCCCACTCGTCAACGGAGTCGACCTTGCCAGCGCCCTCAGCGATCGTGGTATCGATACGCTTCATAACAGCGAGACGAGTCTCGGGGTCGAGCGACGGGTCAACAAAGAACAGCAGTTCATAAGCCTTCATATTGTCACCTCCTCTGGGCAAATGTGGCTTCAGGTCGTGAAGGTGCGCCTGAAGCAGGAAAAGACTTGGTAATAATATCTTTCAACCTCCCAGGCCGCAAGAATATGCAGCTACAACCTCATGACCTCCACATATGCCAATGCTCGCACCACGTTTCATGCGCATTCCAACCAAATGCCGACCAAGAGCTTGACGGATTTGTGGACAAGATACGACGCCGCGGGGACAAGCTGAGCCAAGCCGCAGGTCAACGGGCACAAGGCCGTGGTCGCAAAATGCATACCAGTGGTCCACAGCACCACCCAAAGATTTTTAAATTCATTGCCAAGTCGCTTATGAATACCCCTTTTGAACAATTGAGTTGATCAACCACGCTGGTCGGAAGCCGTTTTTTGGCATCTCAAACCCCGCTGCAACGCCAAACGCGGTCAAGCGTTTTAAAAAATGCCAACTTTTCTGTTTGCACTTTGCGATTCCTCGTGTATACTGACTTTCGCATTTAACGGAGAGTTGTCCGAGTGGCCGAAGGAGCACGATTGGAAATCGTGTAGGCGTCAAAAGCGTCTCCAGGGTTCAAATCCCTGACTCTCCGCCAGTTAATTCCAAAGCAGGCCTTTGAGCCTGCTTTGTTTTTACCCCACGCGGAGGGGTGGCAGAGTGGTTGAATGCGGCGGTCTCGAAAACCGTTTGGCCTGTATAAGGTCACGAGGGTTCGAATCCCTCCTCCTCCGCCATTTAGATTGAGAAAGCTCCCGGAAATGGGGGCTTTTTTGTTATCGAAATACATCTCGATCCCGCGCTTCCCCAAACGTGTACGTCAGCCTCCAAAAACGACATTTTTCGACATCTTTGGAGGCTGACGTACACGTTTGGATTGAGCTCACGGGAGCAGCACTATTCGGAAGGTGCCTCCTCGTCTCGCATGCTTTTCCAGTTGCGGATAAGTGCCTTGCGTAGTTCGTTTTGTTTTCTCTGGTACCCGGTGTCGGTACAGCGAGGCATGCCGAGTGCTTCGCGAATGTTGTTCATGGCGCGGTGAAAGGCGAGCTGGCTGCCGAACTGAGCCGAAGTGAGCGTAACGATTCGATATCCCATTTGGGAGAGAACGGCCTCTCGCTCCGCATCTGCTCCCTTGCGCTCGAGCTCATCGTGAAAACCGCCCTTATATTCGATACCGAGCTCCCTGCGCTTATAGGTCACGAGCGCATCGATTTTGAGTGTTCGAGCTTTGGCGCAATGCCAGAGACGTTGAGGGATCTCGAGCGGTTTGTTGAGTTCGATACCTCGGATGCCAACGCCGCCTTCGCTTGTTGGGAGCGAGAGGGCGATTGCCGAAGCGGTCTCCATAGGCGAGGCCGAGTGATCGTAGATGTGCCTGAGCGCGAGCCGTGCACGTGTGGCACCGGGTTTGCCGGGGTGCCGATCGAGCAGTTCGGTTATTTCATCCTTGGAGGTGGTGGCTGGTTGCTCGGTATAAGGGTCGGCGGGATTGAGCCTCATGCGATAATCGGCGCAAACTTCATAGCCATATTCGAGATATTCGATCCTATCCATCCACTCGGCAGCGAGCACGAAGGTGAAGGCTTCGTCGGTGATGAAGATTCCGGGCGTCAACTCGTTAATATGCTCGTAGGGAAGATTTTGTCCAAGAATGTGGCAAACGACGCCTTTGGTACGAATTCGCTCAAATTCGAATACAACCGCGATATCGATAGTCTTAAGCATATCGGACGGAATGCCGCAGTCGGTAAGGGCCTGTCGTATGCGCGCAACACGTTGCTGGGTGGAGATGCCTTGTGCGCCTATCTGGTAGTCGTGCCGCGCAAGAGACTGAACCAAATTCTGGGGTGCATGATGGACAAGCCATGCGGTTTTATGCGAAATGAGAACAGGGGTATCCATTGAGGGCCTCTCGCTCTGAGCCGGTATCCAACTCTTATGTCCGTTGAAGTGGGGAAATATACCGGATGTGAGTAAATCAACTCACTCATGCTGTGAGCTCAATCCAAACATGTACGTCAGCCTCCAAAGATGTCGGAAAATGTCGTTTTTGGAGGGTGACGTACATGTTCTGGACCCCTGGCATTCCAGCAACGCCATGCCCCCACCCGGTCCCGACCGTTTGCCGAGCAATAGGGTCGCAATCGGCGCCGAACATGTACTATGTACGGGCATTGTCTAAACTCGCAATCCAAAGGACCCCATCTTGCCCGTCGTCGCCGCTATAACCGTTACCTCACACGCCTCGGATGCCATGGTCGCTATTCCGTTTTGGCTCGAGATGTTCGCTGTTGTCGCTGCATCGATCTCGGGTGTGCTGGTTGCGCGCGAGCACAAGCTCGACCTGGTGGGCGCGGTCGCGCTCGCGGTGGTCTGCGGTCTGGGCGGCGGTCTTTTGCGCGATATGACGCTGCAGGTGGGCAACGTCTACATCCTCAACCAGCCGATGGCGCTGCCGCTTTCCATTGCCACGGCAGCCATCATCTATATTTTCCCGGCAATCGTCGACAAACCCGAAAAACTCATTCCCCTGCTCGACATCATCTCGGTCGGCATCTACGCCGCCACTGGAGCAGACAAGGCGCTGGTCTACGGCTTTGCGCCGGCGGTGTGCATCATGATGGGCTTTTTTACCGCGGTGGGCGGCGGCATGTTGCGCGACGGCTTTATGGGCGTGGTTCCGGGCATTTTCCAACGTACTAACTTTTATGCCATCGCCGCCATCGCCGGATCGACAAGCTATGTGTGTCTCGTTATGAGCGGCATCATGAGCAATGTCGCCGCGCTGATCGTATGCGTTGTCGTGACCATGGGTCTGCGCTGGCTCTCGCTGCGCTTTGACATCAAAAGCCCCACCGAGGAAGACATCGCACGCTTTTTGCACCGCAAAAAATAGGTGGCGCGGGCCCATCCTTCGAAATGCAACCGAGAGGTTCTTTTAGAGCGCCCGCGCGTTGGGTACCCTGTTAAGTGCATATCGAGCATCTGACGAAGGATTCACTATGCCCCGCAATCAATTCCCGTCGACCCAGCGCCGTAAAGCGTGGGGCCGCATCACCATCCTATTCGCGCTCATCGCGCTGGCGCTCACCGCACTTCCCACGGCGTCATTTGCCGGCACAGACACGGCAGGCAACGTACTTGCAACCGACAATGACGCCAATCCGTCCGGTGTCGAGGGCGACCTGTATTGGGCCGGTCAGAGTCTCGAACTGGACGATGTCTCCATCGACCGCGATATCATCGCCGCGAGCGATACCCTCTCGATTCGCGACTGCACGGTGGGCGGCGCCGTCCGTCTGGCGGCACGCACCATCGACATTGCCAAGACCACGGTTGATGGCAGCATAACCGTTGCTGGCCAGCATGTCGTTCTCAATTCCGACAGCACCGCCAACTGTTTCTACGCGATAGGCGAGACGGTTGCCCTGCGCGGCTCTACCAAGTCGGCAGCGCTTGCGGGCGATACGGTAACCATCGATGGCACCGTCGAGGGCGATGTCGAGGTTTGGGCCGACAAGCTCATCCTGGGCAAGAACGCCCATGTCACCGGCACCGTGAACGCGCATGTCTCCGAGGACCCCGAGCGTGCCGCAGGAGCCGAGGTCGGCGCGCTCAAGATCGACCGCACCGAGAACGAGGATACTTCCACCGTTAACGATGTCATCGGCGGTATCGTCGCCGCGGCACTCTCGACCTGCTTTGTCGCCCTGTTACTCGAGCTCGTCTTTCCGCGTGCGACTGCCAGCGCCGCCGGTATGCTCCACCAGCGCCCCATGCCCCTGTGGGTGAGCGGTCTTCTGGGCACGATTGCTATCGTCCCCGCCGTCCTACTGCTAATTATCTCCATCGCTGGTCTATCGCTTGCCGGAGCCCTCATGTGCGGCGTTATTGGCATCGCGCTGGTATCGAGTGCCTTTGCAGGGTGCGCGATCGCGCGCATGGTCGGACACGGCCAGAACCGCTACGCTATGGCGGCCATCGGCGGCATGATCGCCGGCGCCCTCACGGGGCTTCCCCTCGTAGGCGGCTTCATCAGCGGCGTGGCCTTTGTCTTTATGCTCGGCTACACCATCCAGATCATCTGGCGCAACGCCCACCTCAAGCCGCAGCAGCCGGCTAACACGCCGGGACTCCCCACCGCTTAGCAGCTAACCGCCCCCTTGCACCAAAAAGGGCGCCGACCATTGCGGTCGACGCCCTTTCTTGTTAGTCGCTATAAAGCTCAGCGCTTACTTGTTGACCTGGCCGGCGCGGACGGCAGCCTTCTTGCGGTCGGTGGCGTTGAGCAGACGCTTGCGTAGGCGGATGTTCTTGGGAGTAATCTCGACCAGCTCGTCGTCGGCGATGTACTCCAGCGCCTCCTCCAGCGAGAAGGTGCGGGGCGGCACCAGCTGGACGGAGATATCGGAGGTCGAGGAACGCTGGTTGCCCAGGTTCTTGGTACGCGCGATGTTGACGACCATGTCGCCGGCCTTGCTGCGCTCGCCAACGATCATACCCTCGTAGCACTCGGTGCCCGGCTCAACAAACAGCTGGCCACGCTCCTGCAGCGTACCCAGAGCGTAGGCAACGGCCTTCTCGGTGGTCATGGAGATCATTGCGCCGTTCTGACGGTTACCGATCTCGCCGGCGTAAGGACCATACTCCAGGAAGGTGTGGTAGAACACGCCCTCGCCGTGGGTGACATTCATGATGCGGTTCTTAAGACCCATGATGCCGCGGGTCGGGATCTTAAACTCGAGGTGTGTCACGATGCCCGAGGTATCCATGCTCGTCATGATGCCGCCAGAGGTACCGAAGACCTCAACGACCTTGCCCGAGTACTCGTCCGGGCACTCGACGACGGCCTGCTCGACAGGCTCCATCTTGTTGCCGTTCTCGTCCTTCTTAAACAGAACGCGGGGACGGCCGACCTGGAACTCAAAGCCCTCGCGGCGCATGGACTCCATCAGGACGGACAGGTGCAGGATGCCGCGGCCCGAGACCTCGACGCCGCTCTTGTCCTCGAGCTCCTCGATCTTCATGGTCACGTTGTTCTCGGCCTCGTTGAACAGGCGCTCCTTAAGCTGACGGGCGCCCACGATGTCGCCATCGCGGCCGACGAGCGGGGAGGTCGAGGCCTCAAAGACGATGGACAGGGTCGGCGGGTCAATCTCGATGGGCTCGAGCTCGACGGGGTTCTCGGGATCGGTGTAGACATCGCCGATATCGGTGCGGTCGATGCCCACGACGGCGGCGATGTCGCCGGCGCCGACTTCCTGGCACTCGGTGCGGCCCAGGTAGTCGAAGGTAAAGAGCTGCTTGACGGTAGCGGTGGCGCTGGAGCCGTCGTTCTTCACAACCAGAATCTGGTCGCCCTGATGGATGGCGCCGGAATACACGCGACCAATGCCGATACGGCCAACGAAGTTGGAGTGGTCGATTGTCACACACTGCATGGCCAGCGGGGCGTTCTCGTCAACCTCGGGCGCGGGCATGTCGTCGATGATCATGTCGAGCAGCGGATACATGTCCATGTTGCCGTCGTTGGGGTCAAGGCGGGCAAAGCCATTCATAGCGCTGGCGTAGACCACGTGCTCCATGGCGAACTCAAGCTGGTCGTCGGTGGCGCCCAGGTCGGCCATAAGGTCGAGGCAGTCGTTGTAGGCCTTCTCGGGGTTGGCGCCCGGACGATCGATCTTGTTGATGACGATCATGATCTTAAGGCCGGTGTCGATAGCGTGACGCAGCACGAAGCGGGTCTGGGGCATGGGGCCCTCAAAAGCGTCGACCAGCAGCAGGGCGCCGTCGGCCATACGCAGCACGCGCTCGACCTCGCCACCAAAGTCGGCGTGGCCCGGGGTGTCGATGACGTTGATCTTAACGTCCTTGTACTCGATAGAGATGTTCTTGGCGAGAATCGTAATGCCGCGCTCGCGCTCCTGGTCGTTAGAATCCAGGACGCGGTCCTCGACCTGCTGGTTGGCACGGAAGGCGTCCGTGGCACGCAGGAGCTTGTCGACCATCGTCGTCTTGCCGTGGTCGACGTGGGCGATGATGGCGATGTTCCTCAGATTGTCTACGCGCATGTAGTTCCCCTATCTTCTATCTATATACAACCGGCACGCGTATGCGACCCACCCAGCAATGCAACGCTCGGCGGGAATATTGAGCCTTTTACCGAAAACTCGTTTATTTTAGCGATTTTAGATGAGAGGGGTTTCCTCACCTGCAGGTTCAGGGTCGCTCCACATAAAACCATCGCCGGCGCCCATGCCCTCATACAGCACATATGCCGAAAAACCGCTCTCGAGCGTGGTTTCGAAGAAGCTCACGAGCAGAGCATCGTGATAGCCGCCATCGATCTCGACACAACCGGTGTAGCCGATGGCGTAACGGGCGATGCGGCCCAGGCCCTCGTCCTTAAGGCCCATCTTGTGCTCGGAGATAAAGTTGGTGGCCGCCTCCAGGCACGCCTCTTCGCCGTCCTCGTCGAGCGCCGCCAGATATCGGTTGGAAGCAGCGTCCTCGATTGCCACGACCACGCCCGGGTTCTCGCCCGCGGCCAGGTCGTCCAAGAAGGCGCCGATCAGATCGCACACCATGGCGTCGAGCTCGGCGGAGACGTTACCGGCGTCCTGCATATCCTGTGCCATCTTTAGACCTTCCCATCGAGTCCGGCGTCGTTACAGTTCCTGTGCCTCGGCGGCGATCTTAGCGGCAGCGTCGCGGGCGCGCATCATATCCATCGCGCGCTTGTCGAGCACCTTGATCTGACTAGTCAGCATTACCGCGTCGACCACACCCCAGATCACCAGGCCCGTAGAGATCGAAAACCCAAGCGCACCAACTGTACCACGAAGGCGCGAGCAGATTGCCGCGACAAGGACGGAGACGACAACCATCTTGATAAACGAGCCGCGGCGTTCGCGAAGCGTGCGGGCCTGCGTCACATAGGCAATGCGAGCCGCCTCAGAAGCCTCCGAGCGCATCTGGGCCTCGCGGGCGATCGCAACCGCCTCGGCCGACATGCTGCCGGCCATCAGCGAACGCTCCACAACCTGGCCGCCCCGCATTTAGAAATCATCAGGGGAGAGCGTATGGACGAACTCGTCGAACTTCTCGAACTCCTGCTCGTCATCAACTTCCTCGGCATGGGCAGAAACGGCACCCAGGCGATTCATGATGTCGTCCTCCACAAACATGGGGGCATTGCTGCGCACGGCAAGGGCAATGGCATCACTGGGACGGGCGTCGATCTTGCGCTCGTCACCATCGGCCAGTACGACGATCGTCGCGTAGAACACCGGCGGCTCGGCGCGAACGATCTCGATGCGCTCGAGCTTGGCGCCCAGGGCACCAACAGTATCGAGCAGCAGGTCATGGGTAATCGGGCGCTCGGCGCGGCCGCTATCGATGCCACGGCTAATGGCAGCAGCTTCAAACGAACCAGTCTGAATGGAAAGGGAACGCAACGGCGCGGGCGAGTCCGATTTGCTGCAGCGCTCGCGAAGCACGATAAGCGATGGCACGGGACCGGCGGCCATGACGATGGTCTCTATGTCGACACGAACCATGGAACACCTCCGGTACGTAGCGGTTAACACGCGGCAGGGTCGCCGCATTGAATAGCTATACTACCCAATCTTTCGCACAGCACACAAAACCAAAATGAGATTTATCACAGACAAGAAAAAAGCCCCGAGGCAACGCCCCAGGGCTCTTCACAGTTTTGATGGTGGACCTGACAAGATTCGAACTTGTGACCTCCCGGTTATCAGCCGGACGCTCTAACCAACTGAGCTACAGGTCCATCATGGTGGAGGTTAGGGGGATCGAACCCCTGACCTCAGGCTTGCAAAGCCCGCGCTCTCCCAGCTGAGCTAAACCCCCACGGAGACAGTAATAAACACCCCAGCGGCGACTCGGCTCTCGCTGGGGTGTTTATTGCGAAAGAAAGTGGTGGACCTGACAAGATTCGAACTTGTGACCTCCCGGTTATCAGCCGGACGCTCTAACCAACTGAGCTACAGGTCCATCGCGCAAGGGATATATTAGACGAGTCGTTACGCGCGCGTCAACAACTTTTTTGAAAATCTTTGGAGGGGTTCGCCCCGGCCGCCCGGCGGCATATGAAGTCGATCGCGAGTTCCGCACGAGCCGGAGAGCACTTAATGTGCTCTCCGTGCGAGTCAGGACTGTCCGAGCAGGCGACTTCATATGCCGCCGGGCGGCCGGGGCGAACGCGGGTCCCTAGGTTTTCAAAAAAGCGGTCGGCGCGCAGGTGCGCCGACCGCCGATATATGGGGTCTGATATTTTCTACCAGCTAGGGCCTCTTACTCGTCGAGGAGATCCTCTGGCATGTCGCTGCCGTCGCCTAGATCGACAGGGGTTTCTTCGGGGGCAGAGCCGTTTTCCGTGGCTTCACCTTCGGGCTTCTCTTTGGCGGCTGTCATGCGGGCTACGGCGCAGATGCGGTCGTTGTCGTCGACGGTCATCATCTTGACGCCCTGGGTGGCGCGACCGGTTTGGCTGATCTCGTCGGTCTTGACGCGAATGACCGTCGCGCCCTCCGTCACGATGAACAGCTCATGCTGCGGGCCCACCGTCTTCATGGCTGCGAGGTTACCCTTGCGCTCGGTCATCTGGATGGTGTAGACACCCTGACCGCCGCGGTTCTGCTCCGGGTAATCCGAGACCGGCGTGCGTTTGCCGTAGCCGCGCTCGGTAATGACGAACAGGTCGCCGTTACCGTTGGTAATCTCCATACCAAGAACGCTCACGCCTTCCTTCATGCCAATACCGCGGACGCCGCTGGTATCGCGACCGGTAGCACGCACCTGGTCCTCGGGGAACATAATCGCCTTGCCCGCGGTGGTTGCCATGATGATCTTGTCACCCTCGCGTACGCGGCGCACGTTCAGCAGCGCGTCATCGTCACGCAGGTTGATAGCGATCAGGCCGTCGCGACGGCTGCGGTCATATGCGCTCATCACGGTCTTCTTGACCATGCCGCTCTTGGTGGCAAACATCAGGTACTCGTCGGCCGGGAACTCGCGGCAGCTGATGACGCTCGCGATCTTCTCGCCGTCCTCAAAGGGCAGCAGGTTGACGATCGCGGTACCGCGCGCCTGGCGCGTACCCACCGGCAGCTCGTGCACCTTCAGGCGATAGACCTTGCCCTTGCTCGAGAAGAACAGCACGTACTCGTGCGTGGACGCGATGAACATCTCGTCGATGACATCGTCCTCTTTGAGGTTGACGCCCGACACACCCTTGCCACCGCGTTTCTGGGCACGGTAGGCGGCCACCGGAATGCGCTTGACGTAGCCGGTGTGGGTGATGGTCACGACCATGTCCTCGTCGGCAATGAGGTCCTCAACATCCAGGTCCTTCTCAACTTGGCTGATCTCGGTGCGGCGCTTATCGCCGAACTTCTTGGAGATCTCGCGCATCTCTTCCTTGATGACGCCCAGGATTTTCTCCTCATGCGCCAGCAGGTCCTCGTAGTAGGCGATGGCGCGGCGCAGGCCGTCCAACTCTTCCTGAATCTTGTCGCGCTCCAGGCCGGTCAGGCGGCGCAACTTCATCTCGAGGATGGCCGTGGTCTGCTCGGGCGTAAAGCCAAAGCGCTCGATCAAGCGACTGCTGGCCTCGGAGTCGGTCTGCGAGGAGCGGATGATGCTAATGACCTCGTCGATATGGTCAAGAGCCATCAGGTAGCCCTCAAGGATATGTGCGCGGGCCTGGGCCTTCTTAAGGTCGAAGCGGGTGCGGCGGGTGACGACGTCGACCTGGTGGTCGATGTAGTGCTGCAGCATCTCGCGCAGGCTCAGGCATTTGGGGACGCCGTTGACGAGTGCCAGGTTGTTGGCGCCAAAGGTCGTCTGCAGCGAGGTGTACTTATACAGGTTATTGAGCACGACCTGCGGAATGACGCCCTTCTTGAGCTCGATGACCAGACGGATACCCTTCTGGTTGGACTCATCGCGCATATCCGAGATGCCCTCGATGCGCTTGTCGTTGACGAGCTGGGCGATCTTCTCCTGCAGGGTGCCCTTGTTGACCATGTAGGGAATCTCGGTAAAGACCAAGCGGCTGCGGCCGGTCTTGGTGGACTCCAAATGTGCCTTGGCACGCACGGTAATGGAGCCGCGGCCGGTCTCGTAGCTCTGCTTAATGCCGGCGCTGCCCATGATGATGGCGCCGGTGGGGAAGTCCGGACCGGGCATGATCTGCATGAGCTCGTCGACGGTGGCGTCGGGGTTGTCGATCAGGTAGCAGGTGGCCTCGATCGCCTCGGTGAGGTTATGCGGGGCGATGTTGGTGGCCATGCCGACGGCGATGCCCTGGCTGCCGTTGACCAGCAAATTGGGGAAGCGCGCAGGCAGCGCCACGGGCTCGGCGAGCGATTCGTCGTAGTTGGGCTGCCAGTCGACGGTATCCTTCTGCAAGTCACGCAGCAGTTCCATGGCGGGCTTGGCCAGGCGGCTCTCGGTGTAACGCATGGCTGCCGCGCCGTCGCCGTCGATGTTGCCGAAGTTGCCGTGACCGTCGATGAGCGGCGTACGCATGGAGAACCACTGCGCCAGGCGGACCATGGCCTCATAGACCGCGAAGTCGCCATGCGGATGGTACTTACCGATAACTTCGCCGACCGTCCAAGCTGACTTCTTGTGCGGGCGGTTGGGGTAGATGCCGCTCTCGTTCATCGCGTACAGGATGCGGCGGTGCACCGGCTTTAAGCCGTCACGCACGTCCGGCAGGGCGCGCGCCGTGATGACCGACATCGAATACTCGATGAACGACTGCTTCATCTCGCGACCGAACTCCGAAATCTGGAGCTGGCCGCCGTTGATATCCTCGCCGGCCGAGGCACCACGGTCGACTTCGCCAAAGCTCTCCTCGAGCTCGGCGTCATCTTCTTCCTCATCATCATCGGCATCGGGGTTATAGGCGTCCGGATCGCCGTCCTCGCCCTGCTCAGCACGGGCAAGCAGGCGCTTCAGATCATCAGGC
The DNA here is from genome assembly GCA_902494245.1 of uncultured Collinsella sp. Lineage (GTDB taxonomy): Bacteria > Actinomycetota > Coriobacteriia > Coriobacteriales > Coriobacteriaceae > Collinsella. The sequence goes on from CABUSR010000004.1 coordinate 33,448, forward strand.
ATACCGGCATCGCCGGCCTCGCCCACACCCTCATTGTTGTTGATATCGTCTGCCACGTTACCTCCTCTTAAGCGTCAAGGAAACGCGCGTCATGCGCATGTTTTTCAATGTACTCGCGGCGATAGCCGACCTCGGAACCCATCAGCTCGCGCACGGCGCGGTCCGCCACCACGGCGTCCTCGATCGACACACGCTGCAGGATGCGGGTCTTGGGGTCCATCGTCGTCGAGGCAAGCTGCTTGGGGTCCATCTCGCCCAAGCCCTTGTAGCGCTGGACGGTATAGCCCTTGCGCTTTTTGGTGATCTTGCCGTCCTTGGCCTTGCCGTCCTCGTCGTTATCGTCGGGGTTCAGGCCCAGGCTCTGGATGGTGTCGCGCAGGATCTCGTCTTCGGGCTGGCGGCCGTTGGGGTACACGTAGTGGATCTTGTTGCGCACCTTAATGCCAAAGATGGGCGGGCAGGCAACATAGACGTAGCCGGCATCGATCAGCGGACGCATGTACTTGTAGAAGAACGTCAGCAGCAGGATGCGGATATGCGCACCGTCGACGTCTGCATCGGTCATGATGATGATCTTGTGGTAGCGCGCCTTGGTGATATCGAAATCGCCGCCGTCGCCGGCACTCGTCGTGACACCGCAGCCGATCGCGGTAATCAGCGACTGGATGGTGTCACTCGAGAACGCGCGATGGTCACCAACGCGTTCGACGTTCAAAATCTTGCCGCGCAGGGGCAGAATCGCCTGGATGTCTCGGCGACGGCCGTCCTTGGCCGAACCGCCTGCCGAGTCGCCCTCTACGATGAAGAGCTCGGTCAGCTCGGCATCGCGCACCGAGCAGTCGGCGAGCTTACCGGGCAGGGACGCCGTCTCGAGCAGGCTCTTGCGACGGGTCGCCTCGCGCGCCTTGCGGGCGGCGTTGCGCGCCTTGCAGGCCTGCTGCGCCTTCTTGACGATCTCGCGAGCGGGCTTAGGGTGCTCCTCCAAATAATCGGTGAGGCCGTCGGTCACGATCTTGAGCGTGAGCGCGCGCATATAGGAGCTGCCGAGCTTGGCCTTGGTCTGGCCCTCAAACTGCGGATCGGGCAGCTTGACCGAGATAACGGCCGAAAGGCCCTCGCGCACATCGTCGCCGGTCAGGTTGGCGTCTTTTTCCTTGAGCAGGTTCTGCTTGCGCGCGTAATCGTTGATCACGCGGGTGAGCGCGGTGCGGAAGCCCTCAAGGTGCATGCCGCCCTCGGGAGTGTAGATGTCGTTGGCAAACGACATGACGTTCTCGCCGTAGCCGCTATTCCACTGCAGGGAAACCTCGACCTCGCCCATCTTGGTCACAGGCGCGTCCGGGTCCGATTTGCCCTCGATGTAGATGGGCTCCTTAAAGGCCTCGGGGACGTCCTTGCCCTCATTGAGGAACTTGACGAAGTCGATGATGCCGCCCTCGTAGCAAAACTCCTCCACGTGGGGAGTCGCTTCGCGCTCGTCGGTCAGCACGATCTTGAGGTTCTTATTGAGGAACGCCGTCTCCTGCAGACGGTTGTGCAGCGTATCGAAATCGTAGATGCAGGTCTCGAAGATCTCGTCGTCGGGCCAGAAGGTGACGGTGGTGCCCGTCGAATCCGAGGTGCCCACGACCTCCATCTTCTTGACGGTCTTGCCGCGCGAGAACTCCATCTCGTAGGTGTTGCCATCGCGACGAACCTGAACGACCACGCGCTTGGACAGTGCGTTGACGACGGATATGCCCACGCCGTGCAGGCCGCCCGAGACCTTATAGGCCGAGTTATCGAACTTACCGCCGGCGTGCAAGATCGTCATGACGACCTCGAGCGTCGGGATCTTTTTAACAGGGTGCTCGTCGACGGGGATGCCGCGCCCGTTGTCGACGACCGTGATGGAGTTGTCGGCGTGGACCGTCACCTGGATCTCGGTGCAGAAACCGGCCATGGCCTCGTCGACGGAGTTGTCAACGATCTCCCACACCAGGTGATGCAGACCGCTGGCGCTCGTCGAGCCGATATACATGCCCGGGCGCTTACGAACGGCCTCGAGACCTTCGAGAATCTTAATCTCGCCGCCATCGTAATCGTTTTCGTTTGCCACACGTCCTCCTTCAGTCAAGAAAATGTGTACAGCCTTACTAGTTTATCGTAAAAAATACCCTCGGGAACGAGGGTATTTGGCTCTACAAGGCCACCAGATGCGATTTAAGGCTCTTTTTTGCTTTGCACGCCCTTGGCCCACTCGGCGCTGGCTCTCATAGCATTCTCGAGGGCCTCGCGCAGTTTTTGGTCTTCGATGGGCGCCACTTGGCGCTCAATCTCGGTGCGCTCGGCCTCACTGAGGTCGGCGTGCGGGGCCAGCGGGCGCTCGGTCGTCGCCGGGCGCAGGCGCTCCTTGGCGGCGGGCGGCGTGTGACCGGGCGCGGTGGTTTTGAACACCAGGCCGTCCACATGCGCACCGGCGCGCTCCATGCGCGCGCGGATGATCTCGCGCAACAGCGTCATTTCCTGCGTCCACGAGGGCGAATCGAGATATACCAGCAGCTCATTGGACTCGGGCAGGTAGCGCAAGCCCGTCACATGCCGCCCCTCGCGCGTGCCCGAGCACACCGCGTTCCACGCGCGATAGACCGCGCGCGACTCCTCGGCAGCCTCCATCTGCGCGCGGCGCTCAGGTGTCGCGGCCGCCAGGATGCGCTGGCGCTCTGCGTTTAAAAACCCACTGAAGGCGACCGTTTCGCTCTCGCGCTCGTAATTAGCACGTCTCACCCATGCTCACCACCTTGGCTCGATCAAGCAGGTCATCGGTAAAATACCCCAGGTTGGTCGTGGTTATGACCGTCTGGATATCATCGCCGATCAGCCGCAGGAAAGCACCGCGGCGCTCGCCGTCGAGTTCGCTCATCACGTCGTCCAAAAGCAGCAGCGGGGCGGTGCCCAGGACATCGCGAGCCACGGCCACCTCCGCCACCTTCCAGGCCAGAACCAACGTTCGCTGCTGACCTTGGCTGGCAAATGAGCGGGCGGAGCGGCCCGCCACGGCAAACTCAATCTCATCGCGATGCGGTCCCACCAACGTCACGCCGCGGCGAATTTCCTCGTCGGCGTGCTCATCAAGGGCAGTCAGCATGCGCTCGTACGCCCAGCCCTTCAGCTCTTCGCGATCCTCGACCTGGGGCAAATCCCCCAGCGTGGACGTATAGGTCACGCTGGCAGCCTCGCCGGACGCCACTTGACCGTAGGCAGTGTGCACATGGCCCGCCAGCCGGTCGAGTAGGGCCAACCGGTGCACGAGCAGGGCCGAGCCCGCGCGGGCGATCGAATCGTTCCACGCGCCGAGCATCTCGCGGCAGCACCAGGTCTCCTTGAGCAGGGCGTTACGCTGGGTCACGCAGCGTCCATAGGTGCTCACAAGATCGGCATAACGTGCGCTCAGTTGCATGCCAAAGTCATCGAGGGCGCCGCGGCGCACACTGGCGCCTCGCTTAACCATGTCCAGATGGTCGGGGCAAAACAGCACGCTCGGCAGAGCCCCGCGCACACCGGCGGCAGAGCACCTCTTGCCGTTGCGGCTAAACGAGCGCTTACCGTCCTCCACGCTCAATCCCATATCAAGCACGCGGCCGTCGCCCTCGAGCCTCAGCTCGGCCTTGCACGAGCCCACGCCATCATGGACGAGCTCGGCTGCGGTCGGATGCCTAAACGAGGCGCCGCTCGTCAGCAGCTGCAGCGCCTCTATGAGATTGGTCTTTCCCGCCGCGTTGGGTCCCGCAAGTATCGTCACGCCCTCGTCCAGGGCAAGGCGATAGCTATCGAAGCTGCGGTAGTGCGCGACGGAAAGATCGCGGGCGAACATGGTCATGGGGCGGTTGCTAGATGCGGACCGGCATAACCAGGTACAGGTAGTTGATCTTGTCGTAGGACTTGAAGATGCCCGCCTGCGAGTAGCTCTTGAGCTCCAGCGTGATCTCCTTCTCCTTGGACAGGGCATTGAGGCAGCCGAAGATGTAGTGGTAGTTGAAGGCGATGGTGCCCGACTCGCCCTCGGCCTCGACATCGATCGTCTCCTGTGCGAGGTCCTGGTCATTGGAAATGGAGGACAGGCCCATCTGCCCGTTCTCGACATCGATCTCGAACTTGACGGCGGGGTTGGCGCTCGCGATAACGGCCACGCGCTTGAGGGCGGCGTTAAAGGCAGCGACGTCGATCTTGACGCTCGTCACGCACGAATCGGGGATGAGCTGCTTGTAGTTGGGGTACACGCCCTCGATACGACGCGACACGTAGGTGGTGTTGCCGGCCTCAAAGACGACCTGGGTGTCGGTAGCCCCGATCATGATGGTCGCCTGGCTGGCCATGATGTTCAGTGCGTCGTTAAAGGCGTCAGCCGGAACGTTGAGCTCAAAGGAACCCTCGAGGGTCGAGGTCTCGACCTGCGTATCGCACACGGCCAAGCGGAAAGAATCGGTCGCCACCAGGCGCACGGTGTTGTTCTCGACCTTCATGTGCACGCCGCCCAGGATGGGGCGGGCCTTGTCGGTCGAGGTGACGCGCCACACGCGGCCGACCATTTCGGACAAGATATCGGTCGGCAGCTCCACGGCACTCTCGATGGCATAGGCCGGAAACTCAGGGAAGTCATTGGCATCGAGCGTGTTCAGGCGGAACGAGCTCTTCTCGCAACTAATCAGCACCTGGCGCTCGGACAGCTCAAAGGTGACCGGGGCATCGGGGAGGGTCTTGGTGATATTGGAGAGCATCTTACAGGGGATAACCATCTCGCCCTCTTCTTCGACATGCGCCGCGATGCGATGACGGATCGAGATAGTGTAGTTAGAGGTCTGGAATTCCAAGATGCCGTCTTGGGCCTTAACGAGCACGCCCGACAGGATGGGAAGGGTGGATGCCGAAGCGACACCCTTCATAACGACGCCGATGGCTTGTGTAAGCGAGCTCTGGCTGACGGTGAACTTCATCTTTTAATACCTTTCTATAGATATAAATATCTTAATAATAGTAATAGCACTGACGAAACTGTTGATTACTCCCAAAGACGCAGGTCAGACCCAGAAAGAGAATCGACAGCAACCTGTGTGCAACGGGGGTGGTTTTCCACGTTCAAAACCTGCGCAAAACTTTTCATCACCGCGGGTTGGGTTTTAGACACCTTATGCCCGTGGTTTCGACAAGTTTTCAACAGGTGTCTCTATTTCCCTACGAACGCAGTGTAATTTTATCGCGCAACGATTTGAGATCTTCGGTGACGGTGCGGTCTTCCTGGATCATCTTCTGGACCTTTTTGTAGCTCGTGCTGACGGTCGAGTGGTTGCGGTTGCCAAATTCGGCGCCCACCGCCGTGGTCGTCATCTCGCACATCTCGATGGCCAGGTAGATAGCGATATGGCGTGCTTTGGCGATATTGGCGTTGCGACGCGGGCCGATGAGCTCCTCGTGCGTCACGCCGTACTGCTCTTCGATGACGGACTGAACCGTCTGGACGTTGATCTTTTTGGCCGATGTGTCGAAGTACTGGCTGGCGATGGCGTCGATATCGTCAAAGGTGAGCTCTCCGCCCTCGCGCTCGCGGTCGCCCGCCTCGCCGGCGCAGCGCTCGCAAAAGCTCTCGAGTTCGCGGATGTTGGTGCCCGAGACCTCGGCCATGTGTTTAAAGTGCTCGTCGGTCAGGTGCCCGCCGTCGCCCCCATAGGCCGCCAGCAGCGAGTCGTCGCCTGCCTCGGGAGCGGCGACGATGGTGTTCTCGTAATAGCGCTGCAAGATCTTGTATTTCATCTCGTAGCTGGGCTCTGCGACCAGGCAGAGCATGCCGGCGTTGAAGCGGCTGGTCAGACGCTCGTCCATGCTCAGGTCCTTGGGGGCGCGGTCTGCCGCGATGACGACCTTCTTGTTGTTGCGGATGAACTCGTCCATGAGCTGGAAAAAGTAGTCCACGCTCGCGCGCTTGCCGATGATGTTTTGGATGTCATCGATGATGAGCACGTCCACGCCGTGGTACGCCTGCATGATGGGGGCGTTGCTCTTCTTTTGGCGGTCGAACTCGGTCATCAGGTCGTCCAGATATGCCTGGGAGTTGGCATACTTGACCTTGATCTCGGGCGACTTCTCGGCGAGCTCGTTTTTGATGGCAAGTAGCAGGTGCGTCTTGCCCAGGCCCGATTTGCCGTAGATGAACAGTGATGTGCATGTGCCGCGCTCGTCAGCGAGGGCGGCAAACTTGAGTGCCGAGCGATAGGCATGGCTGTTCTCGGGGCCGTAGACAAAGTTCTCAAAGGTAAATTTTGAGTTCGCGGCGAGCGGGGCTCCATCCGTATTCTGCTCGGCCGGCACGGTCGGTGCTGGCATGGGTGAAGTGGGGGTCGCAGCTTGCGTGGGTTTAGTCGGCGCTCCGCCCTTCATCTGGTTCATCATGCGACGAAAATCATCGGCCGAGAGCGTGTTTTTGATTGCAATGCCCGAATCCGCGCCCGCCGCTGCGTCGTGAGCGATGGGCATGTGCGTGACGGGTACGTTCGTTGACGTCGCCGCCGCGGTCGGCAACGGTGCCATGGTTTCACGGGAAACATCGCTGTGCTGGTGCTCGATCGTCGGTACGTCGCCTGCGGAGGCCGGCACCGCCGGGGAAGCGGCGGGAGCCGTGGCGGGCGCCGTCGTGGCAGCGGATTCCGCTGCGGCGCCTTGCGGTGCCACGATGTCGAGAGCAATCGGTGCAAAGGCGATTTCTTCCAGATAGGCCTCAATAGTCGGCTGATGCTTTTTGAGCTGCGCGATGGCAAAGCGCGAGGGGGCCTCGATCGTGAGCGTATCTTCGGTCAGGCTTATGGCGCGCGATTGCCCCAGCATGTTGATGAGGCGTGCATCTTGGCCGTCGCGCTGGCAAAAGGCGATGGCATCCCCCAGGATGATGCTTGCTTCCTCGTCCACTGTCTCTCCCGTTCTTTAGCTCTGAGCTCGCACGCGAGCGGCGCCGAGTTCGGTCAGATGGTATTTCTGGCCATGCTTGATGACCAAGCCGGCCTGCGCCAAGTCATTGAGCGTGCGTGACCAAGTGGGGGCCGAGTTTCCAAACGCCCTCGCAAGATCGGTTGCACCGCACGCTTGATTTTGCGCCAGATAGCCCAGCGCGGCGTTGCCGCGATCGCTTACGAACACGTCCGGTTGTGGCTGTGCATACTGATTTGCTGCATTAGGATACATCATTTGAGCTGCTGGTTGTTGAGAACTCTGCATCGGCGGCATTTGCTGTTGAAAACTTTGAGGCCACTGTTGGTAAGGCTGCGGAGGCATCTGCTGGGCCCAGGGGTTGTACTGCTGCTGCGGCATCTGCTGGTACGGCTGCTGATATCCCTGCTGGTGCTGCTGCGGGAACTGCTGGCCATACCCCAGTGGCGGCATCTGCTGATATGGATATCCCTGTTGGTACGGCTGATAGCCCATTTGCTGGCCACCCGGTGCCCCCGTCGCCTGCTGCATTGCCGCTGCATCCTGATCCGCCAGCGGCATGGCCTCTGGCGTGTTTGGCGGCATCGACATCGATGCCGCCCGGGGTTCTTGTGTAGGTAGCATTCCGGGCTGCTGCATCTGTCCCACGGGGGGCTGCATCTGCTGCGTTGCCATGGGCTGCTGCGCAAAAGCTCCCGGCAGGGGATATGTGGGGTGCTCCGTCTCGGGCCGCACGGCAGCGCCGCGTCCGCCGGCACGCTCGATTTCCTGCACGCGTTTAGGGTTCAGGCTTACCGTAACCACGGTGCCGTTGCCCATGTTGTCCTCGATGGATACGGCGCCGCCGGCGTTTTCCAAATACTCCTGCACCATGGGAAACCCCGCTCCGGTTCCACGGATATAGCGCTTCATCTTGCTGTTTGCGCTGGTAACGCCAAAGTCGAAAGCACGTTCCTTGTCGTCGATGCCGGGTCCTTGGTCAGCAAAGCGGATGGTGTCTCCGCCGTCCAGAATCGAGATGATGGGCTCGGCAAAGTGTGCGTGGATAAAGTTTTCGACAATCTCGCGGATGACCATGAGCGAGATATGGCCACCTTGTTCTTTCATGCACTGGTAGACGGTGTTGGTCGTCTCTTCCAAATACGTGCGGACATCTTGCGGATCAATGACGATCACACGCGGTGTCGACAGCATGTCGTCATAGACGGCGATGCGCGCGGCGTACATGGCTTTTGGCGCCTGCGTGGTCGTCTGCTCGCCTTCCTCACGCTCTTCGCGCACGCCGGTGATGTGCTCGTTGTCGGGTGCCGGGTCTCCGGAATCGACCATGGTGTAAAAGTCGTCAGACATGCCGCTCGCAATCTTTCAAAAGGTTTCGAACAAATAGTAGCTCACTGTGCAATGTTTCTCATCTTTCGACAACTTTTCAAAACCTGTTGAAAACTTAGGAAAACGGACGAAAAGTTCTCAACATTGCCAACATGACCTGTTGAAAACTCGATGAAATATCGTGAAAAGTTGCCATACACCGCTAAATCGAGCTCGGCTTATGGGGGAACCGTGTGAACTGCGCAACCTTTTACCTTTGATTTCTTGACATTTGAACATTGATTTCCCTACAATCTTCAAGCTCACGTGTCTATATCTGCGTCCGCGCCCCCGCGGACACTCGAAATGCAGCAGGAGGAACTTAAGATGAAGCGTACGTATCAGCCTAATAAGCGTAAGCGTGCCAAGACCCATGGCTTCCGTGCCCGTATGGCCACTAAGGGTGGTCGTGCCGTGCTCGCCCGTCGTCGCGCCAAGGGCCGCAAGCGTCTCACTGTCTAGCAGCGATACACACATCTCGCATGAAGACTATTAAGTCTCGGCAAGATTTCGAGCATGTGTTCAGTCAGGGGCGTCGTTTCAATCACCCTCTGATTCGAATGACCATATGTGAATCGGTTGGCGAAGGCGACTCCGGAAGGGTCGCCTTCGTTGGTGCTAAACGGCTCGGTTGTGCTGTCGTGCGCAACCGTTCTAAGCGTGTGATGCGCGAGGCCGCCCGCAGCTGTGGATTTCCCGTTGCGGGTTATGACATCATCTTGTTCGCAACTCCCAAGACGAGGGTTTCCTCGCCGCAGGAGATGGACAAGGCGTTGCGTTCGCTTATGAAACGCGCCGGCGTTGCCGGGGAGGAGCGATGAGCAATCACGTTTTGCGACGTGTTGCCATCGCTCCTATTCGCATATATCAACAGGTTATTTCGCCCTTATTGCCTGACGCCTGCATTTATTACCCAACGTGCTCGCAATACGCCATCCAGGCGATTGAGAAGTACGGTGTTTTGAGAGGCTGCTGGCTTGCCGTGAGGCGCATCGCTCGCTGCAATCCCCTGCACGTCGGCGGTTATGACCCTGTGCCCTAGCGGGCACTCGCTATCGGAGGAAAACTTACATGTGGGATTGGATCGTTAACATCCTTTTCGAGCTGCTCAAGCTCATCCAGACCTTTGCGGTCGACTGGGGCCTGTCCATCATCATCCTGGTGGTCATCATCCGTCTGCTGCTGACGCCGCTCATGCTCAAGTCGACCAAGTCGACGGCTCGCATGCAGGTGCTGCAGCCCAAGATGCTCGAGATCCAGGAGCGCTATGCCGACGATCCTCAGCGTCAGGCCGAGGAGATGCAGAAGTTCTACAGCGAGAACAAGTTCAATCCGCTGTCCGGCTGCCTGCCGCTTCTGATTCAGATGCCTATCCTGTTTGCCCTGTTTACGCTGCTGCGTAACCTGCCGCAGTACTTTAACGAGGGCACGTTCTCGTTCTTCAACATCCTGCCCGATCTGACCACCACGCCGAGCGCTTCCTTTGCCGATGGCTTTGTGGTCGCGCTGCCTGCGCTGGTCTGCCTGATCCTGTTCGCCGTCCTGACCCTGATTCCGCAGCTCTACATGTCGCGCAACCAGACCGGCCAGCAGGCCCAGAGCATGCGTATGATGGCCGTTGTCATGACCGTCATGATGCTTTGGATGGGCTGGAGCCTTCCCGTTGGTGTTCTGCTGTACTACGACGTCTCGTCTGCTTGGCAGGTTATCCAGCAGATTTTTGTGACGCAGAAGGTCATCGACAAGGCGAAGGCCGATGAGGAGGAGCGTCTTAAGAACGCTCCACTGCAGGTTGAGGTCACTCGTCGCGAGAAGAAGCCGCGCCCGCACAAGAAGAAGTAGTGGGATATCAATCTTATTTAGGTACCTAACTTTTGGAGTACGTTATGTCTGAAGAGATCATCGAGGATATGCTTGAGGAGGTTGCCCCGCAGGTCGCGGGCGATTATCCCGAGATTGCACAGCGCTACAAGGCTGGTGAAGAGCTGACCGATGAGGAGCTCGACACCATTGCCGATGTTGCGATTTCCATTCTGCGTTCCATCCTTTCGCACTTCGATGCCGCCAACTCTCCTATCGATGAGTATGAGGGCGACGAGGGTGAGCTGATTTTGGATGTTACTGCTCCCGACCTTGCTGTTCTCATTGGCCGTCATGGTCGCACCCTTGATGCCCTTCAGGTTATGTTCTCTTTGCTGGTGAGCCGCAAACTTGGCTTTAGGTATCCGGTTGTAGTGGACGTCGAGGGATACAAGAGCCGCCGTCAGGACAAGGTTGCCTCCATGGCTCAGTCTGCTGCCGAGCGTGCCATTCGCACTCATAAGAGTGTTTCGCTTCCGCCCATGAATGCCTACGAGCGTCGACTGGTTCACATTGCACTTCGTGGCAATGATGCCGTCGATACTCATTCTGAGGGTTCTGACCCTGATCGCCATGTGGTGATTGTTGCTCGATAATCTACTCGAGCTTATGCTAAGGGGACGTGGTTTCCACGTCCCCTTTTTTTGTCAAAAGTTCTCGATACACTGATTTTTGTCAGAAAGGAGCTTTCGTTGTTAGTACTTGCTGATCAGCAGGCTGACGAGATGTTGAGTCGTCTAGCTTTCTATTGCAAAGAGTATTCCTTGAGCGTAACTGATGCTGAGCTGAGGAAATGTATTCAGCATTTGGATTTGGTTCTAGAAACAAATAAGACAACCAATCTCACCCGTATTCTCAACGTAGATGATGCTGCAGTACTTCATATCCTCGACTCACTTGTTTTACTCCCCTATATCAATAAGGCTCCTGAGGGAGCTTTGCTCGATATGGGTACAGGTGCGGGCTTCCCTGGTATTCCGTTAACCATAGCCACGCATCGTAAAGCTACTTATATTGACTCTGTTGGCAAGAAGGTTGATGCTGTCAATTCCTTTGTCCATGCTCTTGGATTGAAACATGCTCATGCGGTTCATGATCGTCTTGAAGAATATGCTCGAAGCCATAAGAAGCAGTTCTCTGTCGTAACCGCCCGCGCACTGGCCCCTCTACCGATTCTTGTTGAGTATGCGGCTCCGTTCCTCAAGGATGGAGGGCTATTTGTTATTACTAAGGGCAATCCTTCGGATGAGGAGCTTGCTTCCGGCATGTCAGCAGCTAAGATTTGCGGCTTCACTTTGCTTCTGAATGACGCAATCGATTTGCCTGAGGGCTTGGGCCACAGGGAGTTCATTATTCTTAAGAAGAGTCATCCAGCATCTGTCTCATTGCCTCGTGCAAATGGCATGGCAAAGAAGAATCCACTTGCCTAGATGTTTCACGTGAAACATAATGGATACTAACAACTTGCAGTGTTTCACGTGAAACATGGCGGTTGATATCGAATCGGAATGTTTCACGTGAAACATCCTCCGTTTGACAGCTTTAATACACACCAGGAGGGACCGTGGGATTTCGCGACGTTAAGCGTTCTAAGAGCGCAAAAAACACGCGTATCATTGCAATCATCAATCAAAAAGGCGGTGTCGGTAAGTCGACGACGGCTGTAAACCTTGCAGCTGCACTGGGTGAGCAGGGTCGTAAGACACTGATTGTCGATTTTGATCCGCAGGGAAACAGCACCAGTGGATTCGGAATTGAAAAAGAAGACCTTGATCACTGCATCTATGATGCATTGTTGAATGATGTGCCGGCAGAATCGCTTGTTCTTGATACCAATTGCAAAAAGGTATTCGTAATTCCGGCTACAATTCAGCTTGCAGGCGCGGAAATTGAGCTCGTAAGCGCAATCGCTCGTGAAACACGCCTCAAAGATTTGCTTGAACCGATTCAGGACGAGTTCGATTTTATTTTCATTGACTGTCCCCCTTCGCTCGGCCTGCTTACTATCAACGCCTTGACCGCAGCAGACAGCGTTTTGATTCCGATTCAGTGCGAATATTACGCACTCGAGGGCGTTACAAAGCTGCTTGAGTCAATGAAGATGGTCAAATCACGTCTAAACAAGGGCTTAGACACCTATGGAGTACTTATGACCATGTATGACTCGCGTACTTCACTATCGAATCAGGTTGTTGAGGAGGTTCAATCGTACTTTGGTGATAAGGCGTTTAAGACGCTAATCCCACGTACGGTTAAAATCTCCGAAGCTCCGTCTTTTGGAGAACCGGTAATTACCTATGCACCTCAGAATAAGGGTGCAAAAGCGTATATGAACCTTGCAAAAGAGGTGATCAAGCGTGCCTAGTGTAAAGAAACGTGGCGGATTAGGACGTGGACTCAACGCTTTGGTCTCAGAGGCCGAGTATGAGACTGGTGGTTCGGCTGCATCCGCTTCAAATGCCGCATCTGAAACAAAACTACCAATTGAGGATATTGTTCCCAACCCTAACCAGCCGCGAATTCACTTTAATGAAACTGAACTTCGCGAGTTGAGCGAGTCGATCCAAGAACATGGCGTTTTGCAGCCGCTTTTGGTTCGCAAGCATGGAAACGGCTATGAGATCATCGCTGGTGAGCGTCGTTACCAGGCATCAAAGCTTGCTGGTCTTGAGGAGCTGCCTGTCATCATTAAAGATGTTAATGATGAAGAGATGCTTGCTCTTGCTCTTATCGAAAACCTTCAACGTTCTGATCTGAATCCCGTCGAAGAGGCTAAGGGCTATCGCCAGCTTATCGATGCCAGCGGTATGACCCAGGAGGCATTGTCGAAGGCAGTAAGCAAGTCACGCTCTGCAATTACAAACTCGCTGCGTCTTCTCGATCTCCCCGAAATAGTTCAGCAGATGATTTTTGAGGGCAAACTTACTGCTGGTCATGCACGTGCGATTCTTGCTGTTCCCTATGAAGACGCGCGTATTCGACTTGCAGAGAAAGTTGTTGCAGAGGGCCTTTCCGTAAGAGCGACAGAAAATCTTGCTCCGTTGTTTTCTGCCGGAGAGACACCTAAGACGCCGAGGCCTGCGACGCCTCAGTCTTTTAAAAAGGCCGCCCGTGTGCTTCGCCAGGTTTTTAATACCAACGTGCGTGTGAAGAGCTCGCGTGGAAAGAATAAGATCGAGATTGAGTTTAAAGACGAGGAAGAGCTCTCTCGTATTCTTGGCGAAATGATTCAGTTTGATCAAGGAGGCCAAGATGAGGAATAAGATTTTAACAGCGATTGCATTGGCGACGACTGTCGCGGCTGGTGCCTTTGCTGGCTATAAGATCGCGACAGACGATGAACTGCGAGGTCGTTTGCTTCGTGGCGCGCAAGATATCGTGGATACTTCCAAAAAGAAAATGGATGTTATGACAGAAGATGTTGCCATGCGTACTGCTCAGGTAACGAAGAATCCCAAGATTAATCAAGGTTGGGTCAGCAACCAATGGGAAAATGTAGGCTATTAGGTACCTAACAATTACTCAGCATATTCTAAGGGGTTCTTGTCTGATTCATGAGACAAGGACCCCTTATTTTGGACGTAAAAAATGGGGTAGGTAGCAGCTAATTCAAAATTAAGGCCAATAAATGAAACGGCCCCGGTTGCATATTCTGCAACCGGGGTCGTTCGATGTTTCACATGAAACGTTTTGGGGTGCGACTCCCCTATGCGTTCTTCTGAACTTTGAAGCGCTGCTTCAGCTGTCCACAAGCGGCGTCAATATCGTTACCACGGGAGTTGCGAATTGTGGTCTCGATGCCACGGGACTCAAGACGACGCTGAAGATCCTCAACCTTATGAATCTGCGACGGTTTGAGCGGGCTGCCCTCGATGTCGTTAAGCTGAATGAGGTTAACGTGGCAAAGCGTTCCCTCGCAGAAGTCGCAGAGCGCCTGCATCTCGGGATTCGTATCGTTGACGCCTTCGATCATGGCATACTCATAGGTCGGGCGGCGGCCAGTCTTTTCGGTGTAGAGCTGAAGCGCCTCGTGAAGGCGAAGCAGCGTGTACTTCTTAACACCAGGCATGAGCTTATTGCGCGTCGACTGGATGGCGGAATGCAGGGAAACGGCAAGCGTGAATTGCTCGGGGATGTCGGCAAATTTGCGAATACCGGGAATAACACCGCTGGTAGAGACGGTGAGGTGACGAGCGCCGATACCGATGCCATCGGGGTCGTTGAGGATTCGCAGCGCCTTGAGAACCTCGTCGTAGTTGGCAAACGGCTCGCCCTGGCCCATGAAGACGACGCTCGTGGCGCGCTCGCCAAAGTCGTTGGATACATGAAGTACCTGGTCGACGATCTCTTGAGCGGTCAGAGAGCGCTTGAGGCCGTTGAGACCGGTAGCGCAAAAGGCGCAGCCCATGCCACAGCCTGCCTGGGTGGAAACGCAGACGGAAAGCTTGTTGCGACGGGGCATGCCGACAGTCTCGACGGAAATGCCGTCATGGTACTCGAGTAGATACTTGCGAGAGCCATCTTTGGAAACTTGCTTGGTGAGTTCAGTCGGCGTGTCAAAGGCAAAAGCCTCTTTAAGCTGTTCGCGGAAAGCCTTGGGAAGGTTGGTCATATCGTCAAACGAACAAACGTTCTTCTCGAAGAGCCATTCGATGAGCTGCTTCGCGCGGAAGGCGGGCTGGCCAAGCTCGGCCACGAGCTCGCGAATATCGTTTTGGCTCAAGTCGCGAATGTCCTGAGATTTAGTCCTGGGATGCATGGAAGCCTTTCGATTTTGGGGAAACGTAGAGGGTATCGCTACAATATGGTATCAGCTGCAGAAATTATAGAGGAGGAGTCTGCCCATGCCGGGTAAAAGCCTAGAGAACATGCACGTAGCGGTCTTGGCGGGCGGTCATTCCGCCGAGCGCGAGATCTCGCTCGATTCGGGAAAGAACGTTGTGGTGGCACTGAAGGAAGCCGGCTACACCTCGGTGGAGCTGCTCGATCCAGCCGCTGATGACTTTATGGTAACCATGGCGACCGGCGGTTTCGATGTGGCATTTATCGCCATGCACGGCGCCGGCGGTGAGGATGGCGCCATGCAGGGTGCCATGGAGACCCTGGGTATCCCCTACACGGCCTCGGGCGTGCTTGCCAGCGCCTGCGGTGCCGACAAGGAGGTCTCTAAGCTCTTGTACGCCAAGGCGGGCATCCCCATTGCCCCCGGCCTCGCGCTCGAGGTGGGCGATGAAGTCGATATCGATCATATCGTCGAGGTTTGTGGCGAGCGCTGCTTTGTGAAGCCGGCCGTCAACGGTTCCAGCTATGGCATTTCCCTGGTCCATGAGCCCTCCGAGCTGCCCGCGGCAATCGCCAAGGCGTTTGAGTACGGCGACAAAGTGCTGGTCGAGAAGTGCATCGAGGGTACCGAGATCACCGTCGGCGTATACGGCGAGGACGACGTGCGCGCTCTGCCGATTGTCGAGATTCGTAAGCCCGAGGACTGCGAGTTCTACGATCTGGACGTTAAGTATGTCGACCCTACGGACATCCATCGCATTCCGGCGCAGATTTCACCCGAGAATTACGCTCGCGCTCAGGAGCTTGCCTGCGCCGCTCACAAGGCCCTCGGTTGCCTAGGTATCTCGCGCAGCGATTTTATTGTGAGTGAGGACGGCCCCGTTATCCTCGAGACCAATACCATTCCCGGCATGACCGATACGTCGCTGTATCCGGATGAGATCCGCCACACCGACGACATGACGTTCCCGCAGGTCTGTGACAGCCTGATCCGTATGGGCCTTCGTCGAGCGGGCATTGCATGCTAATCGAGGACGCGGTTTCGTCAGGAACGCCGCAGTTTGTCATCGACTCCTATGCCACGCTTGCCGAACGCGCCAAAACGCAGTCCTTCGGCCTTATCGAGGAAGATGTGATTGTCCTCGATACCGAGACCACAGGTCTTTCGGTGCAGGACAACGAGCTGATCGAGATCTCGGCGGCCCGTCTTTCGGGCCGCGAGATCGTCGACCGCTTCGATACCTTCGTGCATCCCAAGCAGCTGATTCCCGCCGAGATTACCGAGCTCACGAGCATTACAAATGCTGATGTGGCAGATGCCCCGTCGGCCGTTGAGGCCGTCGCCGCTCTCGCCGATTTTGTCGGTGGTTGCCCGGTGATCGCACATAACGCCACGTTCGACCGCTCGTTTATCGAGTCGGTCAAAGGCGGCGTCAACGTGAGCGATATTTGGATCGATTCGCTGGCGCTGTCGCGCATCGCGCTTCCACGCCTGGCCTCGCACAAGCTGTCTTTTATGGCCGATCTGTTTGGCTGTGACTCGGTATCACACCGTGCCAATGCCGACGTCGACGCCCTGTGTGGCGTATGGCGCGTGTTGCTCGTGGCGCTCACCGACTTGCCCCAGGGCCTCATGGCGCGCCTAGCCGACATGCATACGGATGTGCCTTGGTCCTATCGTCCTATCTTCTCATTCTTGGCGGGGCAGAACCCTGGTTCTATCTTCTCTCTCAGCGCCGTTCGTGCTGACGTTCTCAAGGCCGATCGCGCCGACGATCGGGTGGACGCCGACGAACTGCCGGTCCTCAAGATGCCGAGTCGTGAGGAGATTGAGGCAGACTATGCGCCGGGTGGCCTGGTCAATCGCATGTATCCCACTTACGAGCCGCGTGATGAGCAGATCGCGATGGCGCTCGAGGTCCGCGATGCGCTGGTCACGGGCACTCATCGTGTAATTGAGGCGGGCACGGGCGTCGGCAAATCGATGGCCTATCTGGTGCCTTTTGCCGAGGCAGCGCGCCGTAACAACATCACGGTTGGTATTGCGACCAAATCGAACAATCTTGCCGACCAGCTCATGTACCATGAGCTGCCAAAACTTGCCGAGCAACTGGACGGTGGTCTGTCATTTTGCGCTCTCAAGGGCTATGACCACTATCCGTGCCTGCGCAAGCTCGAGCGCATGAGCCGAGGCCAGGTCGAGATTACCACCAAGCGCGATCCGGCGGACACGCTCACGGCGGTCGCGGTCATTATGGCGTACGTCTGCCAATCAGCCGATGGCGACCTCGACTCGCTCGGCATTCGGTGGCGCAGCGTCAACCGCCCCGACTTTACGACGGCCTCGCGCGAGTGTGCTCGTCGCCTCTGCCCGTTTTTCCCTGATAAATGTTTGGTCCACGGCGCTCGCCGTCGTGCGGCGCATGCCGATGTGGTGGTCACCAACCATTCCCTGCTGTTCCGCAATGTCGCGGCCGAGGGCAGGATTTTACCTCCGATTCGTCATTGGGTAATCGACGAGGCCCATTCCATCGAGCGCGAGGCGCGCCGTCAGTGGGCGCGCGTGGTGTCGGCGGATGAATCGCGCGTTCTGTTTGAGCGCCTGGGTGGCTCGAGCGCCGGCGCGCTAAGCCAGGTTTCCCGTGATTTGGCAACCTCCGAGGGCTCTACGCTCTATCTGGGCCTTACTGCCAAGGCGACGTCGACGGTTGCGCGCGCGAGCATGGCAATCGCCGACGTGTTCGATGGCGTTCGCGAGCTCGGCCGCCGTGCGCGTGGGGGTTATGACAATGCCAATCTATGGATTGGCCCCGAGCTGCGCGAATCTGACGACTGGCATGATTTCTTACAGTCGGCCTACACTGGCATCGACGCATTGGAACAAGCTGACAAGAGCGTCGACGCGCTGGTGCAAGCCGTCGCCGCCGACAAGCCCGAGGTTGTTGTCGACCTGGGTGATATCTCGCGCCGCCTGCACGAGCTGGTCGAGAACCTCAAACTCATCATTGATGGCACCGATGAACACTACGTGTATTCGCTGCAGGTCAATCGCAGGCTGCGTGCCGGCGGAGAGTCGATGACCGCAGAGCGCATCGACATTGGCGAGGCCTTGGCAACCGAGTGGCTGCCCGAGGTTCACACGGCTATCTTTGCCTCGGCGACTATGACGGTGTCCAAAAGCTTTGAACACTTTAACCATGCGGTCGGCCTCGATCGCATCGGTGCTTCAACATCCTCATCGCTGCACTTGGACTCGAGCTACGACTTCGATTCGAACATGGCTGTAGTCGTTGCGGGTGATATCCCCGATCCGCGCGATCGCGAGAGCTATCTTACGGCGCTCGAGCGCGTGCTGGTCGACGCCCATCTTGCCATGGGCGGATCGGTGCTCACACTGTTCACCAATCGGCGCGACATGGAAGACCTGTACGCCCGCGTTGAGCCCAAGATGGCCCGTGCGGGTCTGGAGCTCAACTGCCAGCAGCGCAACTCATCTCCTCGTCGCCTGCGCGACCGGTTTATCAACGAGCCGACCTCGTCGCTTTTTGCGCTTAAGGCCTTCTGGGAGGGGTTTGACGCCAGCGGCGAGACGCTGCGTTGCGTCATCATTCCCAAGCTGCCGTTCTCGAGCCCCACGGACCCGCTCTCGTGCGAGCGCAACCTGCGCGAAGACCGCGCTTGGGCGCGCTATTCGCTGCCCGAGGCGGTGCTCGAGGTTAAGCAGGCGGCCGGCCGCCTTATCCGCTCGTCGACCGATTGCGGCGTGCTGATTCTGGCCGACCCGCGCCTGGTGACGAAGGGCTACGGAAAGAAGTTCTTAACGTCGCTGCCCACGAGCTCCTACCAGCGCATCGAATCGGCGCAGATCGGGCACTATCTGCAACTGTGGCGCGCACGCCACGAGCGGCGGCGCTAAAGCGGACAGACGAGGGTTTTTGCCATATCGCACAGGCGCTTTGACAGGGCGGGGTCATCCAAGATGCGGATGGCTCCGCCCGCTGCGATTACCTGGCTCAGTAGCCAACGCTCGGAGCCGTAATGCACGGTTACCGTTGCCATGTCTGCCCCGCTGCGCTCGATTAGGGTGATGCCGGCCCAGTCCAGATGCTCCGCCATATCGAATGGCATCAAGAGCTTTGCGCTACGCTGCGTCCGGGCAAGGGAATCGTGGAGGGATGCAACGTCCGGTGCGTGAGGCACGACGGAGTCTTCCGTCAAGGCGAGTCCCTCGATTTTATCCATGCGATAGGTGCGCTGCTCATCGACTGTGATGTCCCAGGCAATCAAGTATGTTTGGTCGCCGTTTGCCGTAATGCGCAAGGGGTCGACCAGACGCTCGCGTGGCCGTGCATCGTCCATCGAGCGATACGAGATGCGACAGCGAACGCCGTCCTGAATGGCGCAGCTCAGCTGCTGCCAGTGCGACCCGTGGTTGACGGTGTCAAAGACGCGTTGGTTATAGCCGAGCTCTTCGGGCAGAAGGGCATGTCGAATCCGAGCTGCCGTCTGCGGCTCGATCCCCAACGATTCAAGTTCATGGTTGAGCACAGCGCCCTCGGCGGCACTCAGGCGCAATGGTAGCACGCGCCCAGCGTTACCAGTGAGGGCCACGCGCTCGCCGCGGCATTCGCAGATGATGCGCGCGCCCGATTCTCGGTCCGCGAGCGTCGAGACGATCTCGAGAATCTCGTCGAGCGACGCCCCCGTGATGTCAAGGCGGCTGCAAATCTCGGTTCGTGTCATGCCGCTCTCGCCGGCGGCGTAGAGGGCCTCCATGATGTCGATGGCGCGCGAGAGTCTCTGCTCGCTGGTGAGTTTACGCACGGGCATGCTCGTGCACCGTCCTTTCAATGAGGTGGTTCCACGCCTGCTTGAGCGATTTGGGGGCCATGGGCCTCATGCCGTCCATGGCGTGGGCCATGCAAAATGAGGCGGCGGCTTCAAGGTCGCGCACGTCAACGGTCCAGGTCCATCCCGCATCGGTGTGTGCGAGCTCACCTCGCCCGCGCGTGAGGCCGTTGATCATATCGATCTGCGTCTGAGGGGCGAACGAGAACGTGGCTGCAACGGGCGGTCGGTCGGCAAAATCGAATTCAAAGAACAGATAGTCGTTGAGATTGAAGTCCGCAGGGATGGCGTAGGCCTTCGAAGGACGCCAAGCGCGAACGATACGGTCGCAGCGGAATGTCCTGATGTCGTCGGTGACATTGTCGAGGCCGCAGAAGTACGCCACGCCCTCGCGCTCGAACATGCCGTAGACGCAGACGGTACGTTCTTTCTGCTCGCCGCGTCCGTTCTGATATAAAAATCGCAGCGCGCATCGCTCGGCAAAGGCGCTCCATACCGCATCGACGGTGGGAGAGCGGCGGATCGGTACTTCGTCCACCGCCGACATGCCGGTGAGGTAGGCAATCTTGGAGCGAATATCGGCAAGCGGCGCGGAAAAGGTGGATGAGCCGGCCGCTAGCGTCTGGTCGATGGCGTTGAGCAGGATATCGGCGTCGTCTGCGGTGATGAGGCCGCCTGCAGCAAACGTGTGCTCGCGGTCGATTGTCCACGAGCTTTCCTCGGTCTCCTGCGCACCGGCGGGGCGAACCTCCTTGATTAAGATGCCACGCTCGAGCAGTTTGTCACGATCGCGCCGAAACTTGCGCTTATCCGAGTCGATGTTGCCCGAGCCATATCCCAGGTCAGAATCCAAGACGATCTGCTCGGTCGTCAGCGGTTCGGGGGAGCTGTTGAGCACAAAGAAAAGATTGAGGATGCGCTGAGCCGTTTTATCGAAACCGGGCTCCGAACTTCCCTTTTTAATTGTCGCGGTCGCGTCGCTTGCCGTCATAGAGTCCTCGCATGAGAAGGTGGTTTGCTGCCATGATTTTAGTCCGATATGGAGATTAGGCTATATCCTTGTCCGCTCGGGGCGTTAAGATGGCCCGAATTCGGTCGTTTGCGCTCGCTCGGGGTATACTTTCGACTATATACGGTTCTAATGTGCATGCATTGGGCCTATTTGTCGGATTATGGATGTGGAGCGCACATGGCGAACACCCAGAACTATATTAACCACCTGCTGCAGAACACCGGCATTACGCCGGCATGCAGCGAAGAAGAGCGCTTGGCTGCCGAGGATATCGCTCAGATCTTCCGCAACCACGGCTTTGACCCCGAGGTTCAGGAGTTCAATGCCCCGGCGCCCAGTAGGTTGGCATTTGCCGTTACCGGTATTCTTGCGTTTGCCGGCGCCCTGCTGATGGGCATCGGCGGCGGTATCGGCTTGGTCGGCACCTTGCTGGCCGTTGTCGGCGCCGTTCTTTACGTGCTCGAACGCACGGGCCACCCCGTGGTTTCGCGCCTGGGCAAGACGGGCGTGAGCCAAAATGTCATCGCCTACCACAAGGCCTCGGGCCCGCTCGCGTCTCCGCGCAACCGCCCGGTGGTCGTTGTCGCACACTACGACTCTCCCCGTGCTGAGCTGCTCGCCCGCGAGCCCTATGCTTCGTATCGTGCGCTCATCGCCAAGCTGTTGCCCGTTGCCACGGTTGCCCCTGCTGCCGTTGCCATCCTGCGTATCCTGCCGCTCCCCGGCGCGCTCAAGGTTCTGCTGTGGATTGTCGCGATCCTCGCTTCCCTCGTTGCGCTTGCCAACGCGGCAAACATCATCTCTAACCGCCACATTCTTCCCTATACGTCCGGCGCGGTGTGCAACAAGTCTTCTGTCGCCGCTATGCTCGGCGTTATGGACAACGTTGCTCCCTTCCAGGGCGAGAACGAGTTTCCCGACGATGTTCCGTTCGATACCTATTTTGGGGAGCAGAAGCGTCGTGCCGAGGAAATGGCGCGCGCGGCGGCGGAGTATGCCGCGGCCCAGCAACAAAACGACTACGGCAACACCATCGAGTATGAAGAGCCTACCTACGCCGAGGACGAGTTCGGTCAGCCGATTGCTCCCGACGCTCAAACCGAGCCCGAACAGGGCGAGGCTTTTGACGAGCAGATCGAGGGCTTTGAGGGTGCGTCTGCCGACGAGACGCTGATTGGCGCCATCGTGCCCGAGGATCAGAACCAGGCTGCCCAGGCCGAAGAGTTCAATGACGAGGTTCCCGCTGCCGAGCCGGCAGAGGAGCCTGCCGAGCCCGAGCCCAAGCTCTATCGCAACGCCGCCGGCAACATCCGCTTTGGTGCGGATGCCATCCGTGCGCTCGGAATGCTTCCCGAGTCCTGCACGCTCGATTACGAGGAGGGCGAGGAGCCGACGTTTGAGCCCGAGCCTGTCCCCGTTGTCACCGTGGATGATGAGTCTGCCGCGGTTACCGCTGCCGTTGCCGAGCCCGAGGCGGTGTCCGCGATCGATCCCGCGGCAGGACTGGACATTTTGGCTCCCGCCGCGCCGGCGCAAGACGTTGCGGACGAGTCTGACGACGAATACGTTGAACAGCCGAGGCGCGTGTCTTACGAGAGCGATACTGATTTCTCTGCCGAGATTCCCGCGGCAACGCCCCATGCCGATATTGCATCCGCGTTCTCTTCGATTGGCGCCAGCGCTTCCAACTTCTTTAAGGGTGCGCTTGCAAAGGGCAAGAAATTTGTCGACGATTTCGAGGAGAAGCGCGCTGCCGCACGCGAGGCTGCCGAGCAGGAGGCTATCGCTCAGCAGCAGGCAGCCGAGGCGGCACGTGAGCTCGCGGCGCAAGAGTTCGAGCAGAACGAGGCTGTGCAGTCCGCGCCCGTCGACGCCGCCGAAGCTACAACGTCCTTTGAGTCCCAGCAGCCGGCGTCCGCGGATGTTGTTGAGGCGACGACGTCTTTCGAGGCTCAGCAGCACGTCGATAGCACCATGTCGTTTGATGCCGCGCAGTTCGATTCCACGATAACGTTTGAAAAGCAAGGCACCGCGATTGCCGAGCCCCTTCCTGCTTCCGATGAGCAGGACGACGCGGCAGACGATGACGAGCCCATTGATGCTGCCGAAATTCAGGATGCGACCGAGGACGAGCCCGTCGAGGTCAACTCTGACGAAGAGCAGTACGCGGCAGCCGAGCAAGATGATTCGACCGAGGTCGAGCAGGAGGAAGTGTCTGCGGTTTCCGAGACTCCCGAGACGGATGAGTCGAGGCCTTACTCCACGCAGATTTTCACCATGCCGACCCCGAGCGGTTCCGGTGCCACGGTTGCCGATGTTGCTCCCACCCAGGACGAAACAGTCGATTCCCTTATGGCCCAGATTTCCTCCCAGGCATCGCCGCGTCCGCAGATGAATGTTCCCGATCCGGCGTCGGCACCGTCGCCTGCACCTTCCTCGTCTCCGCTGGCTTCGGTCCCCGATCCGTCGCTGCCGTCTATGAAGCAGGCAAACGTTGCATCTCGCACGTCGCTGTTCGACCTTCCCGATCCCTCTGCCCAGGTCAACGACCCCTTTGCTACTGCCCAGGGTCCCGAACCCACATCGGCACCCGTTGCGCCTCCTATGCCCGTTGCGTCGGGCGCGCAGCCGATCGAGACCATTTCGGTTCCCGCCCCGGCGGCACCCAAGTCTCGCAAGCGCGGCCTGGGCGGCCTGTTCGGTCGTAAAAAGAAAAACGAGCAGGGCAGCATGAGTGACTGGCTGGGCGTCGAAGACGATTACGATGCCAAGAAGTCCGGTCGCGGTATCGGTTCGTGGGATAACTTCGAGGACGATAACGACGGCTGGAAGGGCGGCGCTACGTCTTCCGATGGCGCTTCTTCCGAGGATATGCTCTCGGCTGTCGCCTCTATGGGCGATGACGAGCTGCTCGGTCACGATATCTGGTTTGTGGCAACGGGCGCCTCGGATTGTGATGGCGCCGGTATGAAGGCCTTCTTGGCTTCGCATCGCGATAAGCTCCGCGGCGTATTCTTCATCAATCTTGAATCCGTCGGCGCCGGTAGGCTTTCGGTGGTGACGGTTGAGGGCGAACAGCAGCTGCTCAAGGGCGATCGTCGCATCATGAACCTGGTCAGCAAGGTGTGCAAGTCGTTCCATGTCGATTGTGGCGCGCTCGAGATGCCCTATGCCAAGACCGATGCCTATGCCGCGCTCGAGGCGAGCCGCCGAGCCCTCACCATCGCCGGCGTGGACGGCACGCGTCTGGCTTGCGCTCGTACCGAGGACGACCTGCCCCACAATGTCAACCCGACGAACATTGCTACGGTATCCGAGGTCGTGACCGAGGTTATCCGCCGTTCGTAGACGGAGCTCTAAGGAGTCAACGTGTTTTCGTATATTAAGCGCCATTGGCCTGTCTACGTGATTTTGACCTTGATTGCCATTGCGTTAGGATTTGGGGCTGCCTACATCGTGGGTGCGAAGGGCTCGACCCCCGCCTCCGCAATCAGCGAAGAGGTGGAGCAAGAACAGAGCACGGGTGCCGATGGGATTCCTGAGTCCGAGCAGGCAATCGTTGATGGTGGATCTTCGTCTGCAGAGTAGATACGGCGATTTACATGATTGAAAGCGGGCGAGCCGTGGGACTGGCTCGCCCGCTTTTTCATCGCGCTAGCGCTTCTTTGGAATCGACCTAAGGCGAGCGAACCATAGGGCTGCGGCACCCGAGGTCAGGAGTGCGGTGATGCAAGCGGCGATGGGAACTGATCCTGTTGCCGGTAGGTCCTGCGGTAGGGTACAGCGTTGAATGACACGGTCCTCGTCATATGACTCAAGTTTATCGCCGCCGCCGTTGCGGCAAAGATCGACGCGCGCACTGTTGGTGAGTGCGGTTTGGGGCGTATAAGCCGACGTTGCCTGCATGTGCACGACTGCGCCCCGAGCGTCTGTGCCAAGGATTGCTTTGGCATCGTCAAGGTCGTCGTGCTCGTCTTTGAGATCATCACGGGTCCAAGAATCCACATCGCTTCGAGTCGTAAAGTCGGCGGCTACTGCACCGTATTCAATGCGAATGCCCGTTACGACGGTATTGGATGCAAGGTCAAGTTCTTTCGCCTCGAGTGTGGTGGATTCCGTGGTCGAGACATCCGCCTTCCAGAGGCGCCAGCCGTCGTAATCGACGAGGCGGCAATCCTCACCCAGACTTTCCCTTACTTCGTCGGACTCAAGCCAAGGATTTTCGTGCCCATCGTCAAGTGTCGCGTTTGCCGGCTCACCGACGTCTGTCGAGTCCAACGACGTCGTGCGATACCACACGTTGCACAGACCATTGAGGTCGCCGATGGCGATGGGGGTTTCGATTGAGACGAATCTCGCCGTATCGTCCTCGGCACACTCAAGATCATCGGTAATTGTGAACTCATCAACCCAGGTAGTTGAATCGTTTCGAGCGTCGATGGTATAGGAGAAAAGCCCATCCGTATTGGTTTGCATCGCGGCGCGGTTTTTACCATCGCCGTTAGCCAACAGGCCCTTTTCGATAGGTTGGACAAGTTCCTGACGCTTGTCGACCTGCCCCTTGATCTCGATGGGCGCATCCTTCATCGCGACGGATTGGACTTCTCCCGTATCCTTTATTTCAAACGTTATCTCCTCGGCAAGGTCATAGGTCCGCGGAGACATCATTTCGCGCAACGAGTAGGTGCCGGGTGCAAGATGTTCGACGCGGTGTGGCTTGTCGGATGAGGTCCAGGAGTCTATTTTGGTTTTATCGGGACCATATAAGGTGAGCTGTGCGCCTTCCACTTCCTGCTCACCGCTTGCATCGACCTTGGAGATATCAACCTTGATGTAATCGTCGGATACGTTAAGCCGTGCTTCTACAACGGGTGTTTTCTGGTCGGCATAAGTAAGGTCGACAATATGGGTTGTCTGATCGAGCAAGAAGCCTGCCGGCGCTTGAGTCTCGACAACCTCGTAGCGTGCGGTGCCAGATCCCAGTGGGAGGTTGCCCGCGCGTGCTTCTCCAGTTTCATCCGTCGTGACGGTCGCGACAGTCTCACCGTCGAGCGCGGCAATGCTACCGTCGGGGCGCACGATATCACCCGAGGCACGGATCTCAAAGACGGCGCCCGCGAGGCTGCTGCCGTCTATGGCATCGGTTTTAACGATCCTGATGTTTCCGGTCGCGGCGTGGTCATAATACGAGGCGATTGCAACGGGCGTTAGATTCATGTCGGCGGGTATGTTTACCTCGATCTCTTCGCCGACAAGATAGGGCTCTTTGGCCGAGGTTTCGCGTACATAATAGGTGCCCGGCACGAGCGATTCGGGCAGTGTGACGGTCCCGGTCGCGTCAGTCGTAAAGGTGTCCATTACGTTATGTGCTGGATACCAGCAAGTTTGTGAGACAGGTTCGTGATTGCTGTCGAGGAGTTGGAAGGTGAATCCGGCTAGGGGAACAGAAGCGCCTGTTTGGGCATCGCGTTTTACAATCTGGAGATGCGTCGACAGAGCGTGGTTGTCCACGATATATTGAAGCACGGCGCCGTCGGAAATCTGATTGGCCCCGACGGTCCATTCCCCTGCACGTTTAAAACCCTCGGGGACGGTTTCCGGAACCTCGCGAACCGTGTAGCCGGCACGGTCGTATGGGACGGCTCCGTGGACACCGGCGGGTCGCTTGCCTGTGCCGAACCATGCTTCGGGCTGATCTTTGGTGGAGGCAAAGCCGTAGATGTTTGTGGTCAGTGTGCCAACAACCTGCTGAGAGCTGTTGCTGACAACCTCAAAGACAACACCACCCGCCGGCTGCTCCAGGCCGGATTGGTCGCTATTGCCGTAATCCTTGAATTTGGAAATCTCAAGGTTAAACGCAATGGGGATATCGGAAACGCGAGATTCGATCTCGACCACGCCTGAATCGCCGAGCTGGTCGGCTCCAACGGTATAGGTCCAGCTGTCGTTGGATGGCAGGTAGCCCTCGGGGGCTTTTGATTCGTAGATGGTAAAGGTTCCTAAGGGGACATCGGCGAGGGTGGCCCGACCGCTTTCGTCGGTCGTGAGGATTTGTGCCCATCCAGGGGTTGATTGCGACACACACGTGAACTCTGCTCCTGCGAGCGAAGCTCCAACTTGGGGGCCTGCATTCGTCGCGGCATCGAGCTTTGCGATGCGCAAGGTAATGGTGCCAGGTTGTTCATCAATGGCAACCTGTCCGCCGTCATTCCCCGTGGTAAAGGCGATGCGATCACGACGGGGGACATAGCCGGCCGGCGCCTTCGTTTCAACTAGGTAGTATGCCGTGTTGGGCAGAAGTGTTGCTTGCGCTCGACCGTTGCTGTCCATCTTGATGGTGCCGACACGCGCGCCGCTGGCGCTCTCAAAAACATCGAATGTTGCCCCGGTAAACTGATAGGTATTGTTTCCGCTGGTAATAACGGTGTTCGCAGACTGCTTTTGGAAGGAAACAGAGACCGCCGGCAGTACATAGAGCATGTCTTGACGTTTGCTGCCGCCCGATACGGCTCCTAGATAGCGTCGCGCGCGGTGCGGAGCGGCTTTGATGCTTCCTGATTTTGCGCTGTCGTGGAGCCACCGCGCAGCCGCCACGACTTCATTGTCGGCGGTAAAGTGTCCGCTCTTGGTTTTGCCCTGAGCGGTCGTGTAGGAGTAGGTGCCGTCGACATGGGTAGTGCCGTTGAGCATCCATACGGCAAGCTGGGTGGCGGCGCGGGCGCGATCGGGTGAAAGATGGTAACCGCCAAACGACGTGGCGGTAGGATATCCGTGACAAACGATTGCCGCGAACTCGTCGTCGAGCCACACCCAGCCTTGATCAAAGTTGAGCCATGGGCCGCCCGGCTTGGTGGGGCCGGGGCGCTCCTGGTTCATGCAGTAGGCAATCGAGGCGTCTTGAGCTTCATACTTGCCGATGAAGAAGGGTCCACAATCATCGCTAATAGTGCGGAAGCCGAGCTGGTCGTAGCCATCGACGGCAAATGCGGCTCCCGGTGCCAGGCAGCCGAAAAGCAGGAAGAGGAGCAGGAGCAGCGGACCTGTTGCGATTGCGCTGTGGACAGAGTGCGTGGGTGCGTTGGACATGGCTGCTCCTTATCCCTCGTGCGTCGCACGGGGAGGCTGCGACGCGTAGGATGAGGCTACCCCCGAGGTTCATGCGGGTAAGTACCGGAGCCTGACCAAAAGCTTGCCCAATTCCTGACAAATTGAGCTCAAATACAACAATCAAGCAAAAGTGCAGGTAGAAGATAGGGAGAACAGGAAGTCAAAGGTCCTCGTCTCCACAATTGAAGCGATTTTCAAACGAATCTCCACAGCTAAAACAAGCACCACCACCCTTGTATCGAACAAGACAACCGCGTTATACTATCCCCCACATATGCGGGCATCGCCAAGTGGTAAGGCATCAGCTTCCCAAGCTGACACTCGCGGGTTCGAGTCCCGTTGCCCGCTCCATTCGAATTTCAGGCACGGTAACGTTTCGTTACCGTGCTTTTTTCAATAAAGTGCCGGGACTCGAACCCGACAGGGTGCGAGCGTTAAATAAACGCGAAGCGTTTATAGCGAGCAGGCAAGGTCGCCGATAGGCGGCCGCAGCCGGTGCGGATTTGCGAAGCAAATACGCAGACGTCCCGTTGTCCGCTCCACCGGGCACGGGAGACATGGGGACGGCTAATTCAACAAAGTCTTCCCCTTCGGCTTCGTGAAGCTGAGGGGCTCGCCTGAAGCCGGTGCGGATTTGCGAAGCAAATACGCGGATGTCCCCATGGCCGCTCTTGCGGCAAAATGTTAGGTTAATGCCTGCTGCCCATACTTGCACCTGCGCACGGTACAATGGTTGGGTTACGACCAACGTGCCAATAACCAAAAAGGAGCCGCTATGATCGATCGCTATACCCGCCCGGAGATGGGACACATCTTCTCCCTCGAGAACAAGTACGCCATTTGGCAGGAGATCGAGGTTCTGGCCTGCGAGGCCCAGGCGGAGCTCGGCAAGATCGGTATTTCCAAAGACGAGGCCCAGTGGATCCGCGACCATGCCAACTTTGAGAAGGCGAAGGTCGATGAGATCGAGGAAGTCACGCGCCACGACGTCATTGCCTTCCTGACCAACATGAAGGAATACATCGATGCCGATGTTCCCGAGGGCGACCCCAAGCCCAGCCGCTGGGTTCACTATGGCATGACCAGCTCCGATCTGGGCGACACGGCCCTGTGCTACCAGCTCACCCAGGCCTGCGACCTGATCATCGAGGATGTCAAGAAGCTCGGCGAGATCTGCAAGCGTCGCGCCTTCGAGGAGCGCAACACGCTCTGTGCCGGCCGCACTCATGGCATCCACGCCGAGCCGATGACCTTCGGCATGAAGTTTGGCTCTTGGGCCTGGGAGCTCAAGC
Source organism: uncultured Collinsella sp. (assembly GCA_902494245.1). GTDB lineage: Bacteria > Actinomycetota > Coriobacteriia > Coriobacteriales > Coriobacteriaceae > Collinsella. Next base: position 62,671 of record CABUSR010000004.1, read on the forward strand.
GCGATCTGGACCGTCTTGAGGACGCCCGCAAGAATGTTGCCTTCGGTGCCATCTCGGGCGCTGTCGGCACGTACAGCTCCATCGAGCCGTTCGTCGAGGAGTACGTCTGCGAGCACCTGGGCCTGGTTCACGACCCGCTGTCCACGCAGGTTATCAGCCGCGACCATCACGCCTATCTCGCCGGCGTTCTCGCCACCACCGCAGCCACCTGCGAGCGCATCGCTACCGAGGTCCGCAATCTGCAGAAGACTGATACGCTCGAGGCCGAGGAGCCGTTCCGTAAGGGCCAAAAGGGTAGCTCCGCCATGCCGCACAAGCGCAACCCCATCACCATGGAGAAGGTCTGCGGCCTGTCGCGCGTCGTGAAGGCCAACGCGCAGGTTGCCTTCGACAACGTCGCCCTGTGGCACGAGCGTGACATTTCGCACTCCTCTGCCGAGCGCGTCGCCCAGGCCGATAGCTTCATCGCGCTCGACCACATGTTCCAGTGCCTCATTCGCGTTATCGACGGCCTGCAGCTGTACCCTGCCCGCATGATGGCCAACCTCAATAAGACCCGCGGCCTCATCTTCTCCTCCAAGGTGCTGCTCGCCCTCGTCGACACGGGCATCACCCGCGAGGACGCGTACGCCATTGTGCAGGAGAACGCCATGGCAACCTGGCACGAGGTACAGGATTGTGTCTCCGGCCCTACCTTTAAGGAACGTCTCGAGGCCGATCCGCGCTGCACCGTCAGCCAGGAGAAGCTCGACGAGATTTTTGATCCGTGGGACTTCCTCACTCGTATCGACACAGTCTTTGATCGTCTGGAGCAGCTGAGCTTCGAGTAGGCTCGGGCATAACGTTAGCTTTTCAGGGCGCTTTGCTGGTAATGTGTGTTGCCGGCAAAGCGCCTCGTTGCATTTAGGGAAAGACGGGGATAATAGTCGTCTCGAATAGCATTCTGAGAGGGGATCGCATGATTTCGTTTGATTACAAGCCTCAGGGCGTGTGTGCTCGCAATATTCACCTTGACCTTTCCGATGACGGCAACAAGGTGATGGGCGTTGAGTTTACCGGCGGCTGCGACGGCAATCTCAAGGCTATCTCCAAGCTGGTCGAGGGCGCTCCTGCCGATCGCGTAATCGAGGTTCTCGCCGGTAATACCTGCGGTATGAAAAAGACCTCCTGCGCCGACCAGCTTACACGCGCTATCGAGGCCGCTCGCGCCGAGATCGCCTAATGGGTATCGCCGATCACATCAAGAACGGAATATCGCGCCGCGGCTTTGTACTCGGTGGGGCTGCCGCGGGCGCTGCCACGGTGCTTGCCGGATGCTCGAAAAAAACGGGCACCAGCGATGATGCCGCCGGCGAGCCGCAGGTTATCAAGGACGATTCCAAAATCATCTCGATTACGGATGAGTACGAGGCAGTCGATATCGATCTTGAGCCGGCGGCGTCGTGGACGCTGCCTCTGGGTACGCTGCTGTACTACTGCGACGGCGATTACGCCGCGGCGATGATGGCGCCTGCATCGGCACTGCATGCCAACACACTCGGTGTGCTCAACCTGGGCGATGGCTCGCTTACCACATTAATCGAGGATCCTATCGAGGGCACGGGATATGCATTCTACGATGTCCGTGCCGGCGACGGCGTATTCGCGTGGGTTGAGATGAACTTTGCCAATTCATCGTGGAAACTCTACGCTCAAAATCTGTCGGGCGCTTCGCTCTCTGGCGATGTGGTTGAGCTCGATCGAGGTGGCAAGGACTATGATCCGCCCCTGTTTACGGCGTTCGGGTCATCGGTTATCTGGTATAAAATGACTTCGGCAGGCGGCAATAAAACGAGTAGTGATTCGTTTTGCTATCGTCGCTCGCTTGATGAATCCAAGGCCGAGGCAATTTGGAAATCGACGGGCCGCTTTGCATCGGCCCCGCGCGCGAGCGACGGCATTTTGACCATCTCGCCGCGTGTCCGCAACGACGAGGGCGTCTACTACGGCATAACGGCAATCGATCTGACCGACGGCAACAACACCAAGCGTGCCCAGCTGGTCCTCCCTTCGTCAGTTTCGCCTTTCGAGGCCGTATATATGGGCGATACCTTCGTGTTTTCTATCGAGGCGGCCTATAGTGGCGTGGGCAGCCTGGGCAATATGGGCACGTATATCGGTAATGAGGGAGGGCCGTACCTCTTCCTGTCACGCGAGCCGCTCGCATGTGCGGCTGGCAAGAAGAATAAATACCTTGTTAAGGTACAGGCGTCGCATTTCCTGATCGACACCTCTGCCAAGACCTATGGCTCACTGCTGTCGCCCGACCGCGCTTTGGAGTATGGCGATTATCCAGCTACGGCGGGAAAATCGGACTCATTCCTTACGTACGCCACGGTGCGCAACAGCCAGGGTATACCAGAGACGGTCACTGCACGCCTATTCTCTCTTTAAGCTTAGAGGGGTTAAAAAGGCGCCAACAGGGGAATAAGCGCGTTGTAATTGTGAGTACCGCCCGCCGAGCTGCCGCGTCATAGCGGCATCTGGCGGGCTCAGGTGCGTTAAAATGGGCTTATTCTTAGCTAATTGAGACAGGGGGGCCGTGTTATGGCTTCAGATGCAAAAAAGATTCTGCTGGTCGAGGATGAGAAGGCAATCCGTGACGCCGTCGCTGCCTATCTCGAGCGCGAAGGCTACTGGGTTGTGGGCGTCGGCGACGGCCAGTCCGCGATCGAGGAGTTCGAGAAGCATCAGTTCGACCTGGTCGTGCTCGATCTTATGCTCCCCAAGATTCCCGGCGAGCGCGTTTGCCGTACCATTCGCGATACCTCGGATGTCCCCATCATCATGCTGACGGCTAAGGGCGAGATCGAGGACCGTATTATCGGTCTTGAGCTCGGCGCCGACGACTATCTGATTAAGCCGTTCTCGCCGCGCGAGCTCGTCGCCCGCGTTCGCGCTCTGTTCCGCCGTGCCCACCAGGCCGACGAGCCCGCCGTCGAGGTACTCGACTTCGGCGATCTGGTCATCGATATTTCGGGCCACAAGATCTTGGTCGAGGGCAAGGAAGTCGATCTGACGGCTTCCGAGTTCAAGCTGCTCACCACGCTTGCTCGCCATCCCGGCCGTGTCTACAACCGTATGGAGCTGGTCGAGAAGGTGCTCGGGTACGACTTTGAGGGCTATGAGCGCACCATCGATAGCCACGTGAAGAACCTTCGCGCCAAGCTGGGCGATGATCCCAAGAAGCCCAAGTGGCTCTACACCGTCCATGGTGTCGGCTATCGCTTCGAGGCTCCGGCTAAGACCGATAAGTCGGACGAGAAATAGGGAAATCACATATGACACCTGCGCGCTTTGAAATCGGACAAAAGCACAAGCAGGAGAGCGAGGCGGGTTCCAAGGCTAGTTGGAACACGCCTCGTTCCGATTCACGGCCAACGATGAGCTATCCCTCGCGCATGGCACTTGCTTTTGCTCTGACATCGCTCATGACAGTATTGGTGCTGGTGGGCGTTGTCTCTGTTGTGTGGGGCACGGTCTTTTCGGATTACACACGCTCCAATATCGTCGAAATCGCAAATTCCGCTGCCGAGAAGTTGGCGACCTCATATGAGGAAAACGGCTCTTGGACCGCGGGAGAACTGCGCACGGTCGCAACGTCGAGTTTGGTTTCCGACGATCTGGGTATGCAGGTCGTCAATAAAAAGGGCGTGATCGTTTATGACGATTCCTGGCCCTCGGCAAGCGCCACCGCCGATGTACGCGAGAGCGAATCGCCGTCGAGCAGCTCGAGCGGTAAAAAGGCCTCGCATAGCCCGGTCTCGTCAGCGCCCACCGACTCCGATAGCGTTGCCAACGTCGAAATCGTTACGTCCTCTGGCGAACATGTCGGACAGGTAAAGCTATGGGCCATCGGCTCCGACGCCCTGCTCACCAAGGCGGACTCTGCGTTTAGGGAGAAGACCTTTAACGCCATGGCCCTTGCCGCGGTTGTTGCGGTCTGCATCTCGGTTGTTATCGGATCGTTCGTGTCGCGCATGCTCACCAAGCCGATTCATCGTATTACCAGCACCGCCAAGCAGATTCGCGACGGCGATTTGTCAGCTCGTACGGGCTTGCGCGGCGATGACGAAATCGATCAGCTGGGAGAGACCTTCGACGAGATGGCCACCTCACTCGAGAAAGATATGAAGCACGAGAAGCGCCTGACCTCTGATGTTGCCCACGAGCTGCGCACGCCGCTCATGGCCATGCTTGCAACGGTCGAGGCCATGCAAGACGGTGTGTATCCCACCGACGACGAACACCTGGAGACCGTTGCTTCCGAGACGCGTCGCTTGGCTCGTCTGGTGCAGCAGATGCTCGACCTGTCGCGCATGGAAAACAGCACGGCTCCGCTCAACCTTGAGCCGGTGGACATGGTTCCTTTCGTGCGTTCCGTCGTCAATGCCCAGGAGCGCCTGTTTGTCGACCGCGATCTGCGCCTGCGTTTTGCGGACGAGACCCAGGGTCACGACGATGTCGTCGAGGCCGATCCCGACATGATCACGCAATGTGTTATCAACCTCATGAGCAACGCCATGCGCTACACCCCCGAGGGCGGTTGGGTCGTGGTGTCGGTGCTCAGTGACCGCAAGCACGTCAGCATTGCCGTTTCTGATACCGGCATCGGTATTGCCAAGGACGATCTGTCGCGCATCTTCGGGCGGTTTTGGCGCGCCGATGCCAGCCGCGCCCGCGAAGCTGGCGGCCTGGGCGTTGGCCTCGCCGTGACCAAGCAGATCGTCGAGCGTCACCATGGCTACATATCCGTGGAGTCGGAGCTTGGAAAGGGTACGACTTTTACAATTCATCTGCCCCGCGAGCACACGGCAGACGCGGCATCTACTACAATGGAGCACTAGCTTTTCGCTATTCGGTGAAGGAGGGGCCGCGTCCCTGCCGCTCCGAGTTTGCGAAAACATGCGGGAAAGAACCCGCATTTCTGTCGTATTTAGGTAAGGAGTGACTCACGTGACAACGATGGAGCGTCGTCCGGATTCTCGTGGCAAGGTTCGTGATATTTACGATGCCGGTGAAAACCTGCTGATGGTCGCCACCGACCGCATTTCTGCGTTCGACTTCATTCTTCCCGACGAGATTCCGTTTAAGGGAGAGGTACTCAATCGCATCTCGGCATTCTGGTTCGATAAGTTTGCCGACATCGTCCCCAACCATCTCGTTTCCATCGACCCGGCGGATTTCCCCGAGGAGTTTGCTGAGTATCGTGACTACCTCGCTGGCCGCGCTATGCTGGTTAAGAAGGCCCAGACGATTCCTATCGAGTGCATCGTCCGCGGCTATCTGACCGGTTCGGGCAAGAAGACCTACGACGAGAACGGCACCGTCTGCGGCATCCAGCTGCCTGAGGGCCTGACCGAGGCCTCCAAGCTTCCCGAGCCGCTGTTCACGCCGTCCACGAAGGCCGAGATCGGTGACCACGACGAGAACATCTCGTTCGAGCGTTGCTGCGAGATCGTGGGCGAGGACATCGCCACGCAGATTCGCGACCTTTCCCTCAAGATCTACAAGGCTGCCGCCGAGTACGCCGCGACCCGTGGCATCATCATCGCCGACACTAAGTTTGAGTTTGGTGTTATTGATGGCAAGGTCACGCTGATCGACGAGTGCCTCACGCCCGACTCCAGCCGTTTCTGGCCTGCTGCCAGCTACGAGGAGGGCAAGATCCAGCCTAGCTACGACAAACAATTCGTCCGCAATTGGCTCAAGGCCAACTGGGATATGACGGGGGAGACCCCGCACCTGCCCGCCGAGGTCATCGATGGCACGTCCGAGCGCTATCGCGAGGCCTTCCAGATCATCACGGGCTCCCAGTTCACAAGCATGAAGGAGAACGCATAAGTGAGTACCCGTAGCGCCACGAACAAGCGCACGCAATCCCACGAAGTTACCGGGGTTGCGCGCAAGTCCGCCGCATCTGCTAAGCCCGCCCGCCAGGCAGCGAGCTCCGTTCGCGTCGTGCCGGCTTCGTCTAAGGCACGCCGCAAAGAGCTCGAGAAGGGCGAGAACCTCGAGGGCCTCTCTAAAGAGGAGAAGCGCGCCCGCAAGGCTAAGCAGCGCGCCAAGGAGGACCGCATCTATACGGTGTCGAATATCCTTCTCAAGCAGGATGAGGACTACACCAAGCGCCGCCGTATTTGGTGGGCTGTGCTCGCCATCGGCATGGTGCTCGTCGTGGCAATTTGGGCTTCGCTCTACTTCGCTCCCGGCGGCACGGTGTCCAGTCCTGTTCAGATGGTCGGCATCGTTTTGTCCTATGTCATCATCTTAGGTGACTTTATCTACGACTTCGTTCGTATTCGTCCCTTGCGCAACATGTACCGCGCGCAGGCCGAGGGCATGTCCGAGAACAAGCTCAATGCTCTTATCGAGCGCTCGGCTGCCGAGGAGGACAAGAAGGACTCCAAGAAGAAGTAGCGTTTGTATCCATACATATCGCTAAGATATAAGGCGCGTCGTTTTTGCGGCGCGCCTTTTTACTGTTCTATAGATAGATGGAGTGGCACATGATTCGAGCTGCCCTGACGGTCGAAGAGGCTCTGGAGGGCATGAAGGCCCTGGAGCCCAAGATTAAAAACTACGCGCGCCTAGTCGTCCGCAAGGGCGTAAACGTCAAGCCCGGCCAGGAGGTCGTCGTTCAGTCTCCGGTCGAGTGCGCGCCGTTTGCGCGCGTGGTGGTCGCGGAGGCCTATGCTGCCGGCGCCGGCCACGTGACGGTCATTTGGGCCGATGATGCCGTGACGAGGCTCACGTACGAGCATGTCGAGAAAAGCTATTTTGAGCAGACACCCGAGTGGAAGCGCATGCAGCTGGATTCCTTGGCCCAGGATGGTGCCTGCTTTGTCTTTATCGAGGGTGCGGATCCTGCGGCCCTCAAGGGCATCGATCCAGCCAAGCCGGCCGCGGCATCAAAGGCGAGGAATACGCAGTGCAAAGTTTTCCGCCGTGGACTGGATTACAACATCAATCCGTGGTGCATCGCCGGCGCTCCGGTCGTGGCTTGGGCGCACGAGGTGTTCCCGGGAGACGCCGATGAGGTTGCAATCTATAAGCTGTGGAATGCGATTCTGCACACCGCTCGCGCCGATGGGCAGGACCCGGAGAGCGACTGGGAGCTTCATGACGCAGCGTTCGAAAAGAACTTGCGCTTCCTGAACGACAATCGTTTTGACTGCCTGCATTACACCGCGGCAAATGGAACCGATCTGACGATTGGCATGACGAAGGGTCACGAGTGGGCCGGCGGCAAGGGTAAGACGCCCGATGGACATCCCTTCTTCCCCAACATCCCCACCGAGGAGGTCTTCACCTCGCCTGATCGTATGCGTGCCGACGGCATCGTGTATTCGGCTATGCCACTCATTCACCACGGTAACAAGGTTGACGATTTTTGGATTAAGTTCGAGGCCGGCCGCGTAGTGGACTACGATGCCCGTGTGGGCAAGGCGACGCTTGCGAGCATTATTGACACCGATGAAGGTGCCGCTCATCTGGGCGAGGCCGCGCTCATTTCCAAGAACACTCCGATCCGCGAAAGCGGCGTTCTGTTCTATGACACGCTCTATGACGAGAACGCCAGCTGTCATCTTGCGCTGGGAGTCGGCTTCCCCGAGTGCATCGAGGGTGGATATGATATGTCCAAAGAGGAACTCCTGGAGCATGGCGTTAACGTCTCGAGCACGCATGTCGACTTTATGATTGGCACGGACGACATCGATATTACGGGCATTACGCCTGATGGACGTGAAGTTGTGATTTTCCAGAACGGCCAATGGAGTTGGGAATAGTCCCAGACCGTGGTACAATGCCACCCGCGGGCCGTTAGCTCAGCTGGCAGAGCAGGGGACTTTTAATCCCAAGGTCCAGGGTTCGAACCCCTGACGGCCCACCATAGAAAAGAAAGCGATCGACTCCGGTTGGTCGCTTTTTTGTTGCCGCGGCACGGGTTCGAACCCGAAAGGGCGCGGAGCTGAGGAAACGCGTGAGCGTTTGCCAGCGCAGCGCGCAAGGCGCGAAAGCGCCGCAGCGGCCGCCTGCGAAGCAGGCTGAGCCCCTGACGGCCCACCATGGAATAGAAAGCGACCAACTCCGGTTGGTCGCTTTTTTGTTGCCGGTGCACGGGTTCGAACCCGTATCTATCTATATATAAGAACGCTTGGCGAACAAAACCCGCCTTTTACCGATGGGAAACAAATAGCTGATGCCTTTGGAGTAAAGTAGCGCTCCAGAGATGACCGATGTCTCAATACTCATAAAACAGCTGGTCATCGCCAATATCAGAAGCCAATGCTTCAGTTTTAACCTCAGTGATGCGACTGAGGGACCTATTCATTTGTGAACAAAATATGGAGTGCGGGATTCCCGCCCGCGGGGCCCCTCCGGTCTGGCAATATATCTCCTTGCCGCGCGGCCCGGTGGAACCGGATGAGCCGCAAAGCGTGCACCTTGAGAACCGGATACTGCGAGGATGGACAC